>JADKKK010000002.1:0-300000 GCA_016720545.1 Myxococcales bacterium
CCGCACCGACCACGAAGGAGCGGTTGCGAGCTCGCTCGCGAGCTCCTCGTTGTCGGCGACGAGCGCGGGAGCGTCCTCCCCGAGCGAAATCGTGAGCCGATTCATCTTGCGCGCGCCGTTGCCGCCGAGGGCGCGATCGAGCGGCAGCCACTCGGACGGCTGCCCGAGCCCCGTGAGCTTCACGCTGCCGAGCGGCTGGTCGGCGCCGTCCGCCGTCGTGAGCACCTGGGCGACGGTTGGAAGGGAAGGGAAGCGCAGCCGCGCCGGGTTCGTGTGTGCGAGCGCGGTGACGCGAAGCGCGTAGCCGGCCGCGACGTCGCCGTGCTGGGGCTCCTCGTCGAGCGCTTCCGTCATCGCGACCACCGTGCCGGTGCCGGCGGCCACCGCGAGGTGCGAGACGATGCGACCTGTCCCACTGTCGACGACTGGAATCCCAAGAGGGAGGCCCGTGTCTGGCGCGCGCGGGACGAGGGTGGTCCCGCGCACCAGCGCGCGCCCATCGACTGCCCGGACGCGGGTCGCCTCGGCGGCCCAGAGCACACCCCGCGGCGTGCCCGGTCGCGCGGCGCGGTCGAACGCGAGCGCGTAGGTGGACGTGTTGAGCGAAGCGGGGGTCGGAGCCCGCCCAGCGGTGGGCAGTGCCAGACGCTCGAGCGCCGCCCGGCCGCGCAGGGCGGGGCCCAGGCCAACCGTCCTGAACAGGGCGTCGTCCGTCGCGACGAACGTGTAGGGGTCGTCCGTACACGGAGCGTTCGCCCCTTCGGTCCGATTCTCGACGCAGGGGGCCGCGCCTCGGTGGGCGAGGTGGCTCGTCGCGGAGCCCGGCATGCCGCGAAGCCCCGGCTCGGTCGGCGTGGGAGCGCGGAGCGGCACCTCGAGCAGCGTGTCCTGCGCGGCCCCGATGAAGAGGCGCTGGCCGTCGGCGCTGCGGGCGATCGATCCGAGCGCGGGCCGCGGGAGCCGCGCGCGGCGCGGGTTGGGCGCGTCGGGGCGCGTGGGCACCGGGACGCCGCGATCATCGAGCTCGACGACCCCGAGCTCGTCCGTGTAGGCGGTCGTGACGTAGGCGATCCCGCCCGCGGCGGGCGGGAGCAGAAGGCGCCCCGTGGACCCTCCGCCCAGCGTGCCGAGGGGGAGCACCCGGAGCGACGCCTCGTCCGGAGCCCCCTCTGGCGAGAGCTCGTAGGTGGAGAGCCACGCGGCGGCGTTGTCGTGCCAGAGCGCGTAGAGGCGTCGGTCGCGAACGATGATGTCGCTCACCGTCGTGGGGGCGGCGGCCCCGGGGTCGTCTACTGCCAGGGGGACATAGCGGGCGGCGCCGGAGAACCGGGCGTCACCGGTCGCGCGCGTGAGCACGGCGAGCGCGCTCGCGCGGGGGACACCCTGGACCTGGACACCCAGGAACGCGTGGGTCGCGTCGGCATCGACGGCGAGCGCCGAGAACACCGCGCGCGTGCTGGCTACCAGGTCGAGGTACTCCTCGGACGAGAGCACGATCGCGCGCGGCGCGGGGCTCGCGGTCGGTGCGACGAGGCCGCCGTCGGCCGGCCCGGATCGCGCCGCGACCGGGTCCGCGCCGCGCTGCGCGTGGCACGAGCCGCCGAGCGCCGGGAGCGTCAGCGTGAGCGTGAGCGTGAGCCCGAGCCAGCGCTGACGCGGGTGGGGCGAGGGTGGACGTGACGGCGCCATCCCCGCGAGGATAGCGCGTCGTCGATTGTCCGGGTCGAGAGCGGGGCAGGACGTGCGCTCGGGCCTCGGCCCACGCGCACGACAAGAGGTCATCGTTCGCTCAACGGGGCGATCGAGCGCGCTTCACGGCTCAGCGCGCGCTCACGCCGCGTCACACCCCCTCCCGCGAGCGCTCAGCCGCGGAGCATCTCGAGCAGCTCCAGATCGGGGATCGCGGTCACGTGCTTCGTGCGGATGACGGCGACGTCGGACTCCTCGAGCAGGCGGACGAGCGCGACGCCGTCGAACAGCGCCACCGGCGCAGCGTTCGGGGCCGCAGCCTCGTCGCGGGCGCCCGAGAGGACCTGGCCCGTCGTGACGAGCCAGCCCGCTTGCGCAGGCCCGTAGTGGTGGAGCGCCCCGCGGAGATCGGTCACCCGCTCGCGGCCAATCTCGCGCCCGTCGCGCCGCACCACGATCGCGGTGCGGATCTCGTCGGCACCGTTCTTGTGAGTCGCGGCGAAATGCGACTCGCCGCCCGGCGCGCCGGCGCGCCGGATCGTGCGGAGGTTCGTCATGCCGCTGCGCTCGAGCGCGAGGAGCGCGAGCTCGACGAACGCGTGCCCGGGCAGCTCCTGGAGCTTGCGGAGCATGGCGCGCCGCGCGGCCTCTCGGTAGCGCTCCACGGCGGCGAGGGCCTCTTGCTCGAGGCGAACGAGCTCGGGGCTGAGGGCCCAGTCGGTGAGCGCGACGCGGAAGCCCTGCGCGAAACGGAACCGCGGTCGCTGACCCTGGTCCTGCCGCCGGAGGTTGTCGGCGCGGAGCGACGCCATGAGCTGCGACTGCGCCAGCTGCGGATCGCCCGCGAGCCGCCCGCGGCGCGCGAGCGCCTCCGCCACGGTGCGCTGCGCGATCGCGCCCTGGTTGCGGTCGAAACCACCCAACACCATGACGGCGGCGTCGGCGAGCTCGCGACCGGAGAGGTCCTCGCTCTCGCGGGGCTCGGCGGCGGCGGGGGCGTCGATGCCCGTCGGGGCCCCACCGGCCATGATCTGGTGGCGCTCGCGGATCTGGGGGCGCGGTGCGGGCGCGAGCGGGTCGCGCGCGGGCGCCGCGTCTTCGCCTTCCACGGAGAAGCCGGGCTCGGTCCGCTCCGTGCCGGTCGCCTCGACGCCCCCTTCGTCGCGGGCTCCCCGCCCACGGCGGCGACGGCGGCGGCGGCGGCGACCTCCATCCGGGCCCCCTTCGGCGGCCGCGACCCCGTCGCTGCTGCTGGGCGGCGGCGCGAGGATCGGCTGGTCGTCGTCCTCCTCGTCGTCGAACACGTCGGCCCCGCTGGCCGCGAGGTCGGCGCGGAGGGCGTCCTCCCCGGAGACCTTCATCGCCGGCGCGTCGTCGTCGTCGAAGGGGAGCTGCGCCTGCTGGACGCGGGTCGCGGCCTCGACCTCGAGGGCGTTCACCTCGGAGCCCTCCACGCCCTCGTCGTCGGCGACGTCGGGCTCGGGGGCGTTCTTCTTCTTCTTCTCGTTCCAGTCGCGGAGGGCGAACACGCCGGGCTTCACGCGAATGATCGGGTTGGTCTTGTCTTCCTTCTTCAGGAGGGCCGCGAGCCGGGCGCCCATGGTCACCTCGGGGCTCTTCCCCACGTGCGAGAGCAGGTTCTTCTCGACGGCGAGCTCGGTGATTTCTTTGTAGTGGAGGGGCTTGCCCGCGAGGCGCAAGACCTCCGCGGCGGCTTCAGTGAACGTCATGAAATTCAGGTCTCCTCGGAAGCCACGCCGTCGGCCTCGCCGCGGGCGGCTCGTTGTGTCGGTCGCGTCGCGCTCCGGCCGGACAGGCACGGGTGGCGACGGAGCGGCCCGTATCGCCACCGAGCGGCGTCGCGGGCCTCGCGAAAGCGGTGAGGCCCAGCGCCTGCAACCCTTCCCCGACACGTCACCACATAGCCCGGGGGATTGCCGGCGTCAAACGGCTTCGCGACGCGCTCGCGCGGCCTCAGGGCTTCTGCGGGGCTGCGGGGGCGGCGGGGACGACCGGAGGGGCGGGCGCGAGCGGCGCGGCGGCGGTGGGGGCGGTGGGGGCAGCCGGGCTGCCTTGGGGCGCGGCGCCGTGGGGGCTCGGCTCGTCGAGGAGCTCCTTCAGGCGCCTCTGCCGGGCCGCCTCGTCTAGCCCCGCGCCTAGCTTGGTGGCGTCCACCGTGAGCAGCGGGAGCTGCCCGTTGCCCGAGTTGTACACGGGAAGCTGTCCGTTCCAGCGCTCGAGCCCGCGGTACTGGAGGACCGTAGGTGAAACGCTCAACCTTATGATTTCATTGGCTTTTGCCTCGGCTCGGGCGCGAATGAGGAGCGCGTCCGCCTCGCCCTGGGCCTTCTGCCGCATGGCCTCGGCGCCGCCGGTGGCCTGGGTGACCGCTTGGTCCGCCTCCGCCCGCACCTGACGCACGCGGTTCTCGCTCTGGATCGCGTTCTGAGTGGCCTCCATCGCGCGGTTGATGGCTTGCGCCACGTTCTCGGGCAGGCGGAGCGCGCCGTTGATGGTGAGCTGATCGATGACGACGCCGTCCTTGCCCAGCGCGTCGTGGACGTGCTTCTGCACGTCGGCGAGCATCTTCGACTTTCCGGGCCCGTAGATCGACTGCACCGGCATGGTGGACCCGACCTCGTTGAAGGCCTCGCGGACCACGTTGCGCATGTAGCCGTTCGCCAGCGCCACCATGTCGTTCTGGCGGAACCGTGCGTACAGCTTCGGCGCGAGGGTGGGGTCGATGTGGAACGACAGGCCGATGTCGGCGTTCACGTTGACGCCCTCCGCGGAAGAGAACGTGATGCTCTCGTCGTGGGGGGCGCCCTCGTTCTTGCTGCCCGTCCAGATGACGTTCTGCACGCTCGTGGGGAAGATCACGATCTGCTCGAACATGGGGTTGAAGAACACCCAGCCGGTACGGAGCTCCATGTCTTGAACGCCGCGCGCGTTGCCGGCGAGCTTCACCCGGATCCCGACGTGCCCCGCGTCGATGCGCTTGGTCATCGAGCAGCCAAAGAAGCTCACGACGATGAGGAGGCCCACGAACATCGCGACGCGTCTCAACGCGCTGCCGGACTCGCCAAACTGTACTTTCGCCACGCTCGAGCTCCTTGCAGGTCGCGCCCCTCGCTCGGCGATGTGTTCGCCGCCTCCCGTCGCGCCGCGACCGCGCACGACGAGCGCGACCTACGCTAGCCCCCCGGCGCGCGCGCGTCGACGTCTGCCGGGCGCCGCCGCGCCGCCGCCGTTGCAGTGCGCGACGGTGTGTCATAAGAGCGTGCCCGCATGGTCCAGCCCGCGCTCCTGGCTCTCGTCGCGCTCGTCATCGGGCTCGCCAGCTTCTTTGGTCTCCAGCCCGCGCGCGCGGGCCAGCCGAGCTTCTTCTTGCTGCTCGGAGCGCCGAACCTGGCGCTCGCCCTCTTCGGGCTCTGGCGCGCTCGGCGCGACGGGGTGCTCGGCTCGTGGTTCTCGGTGCGCGGCGGCGACTTCTCGATCGGGTTCGTCACGGCCGGCGCCACGTTCGGCGCCGCGTGGGCGTTCACGAAGGCCTTCATCCCGCCAGGGTCGCCGCGCGAGGCGTGGCTCGCGAGGATCTACCTGCAGCTCGGCGATCCCGCGGTCATTCGCGCGCACGTGGCGGTCTCGGTGCTGGGCCTGGTCGCGATCGCGGCGTGCGAGGAGATCGTCTGGCGCGGCCTCGTCGTCGCGCTGCTCGAGGAGCGCGTAGGGTCGCGTCGCGCCTGGCTCTACTCGGCCGTGCTTTACGCGGTGGCGCATGTACCTGCGGCCTTCGCGCTGCGCGACCCCGCGGCCGGACCGAACCCGCTCCTCCCCATCGCGGCGCTCGGGTGTGGGCTCGTGTGGAGCTTCCTCGGTCGTCGGCCTCGGGCGCCTCACGCCGGGCATCTTCGCGCACGGCCTCTTCCTCTGGGCGCTCGTGGTCATGTTTCGCCTCTGGGGGCCCTCGATCTGAGCGCGTCGGCGAGGCTGAATCCGCGGCTCTCTCCGGGCTAGAGCGCATGATGCATGACGCGTCCGCGCGAGCCATCCGATCCTCTTCCCGAGAGGGCTCCCCTCGACCTTCGTGCGCCGTTCGGGCCTCACGTGCCGGTTCAACCCGACCGCGCTCTCCCCGTCGGCCCCAGCGCCGCCGCCCGAGCGGGGGGGCGTTCGGTGTTTCCTTCTGCCCACGCGCGGTATTAGAAAGGCGGTATGAAGTTTCGCTGCGAACACCGCTTCACCGGCATCACCCTCGCGCAGTACGAGAAGATGTACTTCGACGAGGCCTTCAACACCGAGCTCTGCAAGGTGCTCGGCCTCACGCGCTCGGTCGTTTCGTACGACGTGACCGACACGAAGGTGAAGCGCGTCGTGCGGGTCGCGCCGAACCGCGAGATCCCCGCGCCGGCCGCGAAGATCCTAGGGGCCGCGAAGATCGAGTACACCGAGACCATCGAGTACGTCTTTGGCTCCGGCAAGGCCGACTGGTCGACGGTCTCGAGCGTCATGACCGACAAGGTCGACTCGCGCGGCACCGTGCGCTTCGCCGAGCGCGACGGGGCGGTCGTGCGCTCGGTGGACGGCGACGTCACCGTCAAGATCACCCTGCTCGGCGGGACGGTCGAGAAGTTCATCGTGTCGGACGTCGAGCGGAGCTACGAGAAGGCCGCCGAGTTCACGCGAGACTGGCTCTCGAAGCACCCGCCGGCTTGAGCGCCGGCGGTCGCGCGCCGGCCACGCCGGCAGCGTCGGGTCACGCGCGTCAGTAGGCTCGTGGTGGAAACACGACGGTCGGATCGGCGCCTACCGTGACGCGAGTGCGACCCATCGCGAGCTCGCGCGGGTCTTGGTCCACGACGAGCGCGCTGTCGATGTCGTACGTGCCGGGTTTGTTCATCACGCATGTCACCGGGACGCGCTCGAAGTGCGCCTGCCCGGGGCCGAGAGTGGGCGGCGGGTGGAGGGCCACGGGCTCGTCCATGCAGGGGAGGGGCGTGCCTACGCGGGTCACCCGGAACAGCACCCTCGCGGTCCGCAGCTCGAGCGCACGCGGTCCGCCGTTCACGAGCGCGACGACCACGGCGTAGCCCCCGCGCGCGAACCCTTCCGCGGAGAGGGCTCGCGCGTTCTTGTCTCCGGCCGTCATGGCCCACAACCCAGGCACGCCAGGGTGCGGCTGCGGCGCGCGCTCGCCGCGCGCCTCGACGTCGATCGGCAGGGCCGGGAGCGCGATGGGCGTCGCGCCGCCGAGCGAGAGCTTCACCCCGAGGACGTAGCGGCCCGGCAGGGTGAGCTGGCAGTCGAGGTCGCGCTCGAACACGTGCCCCTCGAAGGGACGGAGGCGAGTCGGCTCGCGCTCGCCTCCCGCCGCCCCCACGAGCGGCCGGCACGGGAACTCGACGCCCTCGCGTCGGGCCGAGAAGGTGACGCGCAGCTCTCCCAGCTCCAGGTGCCCGCGTGTGGTGTTCTCGAACGCGATGCCCACGTGATGGCCGGCCACCCCGAGAGCGCTCGCGCGGTAGGGAATCGTAGGTGGGGAGACCACGCGTACCCATACGCCGGGCCAGCCGGGGAGGAGACTGCCGCCCGTAGGTGTCGTTGCTGGTCGCGCGGCGGGGCTGGGAGGCGCGTGGCTGCCGCCGGTCGGCGGTGGCAGCGCGCATCCAGGGAAGCCAGCGAGCAGCGCCAAGCCGAACGTGAGGCCGAGCAGGCACACGATGCGAACCGAGTGGGGGCCGTGCAGCGGCGACGGGCTCACCGCAGCGAAGGGGGAGATTCGCTCTCGGGGAGCCCCATCACGAGCTTCGAGAGCCCCGCGGCCTCGTCGGCGAGTTGGTTGGCGACCGGGCAAGCCCACTCGAGCTCAATCCCCCCGCGCGCGTCGCGCGCGACGTGCCGCTCGAGCTCGTCGAGGAGGGAGCGGATGAGCGCGAGCCGGGCGCGCACCCGCAGGACGATGGCAGGATCTCGACAGCTGATCGGCGCTTCCGTGCACATGGTTGTCCGCCGAAGCAAGTTCAAAGCCACTTGAAGTGACATCGCCGTAGGCGCTAGTCACCGTCGGGTCGGTCCGACTCGCGCGCCTCGCGAAGCACCTCGGGGCTGGCCTTCCGGTCCTCCGGGTTCGTGCCGAGCGAGCCGCTCGTCACGCCTATCTCGTCGTCGAGCTCGCGATCGTGTTCCTCGCGCAGGTGCTCCTCGCGCTCCATCGCGACGCCCGCGATGGCGCCAATCGCGGAGCCGATCGCACCTCCCGCGATGGCTCCCACGGGCCCAGCGACGGCGCCTACGATCGCTCCGGCCACCGCGCCCGACAGCACGGCAGCCTCCGAGATCGCGTGGGGATGCGCGGGCACGCCGGGGATGACGTCCTGCTGGCTCTCCGGAGCGGCGGGCGGCGTGGGCGGCGTCTTCGAGGGGGGTTGGATCGTGGCCATGCCAGAGCAGTAGCACGCGCCATGCCAATGAGCACTCGACCCGTCCCGTCGGCGCGCCGCCGGCAGACCCGCAGCGCTTGCGCGGACCGCAATCCGTGCGCGTGACGCGCGCCAGGGAGAGGTCGCGCAGGCGCTCCTTCGGGGGCACCTTCAGGGGGGCGGATTCGGGGGAAGGATGGGCGGGACGCCCGCCCGCTCCCGGGCTCCGTTGACGGCACCGAGCACGCGGGGCTGCCCGAGGAGGCGGCGCTTCCCAGGGAGATCCGCCAGCAACAGGCCTGCGACCACGGTGAGGAGGCCCTGGCCGGGGACGCCCGGCAGCGCGAGCACGAGGCCGATCACGACGAGCGCGCCGGCGAGCACGTTGCGCGCGATCCGGCGCGTGAGCGTCTCGGAGGGACCCGGCTCGGTGAAGTACGTCGTGGGAAGGCGCAGGAGCACCGCGCGAGCGAGCCAGAGGCTCCCGCAAGCGGAGACCACGAAGAGCGTGGCGGCCAGGGCCCAGCGCATGAGGTCGGGTAGCACGTTCCACCGAGCGCCGGCGCGGTCGATCTCCCGCGCCTGCCGTGGCTTCCGTGGTAAGCGCGACTCGGTGAGCGCGTTCGAGCCCGGTGCGACGGTGTTCGACGGGTGGCGCGTCGAGCGGGCCACCCGGGCCGAGCCCCTCTGTGAGTCGTACGTCGCCCGTCGGGACACCGGCGAGCGCCGCGACGGGCTGCTCCACGTTTTGTGGCTCCGCGTCCGCGATCGCGCGCTGGCCCGCTGGAAGACCGAGATCGTGCGGGTCAACCGCATCGGGCACCCCGCGATCCCGAAGACGTTGGACGGCGGGGCGACGGAGGCGGGGCGTGCGGTCGTCGTGACCGAGATGATCGCGGGCGAGTCACTGGAAGAGCTCCGCCGCGCATGGGATGGCGAGGTGCCCGGCGAGGTCGCGGTAGCGCTCGTGGTGGAGCTGCTCGAGGCGCTCGACGCTGCGCACGCGCGCGGCGCGGTCCACGGAGCGCTGCGCCCCGAGAGCGTCTTCGTGGACGAGGCGCGGCCAGGCTCGCGGCTCTGCCTGATCGATTTCGCCTACGCGCGTCTGCTCGAGGAGAGCCGGCGTCGGCGCGGCGGCGAAGAGACCGCCGCGTTCGCCGGGTTCACCGCGTACCTCGCCCCCGAGCAGCGCACCGGCACCTACCTCGCGGACGCGAAGACCGACGTGTTCTCGGCCGCGGCGATCGCGGTTCGTCTGCTGGGCGGCGATCCTCTCGGGCTCGCGCGCACCGAGGTGGCCGGCCACGCGCGCCGCGACCTCGTCCGTTCACTCGTCCGTGCGCGCGGCCTCCCCGAGCCCGTCGCGGACGCGCTCCTCACGGGCCTGCAGCCGTCGCGCGCCGAGCGTCCGGCGGCCGCCCGCGTGCTCGGCGCGGCGTTGCGCGACGCCGTCGGCGAGCGGCTCGTGGTCGCCGAGAAGTGGAACGACAGCGAGGAGGTGCTCACCATCGCGACGCTCGCCGAGCTGCAGTTCGTGCTGCTTGAAGAGGCGCGCCTCAGCATGGGCGTGTCGCACACGGGCGTGGACCCGATGGCCGTCCCGCGGGTCGAGGACTTCTCGCGGGAGTTTCGCCCGCCGAGCGCCGCGCCCCCGAGCGGCTTGGTGCCGCCGGCGCCGGTCCCGTCGCGGCCTCGCGGCGTCGCGCCCTCCGCGCCCGCGCCCGCGCGGGCGTCCGAACCCGCGCGGGCGTCCGAACCCACGCCCACGCCTGAGCCGCCGGTGTCCGTGCCCTCCGCCGTAGCCGCAGCCGCGTCCGCACCGGCCGCGGCCACCGTGCCCCCGGCCGCGGCCAGCGCCAGCGACGACCTCGACTCGGGCTGGCCCGAGGATCTCGACGAGCCCGCCATCGCGGAGTCCGTGACGCCGCCTCCTGCGCGACCGGCGACCCCGCCTCCCGCAGGGGCCCCACCCGCCGCCGTCCTCGCGGGTCGCTTCGAGATCGTCCGCGCGTTGGCCACGGGCGGCACGGCGACAGTGCACCTCGGTCGTCCCCTCGCGGGCGGCTCGCTCGTCGCGATCAAGCGCCTGCACCCGAGCCTCACGGCCGACGAGCGTTGCGCCAACATGCTGCTCGAAGAGGCGCGGCTCGCCTCGCGCATTTCCCACCCCAACGTCGTCCCGATCCTCGAGGTGCTGCGCGACGCAGGCGAGGTGATGCTCGTCCTCGAGTACGTCGACGGGCTCACGGTCTCTCAGCTCACACGGCAGCGCGACGGTCGCCTCGCGGTGCCCGCCGAGGTGGCCGCCGCGATCGTGGTCGGCGCTCTCCGCGGGCTCGGGGCCGCTCACGACGCGCTCGCCGAGGACGGGCATCCCCTCGGGCTCGTTCATCGAGACGTCTCGCCGCAGAACATCATGGTCGCGCGGGACGGGGCCGTCCGCGTGATCGACTTCGGCATCGCGCGCGCTCTCGGCCGCGTCGAGATGACGACCGGCACCGAGCTCCGCGGCAAGGTGGGCTACATGGCCCCCGAGCGGCTCCGCGGTCACAAGACCGATCTCCGCGTGGACCTTTGGTCGGCCGGCGTCGTGCTGTGGGAGCTGCTGGTGGGGGCGCGGCTCTTCGAGGCCGACGATCCCATCGAGGTCGCCGTCCGCGTGTGCACGGCGACCCTCGCCCAGACCGGACACGACGCGCTCGACGCCGTCCTGGAGCGGGCCCTCGCCCGCGATCTCGAGCAGCGCTACCACACGGCCGAGGAGATGGCGGCCGCGATTGAGGCCGCCATCACGCCCGCCACGGCGGCGCAAATGGCCGAGTATCTTCGTGATCCGAGCGCTTGGTCCGGACCACCGGCCGCGTCGCCGGAGGCCCCCGCGCCAGCGCGTCCGCCTCCGGGCGCGTCCTCCGACCTCGCAGGGCCAGCGAACGCCGGACCTGACCACGCGCCCGACCTCGGCGCGGAGGCGCGGGAAGAGTCCGCTCCCGCGGCGCCCCTCGAGGCCCTCTCCGAGGCCCGCGCGCCCGAACCGGCGGGCGCAGTTGGCGGGTCGCCGGACGCGGTGGTCGAGGCGGAGCCCGCGGTCTCCGCCGACCCGGTCGCGAACGTCATGACGGGCGAGGCCGAGGCGGCTCCAGCGACCGTGGACGCGGAGACCCCCGCCCCGACCGAGCAGCCCGCGGCGGCCGAGGCGGGCGCTCTCGTCTCGCGCCGCGAGGCCGGCGGCCGTGTTTGGATCGTCGTCGCGCTCTTGGTGGTCGCCGCGGTCTTCGCGGCCTGGGCGCTGCGCCGCTGACTCGCGTCGGTTGCGCGTCCGCCCCTCATCGCCTCGCGAGGGCGTGGAGCGCCAGGAGGGTCGCCCCGCCCGCCGCGAGGCCGGCGACGATCTCGGGCCACAGAGTCACGAGGCGGGGCCGCACGCGCCCTGAACGCGCCCGGAGCAGCGCCGCTTGCCGATCCTCCCACGGCGAATGCCCCTCGGCGACGCGGCGGACGGCGCCGAGCGCGACGAGCTCGTCGCAGAAGGCCTTGGCGTCCGGCGGGCGGGCGGCGGGGTCCTTGTGGATGGCGCGCATCACGAGGGCCGCGACGGGCGCCGGGATCCACGGCGCGACCTCCCCGAGCGGCGCGGGCTCTTCGGACAGCTGCGCGTCCGCTAGGCGCTGGTCGTCGTGCGCGTGGTGCTCGAAGGGCGAGGCCCCGGCGAGCATCTCGTAGAGCACGAGGCCTGCGGCGTAGAGATCGCTCTTCGGCGCGGCTGCCTGGGCGCGGAGCTGTTCGGGCGCGGCGTAGCGCACCGTGCCCGAGAACGTGCCCTCCGAGCGGCCGTCGGCGAAGGCTATGACGCCAAAGTCAATGAGCTTGACCACTGGCGGGCCGTGTCGCGGCGTGTGGAGGAAGATGTTCTCGGGCTTCACGTCCCGGTGGACGACCGGGGTGTCGTGCGTGTGCGCGCAGTGGAGCGCCGAGAGCAGCTGGCGCGCGATCTCGAAGGCGACGTGCGGGGGGAGCACCCCTTTGGCGTCGAGCACGTCGCGGAGGTTCTGTCCGACGAGCAGCTCCATGACGTAGAAGGGGACGCCGTCGTCGCCGCGGTCGAAGTCGTAGACGCGCACGATGTTCGGGTGCTCGAGCTGCGCGAGGATGCTCACCTCGTCGAGGAACATCTTCACGAACGCCTCGTGCCGCGCGAGGTCGGGGTTCATGCGCTTGAGCACGCCCTGGATGTGTGGCGGCTTCACCACCTGGTACACGACGCCCATGCCGCCCTCGCCCAGCTTCCGGACGAGCTTGTACTTGGACCCGAACAGCCGACCTCCTGGCCGGGACTCGGATGGCGAAGGGCTCACGGTCACGCGCTGAGGCTACAGCGGATCCCGCGGATCCGGGCCGGGAAGCGCCCGCCTCCCCGATGGCTCCGATGGCACCGCCGAGTCGATCCCGCGGCGGGCTCCCGCGTCGTCCAGCTGGTCTATAGTGGCGCGACGGCCACACCGTGCCGCCGAGGAGCGACCATGTCCAGCATTCATCAGTCGGAGAAATACGGCACCATCGATCTCGAGTCGGTCGCGGGACTCCAGACCGCGCTCGTCCTGCTCGACGTCGACTCGGGCGAGGTCGATGGCATCCTTGGGCCGAAGACGCGGGAGGCGATCAAGGCGTTCCAGGCGATGGCCGGCCTGACCGCAGACGGCGTCTCGGGTCCGCAGACCCGCGCCGCCTTGGACGCGGCGCTCACGCAGCTCGCCGAAACCGGGCTCTGACCCTCGCCCACCTCGGCCAGAGCTACGGCGCCGGCGCGGGGGGCTCGGGTGGCGGCGTGAAGCGGCTCTTCGAGACCTCCGCGCGCGCAGCCTCGGCGCGCTCGGCGTACTCCGGCACCTCGGGGTGCCGCTCTCGCAGGAGGGTGAACGCGTGCAGGGTCTCGGCGTGGAGCTCGAGGCTCGCGGTGAGCCGCGCGTACTCGAGCAGGTACTCGTCGCGCTCGGGCGCGGAGTCGATGGCCTTGCGGTAAAACGCGACCGCACGCCGCGGGCTGCCTCGACCGAGGTAGAAGGCGCCGGCGAACGCGAAGTTCTCGGCGCAGTCCTTCGGCGACGAGCAGCCCGCGTTCGCCACGCGGGTGATGGCCGAGTCGACCTGCTCCGTGAGCCCCGTCGACTCCATCAGCTCGACGAGGCGCACGAGGCACAAGCTCCGGTCGGAGACGCGGTCGGTGGCCGCCTCGAGATCGCGCACGGCGCCCTGGGGATCACCGCCCGCCGCGCGGAGCTCGGCGCCGAGCGCATATCCGTCGCATTCGGTCGGTGCCGCCTCGCGGAGGCGCCCCGCGAAGGCGGCCCCCCGATCGATGCACTCGCGGCCCTTGCACCAGATCGCGGCGTCGCGGACGTCGCTCAGCGCGTCCCGGGCGTGACGCCGAAGCGGTCCCGTGGCGGCAGGATCGAGGGCGAGCGCGTCTTCGTCGAGCCCCGCGCGGGTCGCGGGCAGGCGCAGCTCGACCTCGGTCGCGATCCACTCGATGGCGTCACGTCGGTAGGGGCCGATCGGCAGCAGCTCGACCGCGTCGTCGTAGTCGCGGACCAGGCGCGAGACCTCTTGGCCCCACGAGTCGCCTCCGCCGTCCTGCTCCAACGCCAAGCGGTACTCGACGCGGGCCTGGGACGGCACCGTGCGGGCGAAGAGCCGCGCCAGAATGAGGTGCACGGGCCCGTAGATGGGGCTTCGCTCGAGGGCGTGCCCTGCCCACGCGAGCACGGGGCCATCGCGCAAAGCCTGCCCTCGCACCGCCGCCGCGTAGAAGAAGTACGGCTCGCCCGGGTGGCGCAGGATCGCACCGCGGAGCGCCGCGTCGAACTGCGCCCGCGACGCGGTCCGGTCGGTCGCGAGCTTCCCGACCGTCTCGCGGTCCGGGTAGAGCCCGCCCGGAGCGCCGCGCACCGCCGCGAAGGCGGCGAGCCCGGTCGCGAGCAGCGCGGCGCCCGCCGCGACGCGCGGGTGCCGGGCCCACTTCGGGATCGCTCCACCCTCGGCCTCGCGGCCCGTCGCGATCGCCGCGCACGTCGCGGCGAGGACCATCACGCCGGGCAGCTCGCTCGAGAAGTCGACGAGGTTGTGGACGCAGAGGCCGATGAGCGCGGCGTAGGCGCCTACGGGGGCCTTCGTCGGGTGGGCGAGCACCCACCGCGGCCGAAGCGCCAGGAGCAAGACGCCGAAGAAGATCGCGGCGCACGGGAGCCCCCACTCGACGACCACCTGCGCGACGACGTTCTCCGGGTGCGTCATCGTGATGAACCCACCGCTCGTTCGGTAGGCGGGGAAGGTCGACTCGAACGCTCCGCGCCCGACGCCGAACACGCCGTGCGGTCGGATCATCGCGAGTGACTGGAGGATCGGATCGAGCTTGGTGGTGTCCTTACTGGATAGCTCGCCGCGCGCCTCTTCGCTCCCCGCGAGGATGAGGAGGCCGACGCCGACTCCCGCCGCCAGCACGAGCAACATCGGGCCACCTGCCGCCGCCGCGGTGCGCCCGCCGCGGCGGGCACGGTAGGCGACGAGCCCGACGATGACGGCGGACAGCGCGCTGGTCGCAATGCCGCCGCGGGACGCGATGTAGAACTCCATCCCCAGCAGGAATAGGCAGCACCCGGCGAGGAGCACGCGCTCCCGCGCGGAGCGGGTCATCGCCATGACCCCGAGGCCCGTCGCGAGGCCCAGGTTGAGGTACCCCGCGAGGTGGTTGCCGTTGAGGATCGGGGCCAGGTGCTTGCCGTAGTCGTACTCCGGTCGGTACACCCCGAGCACCCGCTCCGCGCCGAGGACCGGGTGGAGGATCGACGCGGCCGCCATGAAGAGCGCGCACCCGATGACCACACGCTCCAGGAACGCGACGCCGCCCCGGCGGGTGGTGAATCGGAGGGCCGTGGCGAACGCGAGCAGGTAGGTCAGGCCTCGGAGCACCTCCACGCGGGTGGCTTGCGGGTCGAGGCTCATCGACACGGTCCCCGGGCCCGGGGACCCGAAGCCGCGCAGACATCGCTCCCAAATGTCCGCGTTCGCGGGCGCGATGAGCCTGACGAGCGACGCGGGCAGCGGTAGCGCCGTGACGGCCGTGTACACGACGAGGCCGACCGCCAAGAGCACGAGCATGGACGCGCTCACCCGGGGCCGCAGGGGCGCCGCGTCAGGGAGGTAGCAGAGACCGAACGCGAGGGCGATCAGCGCGGCGGAGACCGCCAAGGCGTACGTGTGGATCGAACCCAAGGCGAGCCCGCAGCTCGCGATGCCCAGGACGAACGCTACCTTCGCCGCGCGCGTGGTCCGCCCGTGCCCGTCGGTTGTCCCGTCCACCCATCCTCTCGTAGCGCATCTCACGACCGAGCGGGGCCGGGTCCCATCGATTCCCAGTCCGGGTGCCCCTTCCCGGGCATGTATGCTTTTGTGGGAAGGTTGCGCGAATGTCGCGGCGCCTCGCCGCATCACACCTGGCGCTTGGGCCGGGAACGGCCTATGACGGCGATTCCAGATGGAACAGGACGAGCAGGAGACTCCGGGACGCGAGCGCAGGGCCGAAGGCCAGGCCGCGGCGCGCATGCTTCGCGCCGTGCTGAAGGCGTGGCCCTTCCTCGTCGCCGCGGCGCTCTTGGGGGCCGGCGTCGCGATGGCGGTGTCGAAGGCGATTTCGCCAGTCTACGAGGCGGTTACGACCATCGAGTTCGACCCGCAAGCCGTTCGGCCGCTGACGGCGGACAAGTCGACCGGCCTCCAGAGCAACATGCTCGTGGACACCGCGGAGTACTACAACACTCAGAACCTCATCATGTCGAGCGACAAGGTCCTCGCCATGGTGGTCCGCGACCTCAATCTCACGACCGATCCGGAGTTCCTCAAAGGGCCGGCGAGCAAGCCGGTCACCACGGAGGACGCCGTCCTGATGCTGCGGCCTCGGGTCAAGGTGGACCCGCTCCTCGGCAGCCACATGGTGGCGCTCCGCGTGCAGGACTCGAGCCCGCGTATGGCGCGGAAGCTCTCGGAGGCCGTCGCGCGCGCCTACATCCGTCAGAACCTGGAGAAGTCGTCGGTCGCGACGGCCGAGGCCGTCGTGTGGCTTGGCGGGCAGCTAGACCACTACAAAATCGAGCTCGAGGCCAACGAGAACCAGCTCCACGACTTCAAGAGCCGCAACCAGCTGCCCAGCTCGACCCTCGACGAGGTGAGCAAGATGATCCGCATAGAAATGGCGGACTATCAGCAGGCGCTCACGCGCACGCGTACGCGTCGCCAGGAGCTCGCGGCCCGCGTCGCCGAGCTCCGCAAGGTCGACTCCGACAACCCCGATCGCGTGCCGGCCTCTGAGTTCCTGACGAACTCCTACCTCACCCAGCTGCGAAACGCCTTCCAGACAGCGTCGCGCGAGCGCCGCGAGCTCGTCGCCGAGGGGAGGGGCGAGAACCACCCCTCGGTGAAGAAGGCCGACGAGAAGATCTCCGCGGCGCGCAAGGACCTGCACGAGGAAGTTCGCAACATCCAGGGCGCGATCGAGCGCGATCTCGCGGTGGTCCAGCGCCAAGAGGGCGGCGAAGCCACACTGTACGAGGGCAGCCGCAAGAAGGCCGTCGAGCTCAACCTGAAGGAGCTCGAATACCGGCGCCTCGACCGCACGCGGTCGGAGAACGAGAAGGTCTACACGCTGCTCCTCGAGCAAATGAAGCGGGCCGACCTCGTTCGGATGATGAACGTGAACAACGTGCGCATGGTCGACCCCGCGCAGGAGCCGATGCTGCCCCTGCGGCCGAACGTGCCGGTCAACGTCGGCGTCGGAGCCGTCGCGGCGCTCATGCTCGCGGTCGTCTTCGCCCTCGTGCGAGAGCGCCTCGACAACTCGGTGAAGGGCGCCGACGACGTCGAAAACGAGCTGCACGCGACCTTCCTCGGTCTGCTCCCCACCGGGAGCGCCGCGGCCAAGGAAGGACGCCGCCCCCGTCGCGGCGCCGACGAGCAGCCGCCCGAGCTGACGGTCCACTACGAGCCGCTCTCGGGCGTGGCCGAGGCCGCGCGCGCCCTGCGCACGAACCTGCTCTTCATGAACCCCGATCACCCCTATCGGGTGATGCTCGTCACGAGCGCCGTCCCGGCCGAGGGCAAGACCACCGTCGCGTGCAGCATCGCGATCGCGCTCGCCCAGGGCGGCCAGCGAGTCTGCATCATCGACTGTGACCTCCGACGCCCCCGCCTGCACCGCATCTTCGACCGCGCGGGCGACGCCGGCCTCACGAACGCTCTCGTGGGCGATGCCACCCTCGACGAGATCGCGTTGCCGACCCTCGTGCCCAACCTCTCTTCCATTCCGGCGGGGCCCATTCCCCCGAACCCGGCCGACATGCTCCACTCCGAGCGCTTCAAGAACCTGCTCGCGGAGCTCGCGGGTCGCTTCGACCGCATCGTGATCGACAGCCCGCCGCTCGCCGCGGTCACCGACTCTGCGATCATCGCGAAGCTCGTCGACGGCACTGTGTTCGTGGTGCGCGCGTTCCGCACCTCGGTCTCCATGAGCCAGCTCGGACTGCGCGCCCTCACCGACGTCGACGCCAACGTGATCGGGTGTGTGCTGAACGCGGTCGACTACCGAAAGGCGTCGAGCCACTACTACCAGTACTACGCCTACCGAAACGAAGGCTATCGCGCGGACGAGCCGCTGAAGGGCGGCGAGTCGGTCGCTCCCTCCCCCAACTGACCCTCTGTCGACGCGCCATGCCTCGCCCGGCCTGCGTTGCGATGGGAACAATGCCGCGCGCCCCAACGTTCACCGCGCGTGACCGCTCGACGTCCCGAACGCACCCGCGCCCTCCCGGCGCGCTCGGCGTCGCCGCGCCCGCCGCTCCACTCCCGATGCTCCGCGCCGCCGGGGCGCTGGGGTCCACGCCCCGAAGCGCCGAGGCGCCGGTCCGCGCGGGCACGCGGGGAGTCGCGGCAGGGTCGTGTCGGGGTCGACAGTTCCCCGGCGCCGGCCAAAGCTTTTGATAGCGTAGGCGACGGCGAAGGGCCGACACTCCTTCACGAGGCGGATCGCGTATGATCGTCCAGAGGGGCGGCGCGAAGGTCTCCGGGGGCCGCCCCAGAAGTGTCATCCAAGGGGGAACTTTCTTGCGACTTCAACGTCACAGCGGTTCGGCCTCGGCGCTCCAGCGAGCGGGCCGAAGGTGTCGCGTCGGCGCTCGAGCCGCGGGGCACGCCGGAACGGAGCCTTCCCCATGACCACTCACGACACTCCCCAGGGGCGCCTCGACGCGCTCCGGGCCCCGGTTCGGCGCGCCGAGCTCCGCATGCGGCTCTCGCGCGCGCTGCGAGGGGCCTCCACCGCGCTCTGTTTCGCGTTCGCGGTCGCCGCGATCGCACTGGCCCTCCGGAAGCTCGGCGTGCTCCCCGAGCGCGCGACCCGCATCGCGCTCGGCGTCCTCGCCGCCGCCCCCCTCCTCGCCGGAGCCGCGTTCGGCCTCCGCCGCCTCCCTCCGCAGGCGGGCGCGGTGGCGCTAGACCGCCACCACGCGCTCTCCGACCGCATCGCCAGCGCGCTCTCGTTCTCGGAGCTGCCGGCCGCGGAGCGCACCCCGTTCATGGACGCGGCGATCGACGACGCGCTCGAGCACGCTGGGCGGGTCGAGCCGAAGCGCGCGGTGCCCGTCCCCGTTCCGCCCGACGCGTTCGTGGCGCTCGGCCTCGCCGCGCTGGTCGTGCTCGTCGCGCTCTTCGAGGTGCGCGTGCACCAGGCCGTGAAGAAGGCCCAGATGATCGACGCGGTCGACGTCACCGCGGACGACATCGACGCGATGAAGGAGTTCTTGAAGGAGCTCGAGCAGAAGCAGCAGACCGAGGAGGCGAAGGCGGCGACGCAGGAGTTCAACCAGCTCATCGAGGACCTCGCGGCCAAGCGGCTCGATCGCACGGAGGCGTTCCGTCGCATGGAAGCCCTCGAGAACAAGCTGCTCGAGGGAAGCGAGGCCGACAAGAAGGCCCTGGAGGCAGCGCTCCAGAAGATCGGCGAGGAAATGAAGAAGGCCGAGCTCACCAAGCCTGCGGGCGAGGCGCTCGACCAGAAGAACATGGTCGACGCCGAAAAGGCGCTGAAGGACCTCGCCAAGAAGCTCCGCGAGCAGGGCGGGAAGATCGACAAGGCCCAGCTCGAGAAGATGCGCGAGGCGCTCAAGGCCGCGGCCGGCGACCAGAAGAAGCGCGCCGAGGCCCTCCAGCAGCGCAGGGAGGAGGCCGAAAAGTCTCTGCTCCAGCAGAAGCAGAAGATGGGCGACGGCGGCGCGAACGAGCAGGAGCGCAGCCTGCTCCAGAAGAAGGAGCGCGAGCTCCAGCGGCTCGACCGCGAGCGCGAGCAGCAGACCGAGCAGCAGCGGCAGCTCGATCGCCTCGACCGAGAGCTCCAGCAGGCCGCCGACGACCTCATGAAGGACCTGAACCTGTCCGCGAACGACCTCGACCAGGCGGCCGAGGACATCAACCGCATGGCCCGCCAACAGATGAGCCAGCAGGAGAAGGCCGAGCTCAAGCAGAAGCTCGAAGAGCTGCGCCAAATGCTCCGGCAGCAGGGGCAGGGGGGGCAAGGGCAGATGCAGCGGCTGCGCGTGTTTCAGCGTCGCGCTCAGGGCCAGGGTGGCCAGCAAGGCGGCCAGCAAGGGCAAGGCCAGCAGGGCGGTCAGCAAGGGCAAGGCCAGCAGGGCGGCCAGCAAGGCCAGCCGGGCGGGCAGCAAGGGCAAGGCCAGCAGGGCGGCCAGCAGGGGCAAGGTCAGCAGGCCGGTGGCCAAGGCGGCCAAGGCGGCCAAGGCGGCCAAGGCCAGGGGGGTCAGGGCGGCCAGGGCGGCGAGACCTGGATCCTCGGTCCCAACGGCGAGAAGCTCATGCTCATCACCCGCGGCCAGGGCAGCGGCCAAGGCGGTCAGGGGCAGGGCCAGGGCGGTCAGGGCGGCCAGGGCCAAGGCCCGGGCGCGGGCACGGGCCACAACGATAAGGTCCAGGGCGGCGCCACGAACCCGAAGATGGGCACGCAAGACACTCAGGTCGCCGGTCAGGACACGGGCCAGGGCGGCAGTCGCAGCGAGGTGATCTTGGGCGCCGCGGAGCGCGGGTTCGCGTCGCGCGGGTACAAGAAGGTGTACCGCGAATACAACACCGTGGCGGAGGAGGCCCTCGACAAGGACGAGATCCCCGGAGGCTACCGGTTCTACGTTCGGCGGTATTTTCAGCTCATTCGCCCACGCGAAGGCCAGGAGTAGGCCGCCGCCGTCCAACGTTTACGCGACACGACGCGACACCGACGCGACACACACGACACGAGGCAGGGAGAGACGATGACCGACGACGCGCAGTCCGCAGACGTGAAGACCGAGGTCGCCGAGTTTCGGCGCAGCATCGACGCGCTCCGTGCCGAGATCGCTCGGTCGATCATCGGCAACCAGGAGGTGGTCGACGGCGTGCTCACGTGCCTCCTGGCCGGGGGCCACGCGCTGCTCGAGGGCGTGCCCGGGCTCGGCAAGACGATGCTCGTCCGCACCCTGTCGGAGACCCTGAGCCTCTCGTTCTCGCGCGTGCAGTTCACGCCCGATCTGATGCCGGCCGACATCCTCGGCACGACGGTCATCGACGACTCGCAGGGCGGCGGCAAGGTGTTCGAGTTCCGCAAGGGGCCCATGTTCGCCAACATCGTCCTCGCCGACGAGATCAACCGCGCCACCCCGAAGACGCAGAGCGCGCTCCTCGAGGCGATGCAGGAGCACCGCGTGTCGGTGGGGCGCACCACCCACGTCCTCGAGAAGCCGTTCGTCGTGCTCGCGACCCAAAACCCGCTGGAGAGCGAGGGCACGTACCCGCTGCCGGAGGCGCAGCTCGACCGCTTCTTCTTCAAGCTGCACGTCGGCTTCCCCGGACCGCGACGAGCCCACGGGATCCTGGATCGCACCACCGGGGCGAGGCGACCGAGGGGAAGGCCGTGCTCGACCGCGCGCGCATCCTCGAGATGCAGAAGCTCGTGCGCGAGGTGCCCGTCGCGCGGCACGTGCAGGACTACGCGGTGCGCCTGCTCCAGTCGACGCACCCGACCGAGTCGACGTGGCCGATCTCGGCAAGCGCTTCGTGCGCTTCGGCGCCTCGCCGCGCGGCGCGCAGTCCCTGTTGCTTGCGTCGAAGATCCGCGCGCTGTTCGAGGGGCGGTTCGCCGCCAGCATCGACGACGTGCGGAGCCAGGCGCTGCCGGCGCTGCGTCATCGCATCCTGCTCAACTTCGAGGGCGAGGCCGAGGGCATCAAGACCGACCAGGTGATCGAGGCGACGCTGAAGAGCGTGCCCGAGACCAAGGCGGGGCTGCGTGAGCGGGCCACCGACAACGGCGAGGCCCGCATTGGGGCTCCTTGACCGCGTCTTCGGACGATCGGAGAAGTCCGCGGCGCGCGGCGGAGACGACGAGCTCTTCGACGACGAGTTCCAGCGGAAGCTCGACTACCTCGCGCTCGTGAGCCGGCGCGTGTTCGCCGGCCGGATGCGGGCCGAGCGACGCACGAAGAAGAGCGGCTCCGGCGTCGAGTTCGCGGATCACCGCGAGTACCAGCCGGGCGACGATTTCCGCTACCTCGACTGGAACATCTACCAGCGGTTCGGCCGCCTCCTGGTGCGGCTGTTCGAGGAGGAAGAGGATCTCTCGATCTACTTCATCCTCGACACCTCTTCGTCGATGGGCTTCGGCGACGGGGAGAAGCTCCGCCACGGAAAGCGCCTCGCGGCGGCGCTCGCCTACGTGGGGCTCGCCAACCTCGATCGCGTGAGCATCGTCGCGACCGCCGACCGCGTGACCGAGCGCATGCAGGAGACCCGAGGGAAGGCCCGCATCTTCAAGGTGTTCCGCTTCCTCACCCAGCTGAAGGCGGAGGGCACGACCGATCTCGGTGAGGCCATGAAGACCTTCGTGGCGCAGAACAAGCGCCGGGGGCTCGCCGTGCTCATCAGCGATCTGTACGATCCCGCCGGGTTCGAGGCGGGCATCAACGTGCTCCGCTACAACAAATTCGACCCGTTCGTCGTGCACGTGACCGATCCGGCCGACGCGCGACCCAAGCTCGCGGGCGACGTGTTGCTCTACGACTGCGAGACCGGCGACGAGCGCGAGGTCACCGTGACCGCGAAGGTGCTCGAGCGCTTCGAGCATGTGTATGGCGAATACCTGGGGGAAATCGAGCGGTTCTGTAGCACGCGGCAGGTGCCCTACATTCGCGCCGACGTCGGCGTGCCCTTCGAGGAGCTCATCTTGCGCGTGTTCCGTCGCGGAGGGTTCCTCCGGTGATCCTCGCTGGCCTCCCGCTCCTGCAGTTGCTCGCGATCCTCGGCGGCGCCGGGGCCTTCGCGACAGCGCTCTACATCCTGAAGCTCCGCCGTCGCGCCGTGGCGGTGCCGTTCTCGAAGCTCTGGGAGCGCATCCTCCGCGACAAGGAGGCGACCAGCCTCTTCTCGAAGCTGAAGCGCCTGCTCTCGCTGCTGCTCCAGCTCGCGCTGCTCGCGCTGCTGGCCCTCTCGCTCGGCGATCCGCGCGCGGCCGCGACGCTCATCAAAGGGAGAAACCTCGTCGTCCTCGTCGACGCGAGCGCGTCGATGCAGGCCACCGACGTGGCCCCGACCCGGCTCGGCGCCGCGAAGGCCGAGATCAAGAAGCTCATTCGGGGGCTGGGCGGGTCGGACCGCATGCTCATCGCGCAGATGGACGCCACCGTGACGCCCACCGGGCCGATGAGCGGTGACACGTCGGAGCTCGAGCGCGCCCTCGATCAGATCCGCGCCACCGACACCCGCGCCGACTTTCCGCGCGCGCTGCGCTTCGCGACCGACGCGCTGCGGGGCGTGGAGAACGCGGAGATCGTCGTGGTCTCCGACGGGGCGCTCGGCCCCGCCTCCGACGCGACCGGCCCCGTGCGCCTCGGCGACGCCAAGCTCTCCTACATCCCCGTGGGGAAGGCGTCTCGCAACGTCGCGATCACGGCGTTCTCCGTGCGTCGCTACCCGCTCGACAAGAGCCGGTACGAGGTGATGCTCGAGGTCACGAACACGGGCGCCGACGTCGAGGAGATCGAAATGAAGCTCCTCGGTGACGGGCAGCTCGTCGACCTCACGAAGCTCCGGCTGCAGCCCGGCGAGCGCCTCCCGCGGTTCTACCCCAACCTCTCGGGCGCCAGCCGCACGCTCGAGGCCCGCATCCAGCCGATCGAGACCTCGAAGGACGAGCTCCCGGCCGACAACCGCGCGTACGCGCTGCTGCCCGAGCGCCGCCGCGCGAAGATCCTGGTGGTCAGCGCCGGAAACACCTACCTCGAGGCCGCGCTGCTGCTCGACGAGTACCTCGATGTCACCCTGATGAGCCCGCGTGACTACCTCTCGAAGGCCGGCGAGGTGAAGGGCGAGGTCATCATCTTCGACGGCGTCACGCCGGCCACGCCGCCGCGGGCCCACGCGATCTACCTCGACCCCCGCGGGCCGGGTTCCCCCGTCAAGGTCGACGCCGAGCTGAAGGGCCCGGCGTTCGATCGGATCGAGCGGAAGCACCCCATCGTGCGCTGGACCGCCCTCGACGACGTCAACATCGCCCGTGGTCACAAGCTCGTGCCCGAGGCGAACGACAAGGTGGTCGGCGCGAGCGACGCCGGGCCCATCCTCGTGACCGGTGCGCGCGGAGGCTTCAAGTTCGTCGCCCTCGGCTTCGACATCCGCGAGAGCGATCTCCCGCTGCGCGTCGCGTGGCCGCTCGTCTTGCTGAACAGCATCAACTTCTTCCTCGACGAGGACGCCAACTACATCTCGAGCTTTCGCACGGGCGAGGTCTTCCGTGTGCCGCTCGTCACCGAGTCGGGGCGCGCCGAGCTGCAGCTCCCCGACAGCCGCAAGGAGCTCGTCCCCGTGTTCGAGGGGCGCGCCGTGTATTCGGGCGCCCAGGCCGGCTTCTACGAGCTCACGGCGCCCGACGCGAAGGTGGGCGCTACGGGCGCCGAGGCGGGCAAGGCGTCCTTCGCCGCGAACCTGCTCGACCGCGACGAGAGCACCCTCGTACCGACCGCGGACCTCGTCGTCGACGGCCAGAAGGCGAGCGCGGTCGAGGGCTTCACGGTCGGCGTGCGGCGCGAGGTTTGGATCTACCTCCTCATCGCGGCGGTCATCCTCACGTCGATCGAGTGGGCGACCTACCACCGGAGGCTCACGGTATGAGCGCCGATCCGAAGGAGCGTCTCCGCAGGGCCGCGTACGGGGGCGGTGTGCTCGCCGTCCTCGTGGGGCTCCTGTGGGCCTACCACAGGTACGTGTACTCTGCAGGTCCGTCGCTCGCCTGGTCGCGAGGGGGCGTGGACTACGAGCTCCTGTCGCCGAAGATGCTCGCCGTGGCGCTGCTCGCGCCCTACTTCATGTGGGTCATCGGCAAGAGCCTCGCCGACCTGCCGATCGTGCAGCGCGTGCTGTCGGTGCTGCTCCGCGTCGCCTTCGTGGCGCTGCTGGCGCTGGGGCTCTCGCGCCTCGCGCGCACCGCGACCACGGAGAAGATCTGCACGGTCTACCTCGTGGACGTCTCCGAGTCGGTGCCCGACGAGGCGCTGGCCGACGCGCGCGCCGAGATCGCCAAGGGCCTCAAGGCGAAGCGAAAGGACGACCTCGTCCGCGTGATCACGTTCGCGCGTCGCGCGCGTGCCCTCCCTGTCGACGACCTCTCGTTCGACGCGCCCGCGATCGAGCGCCACGAGGCCCTCGCGACCGGCGATCCGAAGCTCGACAAGAAGCGGCAAGGCCTCGGTGCGGCGAGCGACCTCGCGAGCGCGCTGCAGCTCGCGTACGGCCTCTACCCGTCGGGCATGTTGCGGCGCGCCGTGATCCTCTCCGACGGCGTGCAGACCGACGGCGACGTCCTCGCGGAGGCGAACCGCGCCCGCGGCTTCGGCGTGAAGCTCTTCGCCGTGCCTTACACCCGCCCCGTGCCCGGTGAGGTCGCCCTCCGCGAGCTGCGCGTGCCTCCGAAGGTGCGCGTCGGCGAGCCGTTTAACCTGCACGCGCACATCTTCTCGAGCCGACCCCAGAAGGTGAAGGCGGTCTTGAAGCAGGGCGAGGCCATCAACGGCCTCGACGGCGTGCGCTCGATCGATCTTCTCGCGGGCGACAACGACGTCCCCTTCAAGAGCGTGGTGCGCGTGGCCGGCGAGGTCACCTATCAGCTCGACCTCTCCGACATCCCCGAGGATCGCTTCAAGGAGAACAACGGCGTCTCCGTGTCGGTGGCGGTGCCCGGCCGCCCTACGGTGCTCTACGTGGAGGGCACCGTGTCGCGCGCGAGCTACCTCGCGAGCGCCCTGTCCGCGCAAGAGTTCGACGTCGACGTGCGCGGCCCGCGCGAGCTTCCGCAGAACATCCGCGAGCTCGAGCGGTACGACTTCGTCATTCTCTCCGACGCTCCCGCCGAGTCCGTCAGCATGACGCAGCAGGAGGCGCTCGAGAGCTACGTGCGTGACCTCGGCGGCGGCTTCCTCTTCGCGGGTGGCGAGAGCGGCTACGGCCTCGGCGGCTGGTACCACACGACCGTCGAGCGTATGCTCCCGGTGCGCATGGACGCGGAGAAGCGCCGCGACGAGCCGCAGGTCGCGATGTCGCTCGTGATCGACCGCTCCGGGAGCATGAGCGGCCTGCCGCTCGAGATGGCCAAGGCGGCGGCGAAGGCCACAGCGGACGCGCTCTCCGGGGACGACCTCCTCGAGGTCATCGCGTTCGACTCGTCGCCGACCCGCGTGGTGCGCATGACCCCTGCGAAGCACCGCGCGCGCATTCAGGGCGACATCGCGCGGATCCAGCCAGGCGGCGGCACCGAGATCTTCCCCGCGCTCGACGCGGCGTACCAGTCGCTCACCGTCACGCGGGCGCGCAAGAAGCACGTGATCCTCCTCACGGACGGCCAGGCCCCGCAGGGCGGCATCCGGGATCTCGTGCAGGCGATGGCGGCCGAGGGCATGACCGTGTCGAGCATCGGCCTCGGCGGCGGCGTCGACGAGGGCCTGCTCCGCATGATCGCCGACCTCGGCGGCGGACGCTTCTACAAGGTGCTCGACGCCCAGCAGCTGCCCCGTGTCTTCACGCGTGAGACCGAGATGGTGTCGCGCTCGGCGGCCGTGGAAGAGTACTTCCAGCCCAAGGTCGTCACCTCGGCGGGCTTCATGCGCGGCGTAGACCTCGCGTCCGCGCCCTTTCTCCACGGCTACGTCGCCACCAAGATGAAGCCGCCGCCCGCTCAGGAGCTCCTGCAGTCGGAGGTGGGCGAGCCCATCCTCGCGCGGTGGCACGTGGGCCTCGGGTGGTCGCTCGCTTGGACGAGCGACGTGAAGAACCTCTGGGCGGTCGAGTGGCTGAAGTGGCCTGGCTATGGGCAGTTTTGGGGCCAGCTCGTCCGCGAGCACATGCGCCAGAAGCGTCGACAGCAGCTCGACATGCAGGCCGCCATCGACCCGGCGACCGGGCACGTGAAGGCCCACATCGACGCCATCGGCGGAGACGATCGCTTCCAGAATGGGCTCGAGGCGAAGTTCACGGTCGTCGGGCCGCAGCCCTCGGGGGAGAAGAAGACGGTCCCGATGAAGCAGACCGCGCCCGGTCGCTACGAAGCGGATTTTCCGCTGGAGCGCTTCGGCTCGTTCCTCCTGCACGCGTCTCTCGAGCGCGAGGTGACCGACGCGAAGGGGACCACGCGCTCGGCGCAAGTCGCGGAGAGCTTCGGTCACGTGCAGAACCCGTACCCGCGCGAGTACCTCGCGCTCGCTCCGGACGTCGGCACCCTCCGACGCGCGGCGGAGCTCACGGGGGGCACGTTCTCGCCGGCGCCCGCCGCCGTGTTCGACCCCGCAGGGGAGACTATCCGCTATCACCAAGACCTGTGGCCTCGGTTCATCCTCGCGGCGCTCGTCGTGTACCTCCTCGACCTGCTCGTGCGGCGCGTTCGCTTCTTCGATCGCAAGGTCACCGCGCGCGCGACCGTGCCCGCGCCCTCCACGCGTCGGTGAAGGCCGCCTCTCGATCTCGAGAACGGCTCTGGCCCAGGCGGCTCCGCGGCCGCGTCCGCGCGTCACACGAAGGCACCTCGGGGACCGAGGGGCGGGTGCAGCGCCGGGTCGATGAAGGTGCAGCGTGCTTTCGTCGCTTCCTTTGGGTAAGTAGCGCACGGCGGCCGCGTCCTTCGCGGTCCCCTGGAGCTCCCCTTGGCCGACCCGTCCGACGACCGCCCCCTGGTTTCCTACGAGCAGCTGCTCGAGCCGTTCGTGTCCGCGATCAAGCCGCCCTCCGCGTTTCTGTGCGGGGCGGAAGCGGAGAAGTTCGGCGTGTTCTCCGACTTCGCGCACCTCCCTTACGAGGGCGGCGGGCGCGGCGGCGTGGCCGACGTACTCCACGACCTCGCCGCTCGCGGGTGGGCGGAGTCACGCGAGTCGGAAGGCGGCCCCGTCCTCGCGCTCCTGCGCGCCGGCGCGTCGATCACCCTCGAGCCAGGCAGCCAGCTCGAGCTCTCCGGCGCGCCGCTCGCCGACGCGCACCTCATCGCCCACGAGCTGCGGGAGCACCTCTCGGAGCTGCGCGCCGTGTCGGAGCGCCTGGGCGTCACGTGGCTTGGCCTCGGATTTCACCCGTTCTCGAAGCGTGCAGATTACACGTTCGTGCCCAAGCTCCGGTACGGCGTGATGAAGACCTACCTCCCCACGCGCGGGGGGCACGCGCTCGACATGATGCTCCGCACCTCCACGGTGCAGGCGAACTACGACTTCTCTTCGGAGGAAGACGCGATGCGAAAGCTCCGCCTCGGCCTCGCCCTCGCGCCGGTCACCACCGCGATGTTCGCGAACAGCCCGTTTTACGAGGGGCGCGTGTTCGGTGGGAAGAGCTACCGCGCGAAGGTGTGGCTCGACGTGGATCCCGACCGCAGCGGCCTCCTCCCTGAGATGTGGAGCGAGAGGGCGAGCTTCCGCGACTACGTCGAGTGGGCGCTCGACGTCCCGATGTTCATGATCAAGCGAGGTGGCGCGCGCGTGGAGAACGCGGGGCAGACCTTCCGCGCCTTCATGCGCGACGGCTTCGCCGGCCATCGGGCCGTGGTGTCGGATTTCACGACCCACATCAACACAGTGTTCCCGGAGGTGCGACTCAAGAAGACCCTCGAGGTGCGGGGCGCCGACGCCCAGAGCGAGGCCATGACGCCGGCCCTCGCAGCGCTCTACACCGGGCTCTACTACGACGAGCGCGCGCTCGGGGAGGCGTGCGATCTCGTCCGCGACTTCACGCACGACGAGGTGGCGGAGTCCCGGCGGCTCGTGTGGCAGCTCGGCCTCGACGCGCCGTTCCGCGGCGCAACTCTGCGTCCGCTCGCGGAGCGGGTCATCGCGATCGCCGAGGGGGGCCTCGAGCGCCGGGCCCGACGGGACGCGTCCGACCCGACGGTCGCCGACGAGCGCGCGCGGCTCCGGCCGCTCGCTGCGCTGGTGGCGCGCGGCGAGTGCCCCGCCGACGCGCTCCTCCGTGACCTGCCCTCCGAGGACGACGCCGGGTTCAAGTCCGAGATCGTTCGCCGCGCGAGCTTCTCGCTCTGACGCGCGCGGCCCCGTCCTCACGCGTCGAAGCCGACCTCATGGGGGAGGGCCGACCAGGCCCAGGTGCTCGCGCACCGCGTCGACGACCTGGGCGGACTGGATGGGCTTGACGATGTAGGCGGTCGCGCCGAGCTCGAGGGCGCGCCGCCGATCTTCGGAGGCCCCCTCCGTCGTGACGATGAGAATCGGCACGTGCTTGTGGTGTGGATCGGTGCGGATGCGGCGGACGAGCTTGAGGCCGTCCATGATGGGCATGTTCACGTCGGTCACGACGATGTCGAACCGCTCGGCGGCCAGCTTGCGGAGCGCGTCGAGGCCGTCCGTCGCCTCGGTGACGACCACGTTGGGCACGCGGCCGATCGCCAGGACCAGCATCTGCCGCATGAGCGCGGAGTCTTCGACGACGAGGCATCGCTTCGTGGACATGGGCGCGCCATGTTGGCCAAGTTGGAGCGAAGATTCAACGAGGAATCATGGGGTCTCGGCCGCGGCGAGCCAGGCGCCGAGCTCGCCGCGGAGCACGCGCGGCGCACGTTGGAGCGCGCTGAGGTCGCGGCTTCCGGTGAGCAGCATCACCGCGCGGAGCTCTCGTTCGATGCGAGCGAGCGCGCGAGAAGCCCCTTCGCGTCCGCCCGCACGGTGGGCCCTCAGTACCGGCCGGGCGACGCCCGCGGCCGTCGCCCCGAGCGCGATCGCCTTCGCGACCTCGAGGCCCGTGCCGACCCCGCCGGTCGCGATCACCGTGTCGAACCCGAGCGGCGCGACGTGGCCCACGCTCGCGGCCGTGGGGATGCCCCAGTCCCAGAGCGCCTCGCCGAGGGCCCGCGCGTCGTCGTCCCCGGCCGCGTCTGCGCGGCGGGTCTCCACCGCCACCCACGACGTGCCGCCGGCGCCCGACACGTCGACGTGCCGCACGCCGACCTCGCGCAGCCGCCGCCCCACACCTCGTGAGAGCCCGCAGCCGGTCTCCTTCGCGACGATCGGGAGGCCGAGCTCGCGGACGAGTCGCCCTAGCGTCGCCACCCCGTCCCGGAAGTCGCGGTCGCCGTCGTCCTGCACGAGCTCCATCGCCGGGTTCAGGTGGACGCAGAGCGCGTCGACGCCGACGTCGCGGGCGAGCTCGCGCAGCGCCTCGGGCCCCGACTCGCGCGCCTGCACGACGCCGATGTTGCCGAGGAGCAGCGCCGTGGGGGCCGCCTCGCGCACGGAGTACGAGCCGCGCGCCTCGGGGCGCCTCAGCATCGCGCGCTGGCTGCCGAGCCCGAAGCCGTAGCCGCGCTCCTCGGCGATGGACGCGAGGTCGCGGTTGATGCGCCCCGCCTCCTCGGTGCCCCCCGTCATCGCCGCGATGAAGAGCGGCGCGCGGAGGCGCTTGCCGAGCACCTCCACGGACGTGTCGAGCTCGTCGAAGGCGAGGTCGGGGCAGGCGTCATGCACGAAGCGCACGCACTCGAAGAGGGTCGACTCGCGGCGGAAGCCCACGTCTTCGGTCGCGCAGAGCTCGATGTGGTCGGTCTTCCTCTGGCCAATGTCGGACATGGTTCTCCGTAGCGGCGCGCGTCGTATAGGGCGAGCCTCGTGGCGCGTCCACTGGCCTAGGGGAGCCGGCCGCCCCGAATCGTGAGCGCACGCTTGCGCAGCGTGCCGACTACCACTAAACCGCGCCAGAGCCCGCCGTTCGCCGCTCTAAATCTTTCAGAGAAACGTGAAGATGTCTGAAATCCTTGCACTATGGCGGGGGAGCCCGCGTTGACATCGCGACCGCTCGGCCCTAGCTTTCGCCCGCACCCAAGGCCGAATCGACCGGCGAAGGGGTTCGGGCTGGTTCGGGTCGGGCAACCGTGACTGGATGGACGGGTCACGCTGTCATTGACCGCGGAGCCTCGTCGGCGCCGCTGAAGGAGATTTTTCCCCCATGGTTTCGCCCGCGCGCCCCGATCCTGGCTCCGACCTCGAGCGCTACGCGCTCGACGTGCGGACGCGGGTTGACCGCGGCCTCGCCGACGCGCTCACGAGGGAGCGGGGGCTCGCGACGTCGCTCTCGGCGTCGGAGGAGCTGGCGCAGGTCCACGAGGCGCTCGCCTCGCTCGCCATGCGTGGCGGCAAGCGCCTCCGCTCGGTCCTGATCAGCCTCGCCTACGACGGCTTGCGCGCGGCGGACGAGCCCGACTCCCGGGTGCTGGTCGACGCGTGCGTGGCCATCGAGCTCCTGCAGGTCTACCTGCTCGTCCACGACGACTGGATGGACGGCGACGACACGCGCCGAGGTGGGCCGACGGTGCACCGCGCGCTCGGCGACGCGATCGGGCCCAGCCCGATCGTGGGGCACCTGACCGTCCTCGCGGGCGACCTCGCCTCGGGGATGGCGCAGGCGGCGTTCGCGCGGATCCCGCTGCCGAGCGCCCGGGTCCTCTCGGCCTTCGGGCGCTTCGCCGACATGCAGCGCGCGGTCGTCGCGGGGCAAGTCGAAGACGTGTGCTCGCCTCGCCGCCCGCTGGAGTCACTCGACGCGGCCTCGGTCGAGCGTCTCCACGCGAACAAGACCGGCGCGTATTCGGTCTCCGGGCCCCTGGCGCTGGGCGCGCTCCTTGCCGGGGCGAGCGCGGAACAGGTCGCCGCCCTCGACGCGTTCGCCGAGCCCCTCGGCGTGGCGTTTCAGCTCCGCGACGACCTGCTCGGGGTCTTCGGCGAGTCCGCGCAGACCGGCAAAGCGCGCTTCGGCGACCTGCGTGAAGGCAAGCGGACCGCGCTGGTCGCGGCGCTCGTGGGCTCGCCGGAGGGGCTCGCGCTCGCGCGCGACCTGCTCGGCCGGCGCGACGCCACCGACGCCGAGTGCGAGCGCGTCGCCCACGCGATGGTCGAGCGCGGGTGCAGGGCGCAGGTGGAGGCGCGAGTGAGCGAGCTCGCGGCCCTGGCCACCGAGCGAGCCGCCGCCGTGGGCCTCCGCTCGGAGCTCCAGGTGCTCCTCGTCGAAGCCGGGCGTGCCCTGACGGAGCGGAGCCGATGAGCGCGGTCGACGAGCTGCGGCCGCTCGGGCTCGCCTGCGGCAAGGTCATCCTCCTCGGTGAGCACGCCGTGGTCTACGGGGTGCCCGCCATCGCCGTGGGCATCGATCGCGGCGCTCACGCCCGCGCGGTGGGGCTCGCGTCCGGGCCCTCGGAGCTCCGCGTGAGAGGGTGGGACGTGCACGTCCGCGAGCACGAGGAGGGGCCGGCGTTGGCGCGCGCCTTCACCGAGCTGCTCCGGGCGACGCGCGACTCGCTCGCCGAGCGGGGCGCCGTGCTGCACCCGAGCCGCGTCGAGGCCGCGGCCGATCTACCTCCGGGCGGCGGGCTCGGCTGCTCCGCGGCGACCGGCGTGGCCGTCGCGCGCGCGCTCGATCCGCTCGCCTCATCTTCCGAGATCGCGTCCCGCGTCATGGCGTGGGAGCGTGTGTTTCATGGCAACCCCTCCGGGGTCGACGCGGCCGTCTCGGCCCGTGGCGGGTGCGTGTACTTCGAGCGCGGCGAGCCGCTCGTGCCGCTGCGCCTCCGCGGTGGCGCGGACCTCGTGCTGGCCGTCGGGAGCACCGGCGTCGGCTCGAGCACCAAGTTCATGGTGGAGGCGGTCGCCGCGCGCCTCGCCGCCGAGCCCCTCGCCACGAGGGCGCGCTTCGAGCAGATCCGCCGCCTCGTCCGGAGCGCGCGGTCGGCCATCGAAGCGGGCGACCTCGTCGCCCTCGGGGCGGCCCTCTCCCAGAACCAGGTGGTGCTCGCGGAGCTCGCGCTGTCGACCCCCGAGATCGAGCGCATGTGCGCCGTCGCGGCGGCCGCCGGCGCGCTCGGCGCGAAGCTCACAGGGGCGGGCGGGGGCGGCAGCGTGGTAGCGCTCGTCGACTCTCCCGAGCGCGGCGCCGCGGTCGTGGCGGCGTGGGGCGAGGCCGGCTTCGGGGGCTTCGTGTCTCGGGTCCGCGGTCAGCCCGAGAGCGCCAGCGCGCGCTCGATCGAGGTGGCGCCGTGAGCGCGGGCGGGCGGGCGACGGCGGTCGCGCACCCCAACATCGCGCTCTCTAAGTACTGGGGGAAGCTCCCGCGCGAGGGGAATTTTCCAGCAGTTCCAAGCATTTCGGTGACTCTCGAGGGGATGGCGACCCGCACCACAGTGGCCTTCGAGACAGACGAGGGCGACGACGTGCTCTCGCTCGGCGGCGCCCCCATGGTGCACGGTCGCGACAAGGCCGTGAGGCTCCTCGCGCGCGTCCGGCGCGCCGCTGGTCTGCGAGGTCGCGCCGTCGTCGAGAGCGCCAACGACTTCCCCACCGGCTCCGGCCTGGCCTCGAGCGCCTCCGGGTTCGCCGCGCTCGCGCTCGCGGCCTCGTCCGCCGCGGGCCTGTCGTTGACGGCGGGGGAGGTGAGCTCCCTGGCGCGGGAGGCCTCCGCCAGCGCGGCGCGCAGCGTCTTCGGGGGCTTCGTAGAGCTCCCGCTCGGCGTGGAAGCCGCCGCCCCGTTCGCCCCGCGCGAGGCGCTGCCGCTCGTGGTGCTCGTGTGCGTTGCCACCGAAGAGCGCAAGGCTGTCGCCTCGACCGACGGCATGCTCAAGACCGCCGCCGAGAGCCCCTACTACGCGGCGTGGCTGTCCCATGCGCCCGCGCTCCACGCGCGCCTCGGCGCCGCGCTCCTTCGCGGAGATTTTTCGGAGGTGGGCGCGCTCGCAGAGCAGAGCGCGCTCGCGATGCACGCCTCGGCCCTCGCGGCGGGCGTCGTGTACTTCCGCGGGGTCACGCTCGACGTGCTCGGCGAGATCCGCGCGATGCGCCGCGCGGGCCTCGAGGCCTACGCGACGATCGACGCGGGCCCGCACGTGAAGGTGCTCACGCGGGTCTCGGACCGCGAGGCCGTGCGCGCCCGTGTGGCCGCCGTGCCCGGCGTGCTCCGGCTCATCGAGGCGATCCCGGGTGAGGCGGCGCGGCTCGTGGAGGGCTCGTCGTGACCCGGGAGGTGTTCGCGCCAGGCAAGATGGTCCTGACGGGTGCCTACGCGGTGCTCCGCGGCGCGCCCGCGCTCGTCGTGGCCGTCTCCCGCGGCGCGATCGCCACCGACGCACGTGAGGCGCCGGCGACGCCTGAGGTGGCCGCCGCGCTCGGCGTGGCCACGGCGCCTGCGCTCGACCTGCGCGCACTCTTCGAAGGCGACCGCAAGCTCGGGCTCGGCGCGAGCGCGGCCGGCCTCGTCGCGACGCTCGGCCTCTGCGCGGCCCTCCGCGGCGAGCGCCTCGACGACGCGAGCGCCCGCGACGCCCTCTTTCGCGCGGCGCTCGCGGCCCATCGCGCCGCGCAGGGTGGGGGGAGCGGGGTCGACGTCGCGGCCTCGGTCTACGGCGGCGTCCTCGAGTACACGCTGGAAGGGTCCTCGGCGAGCCCCGAGGTCACACCCACGGCGCTGCCACCCGGGGTCACCCTCGCGGCGTACGCGGCCGGAGCGAGCGCGCGCACGTCGGACCTGCGTCGCCTCGTCGACGGGCTCTGCCAGCGGTCGCCCGAGCGCGCCGGTCAGCTCTTCGACGCGCTCGGTCGGGCGTCGTTCGAGGCGCGAGACGCCTGTCGGGCCCGGGCCGCGGACGCTTTCCTCGCGAGTGCCCGCGCGTTCGCGTCCGCGCTCGCCGCGCTCGGCGCTGCCGCGGAGGCCCCGATCGTGTCGGCGGCCGATCGCGCGCTCGCCGCGCTCGCCGCCGGCGCGGGCGGCGCGTTCTTCCCGTCCGGCGCGGGCGGCGGAGACGTGGCCGTGCTCCTCGCCTCGAGGCCCGAGGCGGCCGACGCGTTCGACGCGCAGGCCCTCGGCCATGGCTACACGCGCCTCTCTCTCTCCCTCGACGCACGAGGCCTACGGACTCTCGCCGGCGCAGGGCACCTGACGGCGCCTTTCACTGAAGAAACGAGCACCCCACCATGAGCAAGACGTCCCAGCTCCCCGGTTTTTACAAGGTCCAAGTGTCCGAGCGCCGCGCGCTCGTGTGCGAAGCCACCGGGGTCGAGCCGATCGAGATCGAGCGGGCGCTCGACGGGGGTGGGCTCGACGCGGACACGGCCGACAAGTTCGTCGAGAACGTGCTCGGTACCTACGGCCTGCCCTACGGCGTCGCCCTCAACGTGCGCGTCAACTCGCGCGATCACGTCGTGCCGATGGTGGTGGAAGAGCCGAGCGTGGTCGCCGCCGCGTCGAACGCGTCGAAGATGATCCGCTCGGGGGGAGGCTTCATCGCCGAGGTCGACGAGCCGCTGATGATCGGTCAGATCCAGCTCATCGATGTGGCCAATCGCGAGGCCGCGCGGGCGAGCATTCTCGCCGAGCGCGACGATCTGCTCGCGCGTGCGGATCGAGCCGTGCCCGGCCTGGTCGCGCGAGGCGGAGGCGCCCGTGACCTCGAGGTGCGCCTCATCGGGGCCGCGGAGGACCGCATGATCGTCGTGCACATCCTCGTCGACTGCCGGGACGCGATGGGGGCGAATCTCCTCAACAGCATGGCCGAGGGCGTGGCCGATCGACTCGCAGAGCTCGCGCGCGCCAGGGTGGGTCTGCGCATCCTCTCCAACCTGTGCGACCGTCGCTGCGTGCGCGTCCGGTGCCGCGTCCCCGCGCACGTGCTCGCCACCGAGTCCATGCCGGGTGAAGCGGTGATCGACGGCGTGGTCAACGCGTCTCGCTTCGCGGAGCTCGACCCCTACCGCGCGGCGACCCACAACAAGGGGATCATGAACGGCATCGACGCGGTCGTCATCGCGTCGGGCAACGACTGGCGCGCCGTCGAGGCAGGCGCCCACGCCTACGCTGCGCGCAGCGGCCAATACAGCCCGCTCGCGATTTGGCGGCGAGACGGCGCCGCGCTCGCCGGCACCATCGAGCTCCCGCTCGCCCTCGGGACCGTCGGCGGCACGCTCCGCGTGCACCCCGGGGCGCGCCTCTCGCTGCGAATGGCCGGCGTCGGGTCGTCGCAAGAGCTCGCGATGGTGGCCGCGGCCGTCGGCCTCGCGTCGAACCTCGCGGCGCTCCGCGCGCTCGCGACCGACGGCATCCAGCGGGGGCACATGGCGCTGCACGCGCGCGCGGTCGCGGTCGCCGCCGGCGCCACCGGCCCCGCCGTGGAGAGGGTCGCCCAGATGATCGTCGAGGCGCGCGACATCACCGTGGAGGCGGCCCGCCGCGCGCTGTCCATCGTGCAGAACGAGGCGGACAGCGCCGCCTCGCTCGACGGGGCTTGAGCGCGCTCCCGCGCTCCCCGCGCGAAAGCTCCCCGCGCCGCGCTTGTCGAGTGCCTCACCGGGCGAAGTCGGCTACCGTCCTCCCGTGAGCGATCGCGACCGGAGCGGCCAGCCGCCAGAGCCCGACGCGGCGACCATCTCGCGTGTCCGAGGGGCGCTCCACGACGTGTCGAACGCGCTCACGGTGCTCCTCGGTTGGGTCGAGGAGGCGCAGAGCCCGGCCGCGAGCCGTGACGAAGTGAGGGCCGCCCTGCGAGTCGTCGAGGCGCACGCACGCCGCGCCCGCGACCTCGCTCGCTGGGCGGTCAAAGGGGCCGTCGGCGGGGCCGCGGACGTGGCCTCGGAGCCGTCCCCCGCGGACTGCGACGCGGTGGTCAGCGAGGCGCTCGCGGGGCTCGCGATGGCGGCGCGCGACGCAGGGGTCACCCTCGCGGTCGAGGGGCACGCCGCGGGCGCCACCGTGTGCGCGCCGGAGGCCCTCCACCACGCCCTCGTGAACCTCGCGCTGAACGCGGTGGCGTTCTCCCCGCGCGGGGGAGTGGTGACGGTGGCCGTCGAGGCGCGTCCGGGGTGCGTCGTGCTCGCGGTCTCCGACGAAGGTCGGGGCGTCGCGGCGCCGGCCGAGGTGTTCTCGGGCCGGTCGGGCCGCGAGGGCGGCAGCGGCGTGGGGCTCGCGCACTCGCGCGGCATCGCGCGCGGGCTCGGCGGCGATCTCGAGCTCGATCCGGGCGGCTCGGGCGCCACGTTTCGGCTCACGTGGCCGCGGGCCGACGAGACCCCACGACCGAGCGGCGCGAGCGTGCGCGGTGGGGCCTCGCTCGCGGGGCGCCGGATCCTCGTCGTCGAGGACGACCCCGACGTGCTCTCGCTCCTCGAGGCGGCGCTCGGCGCGCGGGGGGCCACGGTGGTGGTCGCCGGCGACCGCCTCGCCCTCGACGCCGCCCTCACCGAGCCACACCACGGCGTGGTGCTCGATCTCTCGCCGCTCGAGCCGCTCGAGGGCCACCTCGAGGACGACCTCGCGCGCATGGCCTCGGCGGGTGCCCCGGGTGCCCCCATCGTGCTCGCCACCGGCGCGGCCGACCGCGTGCCCGCGAGCCTCGCGGGCGCGCTCCGCCTCGTGCGCAAGCCCTTCGAGCTCAGCGAGCTGCTCGAGGCGCTCGCCGGCGCGACGGCACGCCCTCGTGCGTAAGGGGGCGCCGCGTTGCGCGGCCGTCGAGCCCCGCCACGAGCGCGGTGGCGGCGGCGGAGCCGATTTTCTCGTTCGGAGCGCCGCCTTGTCGATGCCGCTTGACTCGGCGGCCAAAATGGTAGAAAAGCTCGCCCACTGCACGACGCGAAGGTGGCGGAATTGGCAGACGCACTAGCTTGAGGTGCTAGCGGGTAACACCGTGGGGGTTCAAGTCCCCCCCTTCGCACAAAGTGGCCACACGAAGACGGCCGCGACCCCCCGGGGTGGCGGCCGTCGTCATTTCCGACGAACACGCGCTGAAAGCGGCGCGCAGAGCTTGCGCGCCGCCCCATGTCTGGTAGCCCTCGCACCCGGAGTACCGCCAAGACCGTGCGATCGCAAGCTACGCAAGCCGACCCCGCTACGCCCCGCCTCGACCCCACCGCCGCGGCGGAGGCCCCGCCTTCCTCGCGGGCGTCGAGGCTGCTGCGGGCCATCTCGATCGCCTCGCAGCCGCCGCCACCCGCGCCCCTCTACGCGCCGGCCGAGGTGTACGGGCGCGAGGCCATCGCCAACATCGCCCGGCATCTGCCGCCCATCGAGCGGGCCTACGCGAAGGTGAGGTTCTCGATTCTGCGGCCGAAGCTCCTCAGCGTCATGGACCTGCTCCTCCCCGACCAGGGGCGCATCCTCGACATCGGCTGCGGTTTCGGCCTCTTCGCTGCGTACTTCGGGCAGACCCACCCGGGCCGGCGCATCACGGGCGTCGACCCCGACGGCCGCCGCATCGAGATGGCGCGACGGGTGGCCAGCGGCCTCGGCCTCGACGCCCAGTTCGTCACCGGCGACGCCCGCGACGTCGAGCTCGAGGGGCGCTTCGACGCCGCGTACGTGCTCGACGTCATGCACCACATCCCACGTGACGACCAGCGCACCCTCCTCGCGGCGCTCCGCGACCGCCTGGCGCCGCGGGGCGTGCTCGTGGTGAAGGACATCACCACCGCGCCCACGTTCGGGCTGAAGTTCACCGAGCTGCTCGATCGCGTGATGGTCGGCTGGGACGAGCCGCTCGCCTACCGCCACCACCGCGAGTGGGGCGAGATGCTCACCTCGCTCGGCTTCCACGTGCGGATGGTCCGGGTGCCCGACGTGCTCCCGTATCCGCACGTCGTCATCGCGGCGACCAAGCTCTAGAGCGCCGAACCGCTTGATTCGGTCGGCTTTTCGCCGATTTACGTCGCCGTACTTCGTTGCTCGTCCTCGCCTAGCAGCAGTAGGACTCGTCGTCGCGCCTCGCACGGCTCGCAACTCGGCGAAAATCCCCGGTCATCAAGCGGTTCGGCGCTCTAGTCCCCTGGAGTCGTGGTTCGTATCAGAAGTCGGTCTTCGGTGTCATTCCGAGGAGCGAGGGGTGCCCGTTTTCGGCGGCGGCGGGCCCGTCCTCAACTCGGACGTCGTTCCGCGCGGTGGAGGCGGCGCTTTGCGCTCAGGGGACAGTGGTTTCGGGTGTGACCGCGCGAGAACGCCGACCCTCGAACATGAGTATCCTCCCACCGCCGCCGAAGACGGGACACCCCCTCGCTCCCTTGTGGCGAAAGGCCGAGCCGCGCGACTTCTGTAAGGGATCACGCTTCCAGGAGACTAGCAGCTCGCGTACGCGCGCGCAGTGTCACGCTTGCGCGCGAGGGGCGGGCTCTCTACCCTACGCCCGCGGCCATGACGTCCCCGCCTACTCGCGCCCCCGCCTCCCTCGGCTCGCCCGACAGCGCGCCCACCTCGGCGGAGCTCGAGGTCTTCGGCCAGCTCGCGCCCCGGTTCGGGTGCGTGTTCCGCGCCGGCGAGGTGCTCTACTCCGAGGGCGATCCGGCCGACCGCGCCTTCCTCTTGCTGTCGGGGCGGGTCCGCGTCGTCAAGCGCGTGCGCCAAGCCGAACGCAGCGTGAGCGTCGCGCGCGCCGGCGAGCTGCTCGGGGAGGCCGCGCTGCTCACGGGGCACGTCCGCACGCAGACGGCCGTCGCGCTCTCCGACGGCACCGCGCTCGCATTCGACCGCCCATCCTTCCGGGAGACCGTGATGATGTACCCGGCGCTCGGCGCGCGGGTATGCGAACAAATGATCAGTCGTGTCCGCGACAGCGAGGACCAGCTCGAGGTCATCACCCTGCGCGATACGCAGTGCAGGATCGTCCGCGCGCTCGTGAAGCTCGCGCGGGCGCAGCAGGGCGCCGTGCTTGAGCTCTCTCCAATCGAGCTGTCCGCCCGGGTGGGGCTCGACGTGGACACGGTCAAGCGCACGGTGCTCCGCCTGCGCGAGCAGCACTACCTCCGCATCGTCGGCGAGAAGATCGAGATCCTGGAGCGCGACGCGCTGAACCAGCTCTCGACCCTCCTCGACGCAAAAGAAGAGCTCCGCGGCGCGACCTGAACGGGCGGAGGGTAGGGGAGGACCCCCGACAAATCGCTCGGATTCGCCCGAATGGTCGATTTGTCGCCCAAATGGCGGTCCAAAGACCTCAACTCGAGGGTTGACGGGGAGCACCCTCCCAGGTAGGTCCATGGCCACGCAGACCCGCTCCGGGAAGTCACTTTTTCTGCGCGCTTTTCCTCTTGCCTTGTGTTGACGGGTGGTTTCTTGGCGGTCCCGCCGCCGTTCGTCGTTCGTGGCGACACCTCGCCTTCGGCTCCGGCTCGCCATCGACCTTGGTTCGCCCCTGCGGGGCTCACTTTCAGGTTCGTACGCCGAATCCCCATGATCGCTTCCCCCCTCCCCAAGCGCGCGACGCGTCAGACCCTCCCGAGCCCCACGGCGTCTCGCCTGGGCGCGCTCGCGCACGTCGCGGCCGTCGCGCTGCTCGTGGGCGCGGCGGGATGCTCCCGCGGGCCGACCCAGCCCGGGGCCCTCAGCGAGGAGCGCCAGAGCGAGGCCGAGTACGACGTCGCTCGCGAATTCTTCGGCAAGCGTCAGTACCGCCCAGCGCTCGAGCACGCGCGCCGCGCGGTGGAGCTGAACGACGAGAACGCGAAGGGCGCCTACCTCACGTCGATCGTGTACCTCGCCTTTTGTGCGGGCGATCCGGCCTCGCCCGACTGCAGGCTGCCCGAGGCCGAGCGCTTCGCGCGGCTCGCCGTGAAGGCGGACGAGCGCTTCCGCGACGCGAAGAACTTGCTTGGCAACGTCTTGATTCTTCAGAAAAAATTCAAGGAGGCGATCGAGGTGCTGGAGCCGCTTACGCGCGATCCCGCCTACATCGAGAGCCACCTCGCGTGGAACAACCTCGGCTGGGCCCAGACCGAGGCCGGTCAGCTCGACGCCGCCATCGCTTCGCTCAAGAACGCCGTCGCGCAGCCGCGCTTCTGCGTCGGTCACTACCGCCTCGGGATCGCCTACGAGAAGAAGTCCGACCTGGCTCGCGCCGAGTCGAGCTTCAGCAGCGCGCTCGCGGTCGAGAGCCCGGACTGCCAGTCGCTTCAAGACGCTTGGGACGCGCGCGGCCGCGTGCGACTCCGGCTCGGCCGGGCCGTCGACGCGAAGACCGACTTCGAGCGCTGCCGTGAAATTTCCCCGAAGACCCCCACCGGGGCGCTCTGCGCGAAGGCCGCGGCGAGCCTCACGGGGGGCACCTGAGATGGAGATGCCGTTGAACGACACGCTGAGCAAGTCGGGCACGTCGGGCGCCGCCGGTGAGCGCACACTCCGCCCCGCGGTCGATGCCGGCCAGCCGGTGGGCGCGCTCCTGAAGCGCCAGCGTGAGGCGAAGCTGATGAGCCTCGCCGAGGTCTCGCGCGTCACGCGCATTCCGCTGCACACGCTCGAGTCGATCGAGAAAGACCGCTTCGACGACCTGCCCGGCGAGGTGTTCATCCGCGGCTTCCTCAAGTCGTACGCGCGGGCCGTCGGCGCGACCCCCCAAGACGTGATCGCCCGGTACGCCTCGAGCCGCCGCGTGGCCACGGTGAACCCGCTGCCCGTCGCCTCGCCCGTGCAGGCCGCCAGCGAGGGCCAGGGCCGCCGCTTCGGCGTCGCGATCGCCTTCGTGCTCCTGCTCATCCTTTTTACGCTCGCGCTCTCGATCGTCTTGAAGCCGCGCGGTCGCGACATGCCGCCCGAGCTCTCGCAGGGCGAGTCCGCGACCTCGGTCGACGGGCGCGGCTAGCGGCCCGGGAGCCTGCCGTGGCGATCGCGCGCCCGGGTCGCGCGCGCGTGGTCGCGCTCGAGACCAACGCGCTCCTCGTGCGCGCCATCCCGTACGGCGAGGCCGACCTCGTCGCGCAGTTCTTCACCGAGCGTCACGGGCGGCTCTCCGCGATGGTGCGCGGCGGGCGGCGCTCGAAGAAGCGGGCGTCCGGTGGGTTCGAGCCTTTCCACACGCTCCACCTTCGCCTGGACGATCGCGGAGCCGAGCTCTGCACGCTCCGCGACGCGGAGATCTCGCAGGTTCGCGGGGGTCTCGTGGCTAGCCTGCCGGCGATGGACGCCGGGGGCCGCGCGCTGCGCTGGGCGCGCACGCTGTTCCCGCCGCGGGTGGCCGAGCCCGAGGCGTGGTCCACGCTCGTCGGCCTGCTCGACGCGCTCGACGCGGCGGAGGCGGGCGACGCGGGCGCGCCGGCCACGCTGCTGGCTTGGGCGGGGCTGCGCTTGCTCGCGAGCGCCGGGTTTGGCCTCGAGCTCGAGGCGTGTATCGTGTGTGGTAAGGTGTGTCCCGAGTCGCGCCGCGCGCTCGTGGACGTCGCCAGGGGCGGTGTGGTCTGCACGGGGTGCGGCGGCGGCGCGCTCTCGCTGCCGTGGCCGGTGCGCCGCCTCGCTCAGGGGCTCGCGCGCGCGGAGACGGCAGCCGACCTCGCGCCCCACGTCGCCCCGACCGCCGCGCGGGCGCTCCTCGAGCTCGTCGCGCGGGCCATGGAGCATCACGCCCTCCAGGGGGCGCGGGCGTAGCGCTCGAGGCTGTACCCTCAGCGCGGGGCGGCGGGGAACGACTTGCAGGCCTCGCCGAACTTGTCGAGCGCGTCCTTCAGGGCCTGCGAGAGATCTCCGTCGCAGATGCTGCTGAAGACCGCGTTCTTCCCTGTCGCTGCGACGAACTGACCCAAGCGTTTGGCCTCGGCCGCGTCGCCGAAGCTCGATGTGCACTTGGTCTTCCCAGCGATGACCGCGGTGGCCCAGCGCCCCCTGTCGCCCTTCACGGCGTCGAGGACGGCGACGTAGCTCTCCGGCTTCTCCGCGCCGGTCTCGCAGACCGAAGGAATGGACTCGGTGATCTGGTTGGCCTTGATGGAGCAGTCGTCCTCGTCCGTGAGGAACACCACCGCGAGCAGGGCGTCGTCGCGAAGAAAGCCGATGTTCGTGTTGTCGGCCATGCGGTCGACGAGCCCGAGCTTCATGCACTCGAGGGGCATCTCTTCGCTGGGGCCGTTCGTGCCGACCCGGGCCCGGCACGGGAACGATGCGGCCGCCTCGCTCCGCTCGAGCCAGCGCTTCGACCCGCCGCAGTTGTTCCGGAACTTCCCGTCGTCGCCCTTCTCGGGCGGCACGGGGAGGCCGAACACGGTGAGGCTATAGGACTTTCCGGTGGTGGTGACGGCGACGCGGTAGTCGAGCGAGGTGCCCGCGCCGGTCTTGATGCTGTCGAGCACCGAGACGAACTTCGGGAAGTTCGTCGCCAGGTTCGACTGCTCTTCGCCCATGCTCCCGGAGTCGTCGATGACGAACAGGATGTCCATCTTCTCGCAGCCGGTGTTCGCGGGCGCGGGGCCGCCCTCGCCGGTGGGGGTGAACGCCCCGGGCGTGCCGCCGTCGCCGACGACGACGGGCGTGGTGGTGCCCGCCTCGCCGAACTCGTCAGGGACGACGCGGGCCGAAGAGCCGCACGCCGCCGTCGTCGCCGCGAGGACGGCGAGGCCGCCGCAGACCATCGCCACCGAACCTCGCGCCGCGCGCGGCACGCCCACCATCCCAAGCGTTCCAAGCATGACGGCGCTCTAGCACGGGCCCTCCCGAGCGCCAACGCAACGACCGGCCGCGACGGGCCCATCCCCGCGTCGGCTCCCGTGGGCCGAGCCTCCCACGCACCGCGCTCGCGGTTTCCGATCGTCACCGCGCAGCCGGGTCGACTACGGTAGCGCTGTGATCCGCCCCCGTCGCGCAGTGGCGCAGACCCTCTTCTCCGCCTGCTTCGCCTGCGGGCTCACGCTCCCGCGCCCCGCGTCGGCCGATCCCCACGTCTGCGCGCGGCTCGAGCCCGGGGTGCAGCCCGCGGCCGCGCTCGGCGGCCCACCCACCGCGGCGCGCCTCGCCGGCGACGCCACGGCGTACGCGCCGTACGCGCGCGCCTCGTTCGGTGCAAAGTGCATGCACCTCGAGCTGCCGCTCTCCCTCGCGGGCCGCGTCGAGGGGGTCTCCGGCTTCCCGCTCGATCGCTTCGGCGACTCGCTCGGCGCCCGCGCGAGCGCCAGCCCCGAGGTGCGCGCTGGGGCCAAGTTCTTCAGCGGCCTCGACTGGGCGCCGTTCGCGCTGCTCGCGGAGACCGAGGTCGACGTGCTCACCGGCACCGCCGCCGCCGAGCCGCGCGTGGCGGCGCCGGGCGCGCTCGGCACCGAAGGCCTCACCCTCCAGCTCCGCAAGCTCCACGTCCGGGCCTCGCTGGGCCCCCAACTGCACATCGACGTGGGCGCCCAGACCAGCCACTTCGGCATGGGCCTCTTGGCCAACGATGGCGCCCACGGCTGGGAGCCCGGCAGCGCGGTCTTCGTCGATCCCCGCCGCGGCGATCGCGTGCTCCGCGCGCAGCTCATCACCGGACCGCTGAGCGACATCGGGATCGTGGCGGCGGCCGGCGTCGACAAGGCGCTCGGCGACGATCTGATGCTCGAGGGCGACTCGGCGCGGCAGGTCTTCGGTGCCCTCTTGGTGGGCGTGGGGAAGCCCGCCTCCGGGGGCGCCTACGTCGTTCGGCGCCACCAGGAGAACGTGGCGGGCAGGGCGACCGACGTCACCGTCGCCGACCTCACCGCGAAGATCACCGCGCAGGTGCCCGGCGCGACGCTGGGGCTCGAGACCGAGTGGGCCCTGATCACCGGCAAGACCGACCTCGGCGCCACCGCCGAGCACCCCGTGCACGACGTCCTCCAGCTAGGCGGCGCGGCGCGCGCCTCCGTCGACGCGGGGGCCTTCGGCTCGGTCCTCGATTTCCTCTACGCCTCGGGCGATCAGAACTCCTACGACGGGAAGCAGAACGGGTTCCAGGTCGATCCGAACTTCGGCTACGGCCTGCTCCTTTTCCGCCACGTCGTCGCCTCGCAGACCGCGCGGGCCTCGGCGTTGGCCGGCGATCCCCAGCTCGTGGGGACCGCCCAGGACGTCGAGCGGCTGGCCACCCGCGGCTCTGCGATGAACACCGTCGCGCTCTTCCCGCGGCTCCGGGTGCGGCCCGCCGCGGGGCTCGAGGTCTATGGCGGCCCCCTGTTCGCGATGGCGAACGTGCCCAGCACCGATCCCTTCAACACGCGCATCACGGGCGGCGCGCCGCGCGCCACGCTCGGCGGTCCCGCCGCCCGAGCGCTCGGCACCGAGGTCGACCTCGGGGTCCGCTACCGCGCGCTCTTCTACGGCCAAGAGCTCACCCTCGGGGTCGAGGGCGGCGCGCTCTTCCCCGGCGCGGCCTTCACGTCGGTCGCCGGCGCCCGCATGGGTGCCGTCGGGGGTGCGCGTGGCATGCTTCGTTGGCGGTTTTGACATGTGCAAGGAGAGCCCCTGATGCCCCCGATGTTCCTCCGCCGGCTCGCGCGACGCCTCGCACCGCTCGCACCGCGCCTGGTCCCAGGCCTCCTCGTTCCGCTCGCCGTCGGCGCCGGCGCCGGCGCTGGAGGGTGCTTCTCCGAGGCGCCCACCTTCATGGGGGAGCCCGCCACCGGCACGGGCCCCGTCGTTCGCTTCGACGTTTTCAATAAACCTTTTGCGGAGATACCTCTCCCGAACGACTTCGCCACCCGCTACGACGAGACCTCGCCCACGCGGCGGAGGCTCAACGCCAGCGTGCTCGCCGGGCCCACGGCGTGGGAGCAGGCGACGCGCGCCGAGCTGAACAAGCTCTCCGGCTGGGGGACCCTCGCGCCGCTCGCGGTGAGCTTCACGGCGCCTATCGATCCCGAGGTGATCATCAAGCGGCACCACGGCGATCGCTTCGACACCCGCGACGACGCCGTGCTCGTGCTCGACGTGACGCGGGGCTCGCCCGGCTTCTGCCAAGCGGTGCCGCTCGACCTCGGCCAGGGCAACTACCCGCAGGTGCTCCACGAGACCAACGTGTTCGAGTCGGATCCTCGCGCGGGCCTCCAGACCCTCGTGTTCGACGAGACCGAGGAAGACACGAACGCCAACGGCGTGCTCGACCCCGGCGAGGACACCGACGGCGACGGCGTGCTCGACCACCCCAACACGCGCGACGGGCGCCCCATGCACCCGGGCTCTCAGGTGCTCGACTTCTACGAGCGCGAGACGAACACGCTCATCATGAAGCCCGTGATGCCCATGCGCGAGGCCACCACCTACGCCGCGGTGCTCACGAAGCGCCTCGTCTCGCCCGCGGGGGAGAGCGTGCGCTCGCCGTTCGGGGGCGTCCATCACGTCGAACAAGGACCGGCCCTCGCGCCGCTGCCCGAGTGCCTCGGCCGCCACGGCCTCGCGCTGCCCGACGTCGCGTTCGCGTGGACCTTCACCACCCAGAGCATCTCGAACGACTACCGCCTCGTGCGCGACGGCCTCTACGGAGTGGGCCCGCTCGCGAAGCTCGCCACCGATTTCCCCGCGACGCCGTCGCGCCTCGACGACGTGCACGACCCGGGCCCCGGCGTGACCATGCCGAAGCTCGCGCCGATGAGCGACTTCATCCCGCTCGCGCTCGATCTGTTCGCGCTGACGGGCTCGTCGAAGGAAGAGGCCGCCGTCTTCGAGGCGACGATGAAGACGGTGGACTACGTGGTGGCGGGCGCGATCAAGTCGCCGCAGTTCTTCCCGCGGAGCGACGCCGCGGGCAAGGCGCTCCCGCTCTACAAGCAGGTGTGGAATCTAGACGCCCCGCCGCGCTCCGAGGAGGTGCCCTATTGGCTGTTCGTGCCGAAGAAGCGCTCGGGGCCGGTCCCCGTCGCGATCTTCATCCACGGCCATAGCGGCAGCAAGTTCGACGCGCTGCCGTTCGCGGGGCTGCTCGCGAGCTACGGCATCGCCACCCTCGGCCTCGACGGACCCAGCCACGGCGTCGGCGTGACGAGCGTGCAGCTCGGCCTCGTGCGAGGCTTCTTCAAGAAGGCCCGCCTCGCCGGTCTCGGGGAGTCGCTCATCCTCGGTCGCGCCGCCGACCTGACGGGCGACGGCAACGTGGACTCCGGCGACGACTTCTGGACCGCGTACGTCTTCCACACGCGCGACATGGTCCGTCAGACCATCGTCGACGCGATGCAGGTCGTGCGCACCCTCCGCGGCTTCGACGGCAAGGCACGGTGGGCCTTCGACCCCGCCGGCCGCGGCGCGCCGGGGCTCGCGGGCGACTTCGACGGCGACGGCGTGGTCGACGTCGGCGGCGCGGCGCCGCTGCACGTGATCGGCGGCTCGCTCGGCGGCATCACGGGCGGCGTGTTCGCCGGGTTGGAGCCCGAGGTCGACGACGCGGTCTCGATCGTCCCGGGCGGCATGTTGAGCGAGATCGGCACGCGCTCCACCCTGCGCAACATCCGGAACGCGATGGTGCTCCGCGCGCTCGGGCCCATCTTCTACGCCGAGAAGGGCGCGCTCATGGCCCGCGTCAACCTGGGCCAGACGCAGGACATCCCGGTGAAGCTCCACGACCTTCCCGCGCTCGCCCCGAAGGACACGGTGGTCCTCCGCAACGGCAAGACCGGCGAGCACCGCTGCGCTCCGGTTCAGCCGAGCGGCACGTTCCGCGTCGCCATCGCGATGGACGAGGGCGATCCGCTAGAGCTCTCGGTCTACCGCGGGCCGGCCGCGCCGCGCCCGCGTGACGGGTGTGTGGTCCCGGCCGAGGCGCCGTACGTCAAGGTCACGACGTTCGGCTACGAGGTCGCGATCGGCGACAAGCTCTTCGCCGCGGGCTCGCCCCTCGTGGCGCCCACGGATGGCTTCGGGCAGCGCCGCGCCACGCCCGATCTCCGCCGCTTCCTCGGCCTCTCGCAGATCGCGCTCGACGCGGCCGACCCCATGAACTGGGCGCCCTACTGGGACGGCACCCGCACGATGACGTACGGCACGGGCGCCACCGTGGAGACCCGCGTGCTCATGGCGCCCTCGGTGGGCGATCCGGGGGTGGCCATCGCGGGCGGCGTGGCCATGGCCCGCGCCGCGGGCTTCGTGGAGTACGACCGCGACGATCCGCGCTACGGCAAGCCGCAGAACCAGGTGCTCATCGACACGGGCACGGTCGAAGGGACCTACCGCCTCGGTCGCCACCGCGACAGCAAGGGCAACCCCGTTCTGATGGACGTGGAGAACCTCGCGTCGATCGTCCCCGCGCCCGACGGCTTCGACGTGCCGCGCCTCGCGCCGCCCCTCCGGCTCGTCCGCAAGGGCGCCGACGGCGGCTTCAGCGGCGTCCTCTTCCCGATGCTGAGCCCCAAGGGCAAGCACGGCTTCGCGAGCCCCGATCCCACGAAGCCTTTCGACCTCGGTACGTATCTCCTCAACATCATGGGGAGATACATGCAGACGAGCGGGCGAGAGCTGTCCCTCGACAAGTGCCAGGCCACCTCGGCGTGCCCGTGGGAGACCCTCCCGCTCAAGTAGCGGAGGAGCAGAGCGTGGAGCGCGAACGCCATGGGCTCGACGAATCTTGCGAGTCTGAGGAGTCCGAGGAGGGGACGCACCGACGAGCCCCCCGCGCCGTGGGCCCGACGGCATGCGGGGCGCGATCTGCCAAAAGTCATGGCACTCGCCCAAACGGCTCGCACCATCGCAGGATGCGCAGCTCGCTTTCCCACTGGGCACTCCTCTTGGCCGCTCTAGGGCTCGCGGCAGGTTGCAAGGGCGAGGTCGCTGCAAGCGAAGACGGGGGGAACGCCGGGCAACCGGACGGCGGGATGGACGCCGCGGCGGTCCTCGCCGACGGAGGAGCCTTCGACGCCACAACGGACGCAGGTCCTATCGACTCCAGCTCGCCGATCGACGCCGGCTCGCCCGCCGACACGGGGCCGCCCAACGCCTGTAGGGCGGCGGGGGGGAGCTGCGTCGCGGAGGACGCGGGCACCTGCGCGACGGGCCTCGTCGGGGGCACAGCCTACTCCTGCGGCGGAGCGGGCCTCGAGTGCTGTCTGCCGCGCGGGACGCCCCCCACGTGTAACGCCATCGGCACGAAGAGCGAGGGCTGGTACGAACCGAGTGGTAAGCTTGTCTGCTTCGCACAGTGCGCGGCCGCGGCGGTCACCTGCGAGGCCATTGGGTCGCGGAGCGAGGGCTGGTACGCGACCCCAGCGACCGCCGCGTGCCCGCCCGGTGTGCCCCGCCTCGTGCAGTGGACTGACTGCTCGCCCTAGAGCGCCGAACCGCTTGATTCGGCCGGCTTTTCGCCGATTTACGTCGCCGTACTTCGTGCTCCTCCTCGCCTAGCAGCAGTAGGACTCGTCGTCGCGCCTCGCACGGCTCGCAACTCGGCGAAAATCCTCGCTCATCACCCAGGCGCCGAACGGCGGCGCGGCCGGCGGCTCGACGGCCCCTACGCCGAGCAAGGTCCGGCGCGGCCACGGGGCTCTCGCACGCGGCTGGGCTCGTCCTCGGTCTGCGCCGTCGGCGCGCGGCCGCGTGGGGGGGGCTCGCCCCGCCCCTGAGCCGCGCGGGGGCGACGGTGACCTTGAGCCCGTAAGCCGGGCCGCGCGCTTGTGTCGCGCCCGCCCACATGCCACCGTCTCGCATGCTCCCGGCCGCGATCGTCTGCTTCGGTGAGGTCCTCTGGGACATCTTCGATCTCGATCCGCCACCTCTCGGGGCGCGGCTCGTGCGGGTCATCGGCGGCGCCCCTGCGAACGTGGCGACCGTGCTCGCGCGCCTTGGGGTGCGCGTGCGCCTCGTAGGGGGGGTGGGGCGCGATCGCTTTGGCGAAGAGCTGTGCGCCGCGCTCGCGGCCGAGGGCGTCGACGTTGGCCACATGGTGAAGCTGCCCCAGCGAACGGGGCTCGCGTTCGTGCGTCGCGACGCGGCGGGCGAGCCGAGCTTCCTCTTCTACCGCCAGGGCACGGCCGACGTGTCGGTGGGCGCGCGCGACGTGACGCCGGCGATGGGGCGCGCCGCGCTCGGCCTCGTGGGCACGAGCACGCTGATGACCCCGAGGCTCCGAGGCGCGACCTCCGCGTTCGCGCGTGCGCTCGAGCGAGCGGGCGGCGCGCTCGTGGTCGACCTCAACGTTCGCGCCCACATGTGGAACGATCACGAGGAGATGCGCGAACGCGTAGGCGCGCTCGTTGGGCGGGCCGCGCTCATCAAGGCGTCGGAGGGGGACCTCGTGGCGCTCGCCAGCGGAGCCCCATCGAAGTCGCGGTCGAGGCGCATCGCGTACGGCGCAGCGTGGCTTCGCGAGCGCGCGCCTCGCGCGACGACGGTGTTCACGCGCGCGGGCGGGCCAGCCAGCGTGGTCGGGGCGGTCGGCGAGGTCTCCGTGCCTCCGCCCGTGGCCCACGCGCCCTGCGTCGACGCGACCGGCGCGGGGGACGCGTTCATCGCGGGGGTGATGGCCGCGCTCGTGGCGGCCAGGGCGCTCCCGGGCGCGCCGGGCTTCGCTGACGCTGCCGTGTGGCGCGAGGCGCTCGCCCTCGGGCACAGGCTCGGTCGGAAGGCGATCTCGCGGCCCGGCGCCGTCACCGGGGTGGTCGCCTTGTCCGCGTGCCACCGCGCCCTCGCGAGGCTGTCGCGCCGGCGCGAGGGTGGGGCCACGCAGGCCGCGCGCCGCGACGGGACTTGACGCGCTTGACCCGGCGGAGCGAAGTGGGCCATTTGGGGCCGTCGCGCCAGAGCGCGACGAGCCTGACGAGCGTGACGAGCGTGACGAGCGTGACGAGCGTGACGAGCGTGACGAGCGTGACGAGCGTGAGCTCATCGAGCGCCCCGAGGACGAGAACCCCATGAGAGATCCACGCACGAAGGCGCGCGCCATTCGCTCCCCGCGAGGCGGTCGAACGACCGAGATCGACTGGGCCGACGGCCACAAGGGCGTCTACCCGCACCGCGTGCTGCGCGGATTCTGCCCGTGCGCGGGCTGCCAGGGGCACTCCGGCACGATCGCGTTCCTGCCCCCCTCCGACCTGCAGCTCGAGCTCGAGGGGCTCGATCCCGTCGGAAACTACGCGCTCTGCTTGCGCTGGTTCGACGGTCACGCGAGCGGCCTCTACTCGTACACGTACCTGCGCGCCCTGTGTCAGTGCGCGGAGTGTAGGCCGCAAGGCGAGGCGGCGGTGGGCGAGGAGATGCCTCGCCTGTGAGCGAGACCCCCGCGCCCGACGAGGCGCTCGCCGCGCAGCCGGCGGCCGAGCCGGCTGACGCGACAGCTGCGGTCGACGCGCCGGGCGAGGCGGGCGAGGCGGGCGTCGCCCCGAGCCCGCCGGAGGGCGAGGCGGGCACACCGCCTGCCGAGGAGCCGTCCGTCGAGGCTCCCGCGCTCGAGACCCCGCTCGAGGCCCCGCCCGACGCTCCACCTGCGGAGGTCTCCGATCCGGCGCAGCAGGCGTCCGATGTCGTCGCGCGGGGCGACGCCGAGCGCGGCAAGCTCGCGCGGCGCGCGGCCATCGTGGGGGCGGGCACGCTCGCCTCGCGCCTCCTCGGGCTCGCGCGCGACGTCGCGCTCGCCGCGATGTTCACGCGCGCCGAGACCGACGCGTTCTTCACCGCCTTCCGCATCCCGAACGCGCTCCGCCAGCTGCTCGGCGAGGGGGCGGTGTCGAGCGCCGTGGTCCCTGTGCTCGCGAAGAAGCTCGAGACGGAGGGCGAGGAGCCCGCGAGGGACTTCTTCGCGAAGGCGCGCGGTGTCTCGCTTCTGGCGCTTGCGGTCGTCACCGTGCTCGGCATGCTGCTCGCCGAGCCGCTCACCGAGCTCTTCGCGGGCGGCTACCACGCTCAGCCTGGGCAGTTCGAGCGCACCGTGTCGCTCACCCGTTCGGTGTTCCCGTACATCTTCTTCATGGGCTCGGCGGCCCTCGGCATGGCCGCGCTCAACGCCAACAAGCGCTTCGCGGTCGCCGCGTTCGCGCCGGCGCTGCTCAACGTGGCGTTCCTGATCGCGGCGTTCGTGCTGCCGGCGGTCTTCCTGTCGCTGGGGGTCGACGCCGCGCAGGCCATCGTGGCGGGCGCCTTGCTGGGCGGGGTGCTCCAGGTGGCCGCCCAGTGGCCGTCGCTGCGCAAGCTCGGCTACGCCGGCCTCCCGCAGATAGATTTCAACGACCCGGCCGTGCGCGACATGCTCCGGCGCATGGGCCCCATGGCCTTCGGACTCGGTGTATACTACATCGACATGATCCTCTCGACGCGCTTCCTGTCCGAGCTCGGGCCGGGCGCGCAGAGCTACTTCATGTGGGCGAGCCGCCTGTGCGACTTCCCCCAGGGCATCTTCGTGCTCGCGCTCTCCACCGCGTCGCTCCCCTCGCTCGCGGGGTTCGCGGCGCGCGGCGAGATGGCCGAGCTCGAGAAGACCTACGCGCACGGAATGAAGCTCTCGCTGTTCGTGGCGATCCCCTCGAGCGTGGCCCTGATGGCCCTCGCCGAGCCCCTCATCGTGCTGCTGTTTCAGCGCGGGCACTTCCAGCAGGAGGCCTCGCACGAGACGGCGCGCGCGCTGCTCTGGCAGGGCGGGGCGGTGTGGACCGTGGCCGCGGTGAGACAGATCGTCCCAGTGTACTACGCGCTCGGGGACACCCGCACCCCGGTGGTCGTGAGCGCGCTCGACCTGCTCGCGTTCATCGCGCTCGCGCTCGCGCTGCGGGGGCCGCTCGGGCACGTCGGCGTGAGCGTGGCCGTCGCCGGCTCGAGCTTCGTGCAGATGGCGCTCTTGCTCGTGTTTCTTCGGCGCAAGCTCGCCGACACGCGGCTCGGCGACATCGCGCGGTCGGCTGGGAAGAGCCTCCTCGCCGCGATCGTCGCCGGGGTCGGCGGGGCGCACGCCGCCGAGCTCGTGGCCGGCGTGGCGGGCGAGGGGACCGTGGCGCGGCTGCTGCCCGGGCTTGGCGGCGCGGTCGTGTTCGCGGGGCTCTACGTGCTCGCGGCGTACGGCCTCCGCTCCGCCGAGCTCGAGGGGCTCACCGCGGGTGTGCGGCGGCGGCTCGCGCGAGGCGCCAGGGCCGCTTGACTTCGTCCGCGCGGAGCCCGGAGGGCGTGATCCCATCAGCGACCTTTGAAATGGTGGCCGCGTGCTCTAGAACCCGCGCATGAACCTGGAAGTGAGCCCCGTAGGGGCGAACGAAGGCCTATGGCGACCCCGAGCCGCAGGCGAGGTGTCGACATGAACGCGCCCATGAAGCCGAGCCCCCAAGAGACGCGCGTGGTCGCCGCCGAGTTCGCGGCCGGGGCGACGAACGTCGAGGGGCTGCCCGCGCCCGTCGCGCCCGAGATCGCCTTCGCCGGCCGCTCGAACGTGGGCAAGTCGTCGCTCATGAACGCCCTGATGGGCCGCCGAAACCTGGTGCGAACGAGCAACACGCCGGGCTGCACGCGGCAGCTCAACGTCTTCAGCGCGAAGCTCGCCGACGGCCTCGCCGTGCACCTCGTCGACCTCCCGGGGTACGGCTACGCGAAGCGCTCGAAGAGCGAGTTCAAGGGCTGGGGCGCCATGCTCGAGGGCTACCTCCTCGAGCGTCCCACGCTGCGCGCGGTGTTCGTGCTCGTCGACGTGCGGCGCGGCGTCGAGCAGGAAGAGCGGGATCTGCTCGAGTTTCTCGCGTCGCCGCCCCGCGCGCAGCGCACCATGCCCGTGTCGGTCGTCGTGTGCGCCACCAAGGTCGACAAGCTCTCGGGCTCCGCGCAGAAGCCGGCGCTCGCCGCCCTGCGGAAGGAGAGCGGGCTCGAGGTGCTCGGCACGAGCGCGGAGACGCTGCTTGGTCGCGAGCAAATGTGGGAGCGCATCCGAAGGGCGGTGGCGGGGTGACGCCCCGGCGCGCTGCGTCGGTCACGGTGGCCGCGTCGGCCGCCGTCGTCGCGATCTGCGCAGTCTTCGCGCTCACGGCGTGCCCGAAGCCGCCGGTCGAGGCGGCCATGGAGCACTGGTGCCCCGAGGGCTTCGAGGTCGGGCATGGCGACGTCTGCTTCGCGCTCCCCCCCACGCACGGGCCTCACACCGGCATCGTCGTGTACCTGCACGGGCACATGGAGGGCCGCGGTGACGCCGCCGAGTGGGCGGCCGCGCACGGGGTGGTCGCGCGTGGCTACGCGGTGGTCTTGCCACGTGGTCGCCGGGCGCTGTGCGCGCTGAAGGCGGGCCGTGAGGACGAGTTCTGCTGGCCCCACGGCGGCGATCCTGGCGAGATCCGCGCCGTCCTCGGGGACTGGGACCACACGCTCTGGCAGGTGAACGAGCTGCTCGAGGGCGCCGCGCACCCGCGGTTCGTGCTGGCGTCCGGCGAGGGCGCGACGTTCGCGGCCCGGCTCGCCCAGAGCGGTGCGTTCAAGGCCAAGGCCTTCGCCCTCGTCGGCGCGGGCGATGCGCCGGCCGAGCCCGGCGAGCCGACCCCGAGCCCACCCGCCGCGTCCGAGCGCCCTTCCGTCTTGCTCCTCGAGGGGCCCGAGGGTGAAAAGATCAATCGCCTTGACAAACGCCTCAGCGGCGCCGGCCTGCCGCTCGTCCGCTGCGCGCGGAGCGGGGCGACCACGCTGTCCACCCCCGACGTCGAGACCGCGCTCCGCTTCTTCCAGGGCGGCGGGGCCTTCGCGTGCGACGGCGCGGGGCGTCCCGCGCCGGCTCCCGCTCCCGCTCCCGTTCCCACGAAGACCGAGAAGCCTCGCGCGAAACGTTAGCCCGCGTGGCGCCTACGGCACGCGCGCGGACCTCTTCTCGAGCTCCGCCCCTCGACGCGCCACCGTCTCAGCGCTTCACGCCGGCGGTCGTCGGAGCACCACGGCCGAGGCGTTCCCGTAGAAGCCGAGCGACGTGACCACCACCGTGTCGATCTCGTCGGGCGCGTGTCCGGACACGACGGTCGCAGGTCGCGCGCCGGCGAACCACGCGAGCGCGGCGGCCATGCCGAACGCCCCGCCGGCGCCGAGGGTCTCGCCGAGCACGAGCTTGGGGGCCGCGATGCACACGCCGCCGCCGCCGCCGCTGCCGCCGCCGAAGACGCGCTCGAGGGCCACGCGCTCCGCTTCGTCGGCGCGGTGCAGGCCGGACAGGCTCGCGCACACGACGTCGACATCGGAGGGATCGAGCTTCGCGTCGCCGAGCGCATTCAGCACGGCGCGACCGAGCGCGTCGCCCGAGGGGCCGATGAGGGTCGACCCCTCCTCGGGCGCCTCGAAGGACGTGCCGTAGCCGACGATCTCCCCGAGCACGCGCGCACCCCGGGCGTGCGCGATTCGCTGCGGCTCCACCACGAGGAAGGCCGCGCCTTCGCCGAGCGACAGGTGCCCGACCTGGTGCCCGACCTGCCGCACGTGTTCGGGGTGATCGAGCGTGCCGAGCAGCGAGAACGCGAGGAACAGCGCCTCGTGCATCGCCTCGGCGCCGCCGACCAGGATCGCGTCGGCGCGCCCCTGGGCGAGGTGGATGTCGGCGCAGGCGACCGCGTCGAGCGCGCCGCAGTTGCCGTCCGAGATGGCCACGTTCAGCGCGCGCAGATCCTCCCAGATGCTCACGTAGCCGCTGGCCGAGTTGGCCACGGTGTTCGGGAACACGGCGGGGTTGATGTAGCGGGGGTCCTCCAGCTTCGCGACGCGGTTCAGCTCGGTGATGGCCTCGAGGCTCCCGTAGGCGTTCGAGCACACGACGCCCACGCGCTCGGCCGAGAGGGCGATGAAGGCGTTGTCGCGCTTCAGGGCCGCCTCGGCCAGCCCGAGGCGCGCTGCCACGACGGCGAGCTTGGTGAGGCGATCGAGCGTGCGAAGGCCCTTCGGGCCCAGGGTGCGGGCGGCGTCGAAGTCGGGCACCTCGAACGCGCGCGCGCCTGGGTACTTCGTGGGATCGATCGTCGTGAGCGCGCGTGGACCGGCGCCGGTGAGCGGCTGCGCCGAGCGCATCGCCTCCACGAAGGCCGACCAACCCACGCCGACGGTGGAGGTGATGCCCACCCCGGTGACCGCGCGAGGGAGCATCACAGCACCTCCCGGGTGGGCGGCTCGGGCAGCACCCCGGGTCGCGCGAAGCACGCCACGGCGTTGTAGCCACCGAACGCGAGCGAGTTGTTCAGCACGACGCTCGCCACACCGCCTGGCGCCGTGCGCGCCGCGTTCGCGACGACGTCCAGATCGCACTCGGGGTCCGGGGTCTCGTAGCCCGCCGTCGGGGGGAAGAGGCCGTTCTCCAGGGTGAACACGCACCCGACGGCCTCGATGGCGCTCGCCGCGCCCATGCAGTGTCCGATGAGGCTCTTCATGCTGCTGATGGGTACCCGTCGCCCGCCGAAGACCTCGCGCATCACCTTCGCCTCCGCGGCGTCGTTGGCCCGCGTGCCGGTGCCGTGGGCGTTCACGAAGTCGACGGCGTCGGGGGTGATGCCGGAGCGAGTGATCGCCTGCCGCATGGCCTCGATGCTGCCGACCGCCTCCGGGTGCGGCCGAGTGATGTGGTAGCCGTCGCAGGTGAGTCCGTAGCCGCCCACCTCCGCGCACGCCGTGGCGCCCCGCCGCACCGCGTGGGCCTCGCTCTCGAGGACGAGCACCGCCGCGCCCTCGCCCACGATGAGACCCTGGCGGTTCAGGTCGAACGGCTGGCAGCGCTGGTGCGCCATCGCCGCGAGCCGCGCGAAGCCCGAGTACTGCAGCTCCTGGAGGATCTCGGTGGCGCCTGCGAGCACGACGTCGGCGCGGCCCTGGCGGATGAGATCCGCGCCGAAGCCGATCGCGTAGTTGCCGGCCGCGCACGCCGCGGGCAGCGCGATGACGGCGCCCTCGGTGCCGAACGCGCGGGCGAGGTGGATGGGAAGCAGCGTGGAGCCGTATTTGGGCAGGTGCGCGCGCCGTACGGCCGAGACGCCGCGCGCGATCCAAGCGCGGTCGATGTCGCCGAGCACGTCCGCCTCGCCCATCGTCGTGCCGAGCACGACCGAGGTGCGCGGACCGCCGAGGTGGCTCGGGCGAATGCGCGCGTCCTCCACCGCCATGCGCGCCGCGGCGAGGGCCATCGCCGAGCAGCGCCCCATCCGCCGGGTCTCCGCCGCGGTGAGGTGGTCGCGGGCGTGGAAGGCCTTCACTTCGCCGCCGTAGTCGCGGCCGATGCGCGTGGTGTCGAACGACTCGACGCGCGAGATGCCGCTCTTACCCTCCGCGAGCGCCTCGAAGAACGCGCGACGCCCGAGGCCGATCGAGCTCACGACCCCGAGGCCGGTGACCAGCACGCGCGCCGGCGCGGCCGTGGGAGGCGGGCTTCGGGTGGGGTCGTCGGCGCTCATGGCGACACCTCTCTACCCCAACTCACGCGGCTTGCGTTGGGCGGCGTTCCGGTCCTTGGAGGACGGCGGGCAGGGCGGTGGGGGCTGGCGCGCGGGGCCCCACGCGGCCCCACGCGGCCGGCGCCCGACGACGCGTAAGAAGCTACGCGGCGGTGTGGAAATTACGCAGGAACGATGTGTGTTCGACAGCTTGCGTCAAGCCCGTCCGCAAAGTATTGGGAGCGCGACCGGGCACTCGTCCCCCGCGCGGGGCGGGACCCTCCACGGAGCCGAATGATCGACCCCCGACACGTACCGCCGACCCTGGTCGACGCCGTCAACGAGCTCGCGCGGAGCAGCGCGCTCGGGTTCACGTTCGCGCGGTCCGACGGGTCCGAGCGCCACATGCCCTTCGCCGAGATCCGTGAGGAGGCGCGGCGTCGCGCGTGTCACTTCGCCGCGCGGGGGCTCGTGAAGGGCGATCGCCTCGCGCTGGTCGTTCCCGATCCGGACGAGTTCGTGCTGTCGTTCCTCGGCGCGATCTTCGCGGGCGTCGTCCCCGTGCCGATGGTGCCCCAGCTCTCGTTCAAGAACGTGGAGACCTACCACGACACGGTGGCGCACATCGCGCGCGCCTCGGGCGCGAAGCTGCTGCTCACCACCGAGTCGACCCGCCCCTACGTGGCGCCCGCGGCCGAGCGCGTGGACACGCTCTTGGGCGTGCTGACCACCTCCGAGCTCACCGACCCGATGGCCGGCGAGGTCGACGCGCGCGTGGGCGGCGCGGACGTGTGCTTCCTCCAGTTCACCTCCGGGAGCACCTCGAAGCCGAAGGGGGTGGTGGTCACCCACAACAACCTCGCCTGGAACTCCGAGAGCTTCATGGTCCACGGCCTCGAGAAGGACTCGTCCTTCGACAAGGGCGTGAGCTGGTTGCCGCTGTTTCACGACATGGGGCTCATCGGCTTCGTCATCGGGCCGCTGTTCACGAACATCCCCGTCGTGTTCCTTCCCACGGCGAGCTTCGTCCGCAACCCGCGCCTGTGGCTCGACACGATCCACAAGCACCGCGGCACCATCACGTACGCGCCCAACTTCGCCTACCAGCTCGTCGCCAAGCGCCTCAAGGAGCGCGACGTCGAGGGGTGGGATCTCTCGTGCATGCGGCGCACCGGCTGCGGGGCCGAGCCCATCCAGTCGCGCACGCTGCGCGAGTTCGCCGCGAAGCTCGCGCCCGCGGGCTTCGACCCGAAGAGCTTCATCCCTTCGTACGGCATGGCCGAGGCCACGCTGGCGGTCACCTTCACGCCCCTCGGGGCCGGGCTCCGCGCCGACCGCATCGACCCCAAGGCCCGCGAGCGCGAGCAGGCGGAGCCGAGCGACGCCGACGACGCCCACGAGCTCGTGAACTGCGGTCGCCCGTTCCCGGGGCACGAGCTGGCGATCGTCGACGCCGACGGCAAGCGCCTCGGGGACCGTCAGGTGGGGCAGATCGTCACGCGCGGACCCAGCGTGTGCCAGGGCTACTACCAAGAGCCCGAGCTCACCCAGGCCGCCTTCCAAGACGGCTGGCTCCAGACCGGCGACCTCGGTTACCTGGTGGACGGCGAGCTCTTCGTCTGCGGTCGCCTGAAGGACCTCATCATCGTCCGCGGTCGCAACTTCTATCCGAACGATCTCGAGTGGGTCGTGAGCGAGCTGCCGGGCGTCCGGCGCGGAAACGTCGTGGCCTTCAGCGTCGACGGTGAGTCAGGCGAGGAGCTCGTCATCTGCGCCGAGGCCTTCCAGAGCGAGGCGAAGGGCCTCCCCGAGGCCATCGCGCAAGCAGTGCTCGCGCACTTTGCGCTCAACGTGTACAAGGTCGTGATCGTGCCCCAGGGTACGCTGCCGCGGACGTCCAGCGGCAAGGCCCAGCGCCGCAAGACGAGGCAGCTCTTCCTCGAGGGGGCGCTCGACGCGGCACATCGTGTGCAAGGGCCTGGGGAGCCCGTCCCGGCCGCGGCGCCCTGACCCGGCACTCCGTCTGCGCGACCACCCTTACCCCTCGTTACCCCCGCTCCGCTCTTCCCCCCGCGTCGCGCCCCGCCCAGAAGCGAATCAGCCAGAAGGATCCGAGAAATGTCGATGAACCGCGTGGAGCTCCTCAAGTTGTTCGAGACGACGGCCGCCGAGGTCGTGGAGAAGGACTTCAAGAACGTGTCCGAGGGAACGGTCATCAGCGAGCTTGGGATCGACTCGCTCGGCATGCTCGAGATCGTCGGTGCGATGGAGCGCAAGCTGAAGATCCAGATCCCCGACGAGTCCCTCGCCGGCTTGCAGACGGTGCGTGATCTGCTCGAGGCGGTCGAGAAGCGCATCACCGCGTAGGGCTCCCGCGCGCGGGCCCGCTTGCGGCTGCTTGCGCCCGCTTACAGAGTAAGTAGCAACGACGAAGGGAACGACGATGACCGACAACTTGAAAGAAGAGCTCCGCGCCCTCATCAGCGAGATCGCCGAGGTGGACACCGTCCCCGACGACGCGCACTTCAAGGACCTCGGCATCGACTCGATGATGGGCGTCGAGATCGTGGCAGCGATCGAGCGGCAGTACCACGTGAAGATCGACGACTCGGAGCTCAAGGAAATCTCCACTCTGAGCAAGTCGTACGACCTCGTGCTCGACAAGCTGCAGACGCGCGAGACCATGGTCGCCCAGTCTGCCGAGTGACCGCGTGACGCCTCCTCGAGTCGGCCGAGCCGCGCTGCGCGCGTGAGCGGCGCCTTCCGCTCTCGGCGCTCGTCGCACGCCGTCCGCGTGCGCTACGCGGACACCGATCAGGCCGCCGTGGTTCACCACGCCGCGTACCTCGCGTTCCTCGAGGCGGCGCGCATCGAGCACTTTCGTGCCCACGGCTTCGACTACGCCGCGTTCGAGGCCGCCACGCGCACGGGGCTCCCGGTGGTCGAGCTTCGCGTGCGGTACAGGTCTCCGGCGCGGTTCGACGACGCCCTCGAGGTCGAGACGTCGACGGCGGCCGTCACGCGCTTCTCCATGTGGATCGAGGGTACGGTGCGCCGTGGCCACGTCGTGCTGGTGGAGTCGAAGGTACGGCTCGCCTGCGTCGACATGGGCACCGAGCGGCCGTCGCGCCTGCCGCGAGAGCTGCTCGACGCGTGCCTCGAGCCCGGCTGGGAGCTCTGAGCGCCAACTTTGCCCAGATGTTGGCCTGAAAAGGCGCTAGTAGCCGTCGATCACCATGACCGAACCCGTCTTCACGAAGGTGCCCGCCGAGCTCGACTTCCCCAAGGAAGAGCGCGAAATCTTGGCGCTGTGGCGCGACGTCGGCGTCTTCGAGAAGTGCCTCGCGCGCCCCGCCACCCGTGGCACCTGGGTGTTTTACGAGGGGCCGCCCACCGCGAACGGGCTGCCCCACAACGGCCACGTGCTCACGCGTGTCGTGAAAGATCTCTTCCCTCGCTACAAGACCATGCGCGGCTTTCACGTCCCGCGGAAGGCCGGCTGGGACACCCACGGCCTCCCCGTCGAGGTCGAGGTCGAGAAGGAGCTGCACATCCACGGCAAGGCGGCGATCGACGCCTACGGCGTGGAGCCCTTCGTGAAGAAGTGCATCGAGTCGGTGTTCCGCTACACGTCGGAGTGGGAGTCTCTCACCGAGCGCGTCGGCTTCTGGGTCGACCTCGAGAAGGCCTACGTCACCTACCACCGCAGCTACGTCGAGAGCGTGTGGTGGGCCCTCTCCGAGCTGTTCAAGAAAGGTCTGCTCTATCAGGGGCACAAGGTGGTGTGGTGGTGGGCGCAGGGCGGCACGGCGCTGTCGTCCGGCGAGGTGGGGCAGGGCTACAAGCAGGTCGACGACCCAAGCGTGTACGTGTCGTTCCCGCTCCGCGCGGGGCAGGGCGCGGGCGAGCTCGTCGGCGCGCTGGAGGGCGCCGCGCTGCTCGTGTGGACGACGACCCCGTGGACCTTGCCGTCGAACATGTACGCGGCGGTGAACGCGTCGTTCACGTACGTCGTCGCGGACCTCGGCGGCCGCAAGCTCGTGCTCGCCGAGGGCCTGCTCGAGGGCATCGCCAAGAAGCTCAAGGTCGACGCGCCCACCGTGCTCGCGACCCTCTCTGGCAAAGACCTCGTGGGCCTCGCCTACGAGGCGCCGTACGACCTGTTCGCGGCGGAGGCGGCGATCCCCGCCGCGGCGAAGGTGTGGAGGGTCCTCGCGGCCGACTTCGTGACGCTCGACGCAGGCACCGGCGTGGTGCACGTGGCGCCCGCCTTCGGCGAGGACGACCACCTCGTGCACCGCAAGCTGCTCGCGGAGGAGCCGGCGCTCCCGCTCTTCTGCGCCGTGAAGCCGGACGGCACCTTCGTCGACGACTTCGCCCCGTACGCCGGCCGCTGGGTGAAAGACTGCGACAAGGATCTCCAGGCCGACCTCAAGCAGCGCGGCAAGCTCGTGCTCGCCGAGACCTACCGCCACGACTACCCGTTCTGCTGGCGCGCCGACGACGACCCGCTCATCCAGTTCGCGCGGCCGGCCTGGTACATCCGCACGACGTCGGTCATCGAGAAGGCGAAGGCGAACAACCAAGCCGTGACCTGGTTCCCGCCGCACATCAAGGACGGCCGCTTCGGCGACTTCCTCGACAACAACGTCGACTGGGCGCTCTCTCGCGAGCGCTACTGGGGCACGCCGCTCAACGTGTGGGTGAACGACGTCACCGGCAAGCTCGAGGCGCCGAGCTCGGTCGCCGAGATCCTCGCGAAGAACCCGCGCGCGTTCGACGCGTTCCACGAGGCGAAGGCCGCCGATCCGTCGCTCTCGGACGATCTGCTCGTGCACAAGCCGTGGGTCGACGCCGTCACCTGGCAGAACCCTGGCGAAGAGGGCACCTACCGCCGCGTCCCCGAGGTCATCGACTGCTGGTTCGACTCCGGCTGCATGCCGTTCGCGCAGTGGGGCTTCCCTCACGCCGGCGAGGCCGAGTTCAAGGAGAGCTTCCCGGCCGACTTCATCTCCGAGGCGATCGACCAGACGCGCGGCTGGTTCTACTCGCTGCTCATGATCTCCACGCTCGTGTTCGACGAGGAGGCCCGCGCGCGCCTCGGGCTCGCCGCGGAGTCCCTCCCGCACCCGTACCGCTCGTGCATCGTGCTCGGGCACGTGTGCGACAAGGAGGGGAAGAAGGAGTCCAAATCGAAGGGCAACTACACGCCCCCCGACGTCATCTTCGACGACGTGAAGATGGACTTCCTCGTCGCCGCGGACGTCGCCGGGCAAGACGGCGGCCCGCCGAAGGGCACGGCCTACATGAGCCGCGAGGACCTCGAGGGGCTCGACCTCACCGAGGGCCGCGAGGTCTCCGTGTTCCGCGCGGGCGCGCCGGAGGCCGCGCTGTCGCTGAAGGTCCAGGTCGTCGCGAAGCTCAAGCTCCGTCGCCGCGGCGTGTTGCTCTCCGCGGAGGACCGCGCGGCCCTCGGCGTGGTGCCGGCGAAGGACCAGGCGCTCAAGGTCATCGACGTGCCGACGCTCCCCGACGCGGAGCGCGTGGTGCTGCGCGATCCCACCGCCTCGGCGCCCGGCGCTGACGCGTTCCGCTGGTTCTTCTACGCCTCGAACCCGCCGTGGAGCTCGACGCGTCACTCGCTCTCGAACGTGCGCGCGACTCAAAAAGAGACGCTCGTGCGCCTGCGCAACGTCACTTCGTTCTTCACGCTCTACGCGAACATCGACCGGTACACGCCGAGCGAGGGCGATCCGCCCGTGGCCGAGCGCTCGGAGCTCGATCGCTGGATCCTGAGCGCGCTGCACAGCACCCTCGCGCGGGTGACCGAGGCGCTCGACGGCTACGACGTGCACGGCGCGACCACCCACATCACCGACTTCGTCGATGGCCTCTCGAACTGGTACGTCCGTCGCTCGCGCGACCGCTTCTGGCGGGCCTGGAGCGCGGACCACGGCCCGCGCGTCGCCGCGGGCGATCGCGACAAGTGCGCCGCCTACGCGACGTTGTACGAGGTGCTCGTCACGCTCTCGAAGGTGCTCGCCCCGTTCGTGCCCTTCATGGCCGAGGGCATGTTCCAGAACCTGGTCCGGCGCGTCGATCGTGGCGCGCCGGAGAGCGTGCACCTCGCCGACTGGCCGGCCGCAGATCTCAGCCTCGTCGACGAAGACCTCGCGCGGAGGATGGCCGCGGTGCGCGAGCTCGTGAGCCTCGGCCTCCAGGTGCGCACCTCGGCGAAGCTGAAGGTTCGCCAGCCGCTCCGCGTGGCGCACCTCGTGCTGGGCGACGCGAAGCTCCGCGCGAGCCTCGCAGGATCGGGCGAGGCGATGATCCAGGACGAGCTCAACGTGCTCGGCGTGGCGTTCGTCGACGACGCCGAGGTGGAGCGCTACGTCTCCTACAAGCTGAAGCCGAACTTCCGCACCCTCGGGCAACGCGGCCTCGGCAAGGAGGCGCAGCTCCTGAAGAAATCGCTCTCCGCGCTCGACGCCTCGGGGGCCGCGTCGCTGCTCTTCGCGCTCCGCGACGCGGGCGCCGCCGAGCACGCGGGCGTCACGCTCCTCGTGGAGGACGTCGAGGTGGCCTTCGAGACCAAGGAGGGCTTCGCGGCTGCCGGGGGCCGCGCCGGCGTCGTGGTGCTCGATACGCGCCTCGACGACGAGCTGCGCGAGCTCGGCCTCGTGCGCGAGGTCGCGAATCGCGTGCAGAATGCACGTAAAGAGGCGAAGCTCGAGCTCGCCGACCGCGTCGCGCTGCGGGTGCACGGGCCGGCCCCGCTCCTCGAGGCGCTCGCGCGGCACCAGGGCGCGCTCGCGGCCGACGTGCTCGCGACGTCGATCGAGCTCGCCGCTTCTCCGGGCGCCGCCGCGGCGGGCGCGGGCGTGCACGTAGAGGTCTGCGAGGTCGAGGGCATGGCCGTGGAGCTCGTGTTGCGGAAGGCGTAGGCCGCGAGCTCGGGGCGCGCCGCTTCGGCGTGCGCCCCCCGCCGCCCGGGGGTACGATTCCGCGATGCGCGAGAGTCGAGCCGCGGAAGCATCACGCGACGACGACGCCCGTCGCCCAAGCCCGCGTGGGGCCATGCTGCGGGTGCTCGCGGTGGTCGCGGGCGGCGTCGTGTCGTTCGGCGGGCTGCTCGGCCTGGCGCTGCTCGGCTTTGGGCTGTTCGCGTGTGGCTACTTCCGTGGACGAGACTCGTCGCCGCGTCCGCCGGAGTGGGAGAGCTCGCCCACCGTCGCGCCGCCGCCGTCGCTGCCGTCGCTGCCGCCGCCCCCGCCGCCCCCGGTGCGCGCGTGTGACGGGGGCCCGTGCGGCGACGCCGGCGACGTCACGTTGTGAGCCGCACCTCGCGGTGACCGACGCGGCAGCTCCCAACGCGCAGCGTGATCGCGCCCGCGCCTGGGGCGCCTCGCACGAGCAGCCGCACGCGCGCCTGCCCCGTGTTGCCCCGGCTGCGCTGGAAGTAGAGCGCGCCCGAGCCGTCGTAGAGCCCGCGCCCCCAGCCGTCGAGGTGCCCGAGGGTCGCGAACGCGCCGTCGGCGTCGACGGTCGCGGAGCCCTCGGTCGTCACCGTCACGCGCACCGGCTCGGCGTGCTCGAGCGCGAGGGCCGACGCGAGGACGTTGGTCGGCAGGTAGCCCACGTTTCGGACCGTGAGCGTCACCCGCGCGACCCCGTCGCCGAGGCGCTCCACCTCGGGCGGATCGAGCTCGAGCCGCGGCGCGAGCGAGGCGACCCGCGCGAACGCCGCGCTCTGGCGCTCGCACACCTCGGCCAAGAGCTCGTACGGAGGATTCCAGAGCCCCACGCGCGGGTCGACGCCGCCGATCTCCACGGGCCCGAGCTGCGGGTGCTCGAACGGCCGCCACGGGCGCACCACGCGCCCCGCGTTGTGCTCCGCGTCCCACTTGCCGAGCGCGATCATCTCCGGGCGACCGAGCTCGGAGTAGGCGAGCACGAAGCGCTTCTTGCGCGGCATGCCGATGCGCGTGAAGAGGTCCCACAGCTCGACCACGTACGCGATGGCGCCGCGCTGGTGGAACGCGTAGTCGGTGAGGTCACCGTGGAGGGGCTTGTCGGGCTCGTAGGTGAACTCCTCGAAGCCCGAGACCATGGGGTACCCGGTGAGCGCCTCGCTCCACGCGCCGATCTGGCGGAAGAGCGCGAGGTCTTGCTCGTTCATCTTCGTGTCGGGCAGGTGACCGAGCGGGCGAATGAAGACGCCGCCGAACGTGTGCCCGTTCAGCCAGGCGAAGATCTCGGGGTGCTTCGAGGTGAGCTCGACCACCGCGCGCGCCTCCGGCTCGGAGAGCGGGAACGCGCCGGCCCCGGCCTGCTCGTGCGGAGGAGCCCACGACCAGGGGAAATTCCTGTTCAGATCCGCGTGGTTGTCCGAGAGAAAGTGTGGGCTCGGGATCGTGTGACCGTCGAAAGCTTCGATGCGACCCTCGGGGTAGAGCTTGTAGAACGGGCCCTCGTCCTCGATGAGCCGCGGCAGCATGAGGCCGGGCACCTCCGCGCTCTCGACGTACTCGCCGCCGGGATCTCGCGCGCGCATGAGCAGGGCGAGCCCGTCGCCGTCGACGTCTTCGGAGAGCCACCGCGCGGCGCGGCCCGGGCGGTCGTCGCGCGGGGTCGAGCGCACGTAGCGGCCGGTCTTCAGCACGGCCTCCGCGCCGTCGGGCGACATGCGCGGGAGCACCATCCAGAGCACGTCCTCGAGCGCGCGGGCCGCCGGCGCCGGGAGATCGCGGAAGCCGCCGTTCGGATCGAGGTGGAACGCGATCGCGTCCTCCGCCATCGCGAGCGCCATGCTCGAGCCGGCGAGCTCGCTCGCGTGCATGTTGCCGTCGACCCACACCGTGGGGCGGGCGCGCTCGGGCTCGCGGCCGATCGTGAGCAGCCACAGCTCGCGCCGCTCGGGGGTCTGGCCAATCGACGTGAGCCGCACGACGTCGGGGAACGCTTCGGCCCAGGCCTTCACCTGGCCGGTGAGCGCGTCGTAGTCGAGGTAGTCCGCGCGGAAGCCGCGGGCGAGCGTGGCGAGCGTGGCCAGCCGGGTGCGGGCGTCGCTGTTGGAGAGGGCGGTCATGGGGCGGACGATACCGCGGACCCGCGGGGTGGGGGACGCGAGATGCCGCGGAGGCGACGCGAACCACGTCGCCACGATCGAGGCGTGCCGCCGACCGGATCGGCCGAGGCGCCCCACCACGACGCGGGGACACGCGCGGTGCCGGAGACCTGCCGCTGCGGCGCGAGCGCTCCCGCCCGAGCGACTCCGTCGGAGGCGCATTGCGAGGCGGGTGAACCAACGGAAGCTCGATGCGACCGACGAACCAGCGCGATTACTACGCCAAGATGTACGTGGCGGCGCTGCTCGCCGACGAGCTGTGGAACGTCTACTTCCCGCGCCGTCGCGTACTTCGAGCCGACGCCGGCGCGCGGCACGCCCAAAACGGTGGCGTACATGCCACGCGGCCGGATCGCGACGATGCAGCGAAGTACGCCGTCGGCGACGAGCGACGTGATGTTCACGCGCTCGCGCGTGAAAAGTGGTGCCGGAGGAGGGAGTCGCTCGATGGTGTACGGAGGCTCTGCGAAGTACACCGTCGGCGACGAGCGACGTGATGTTCACGCGCTCGCGCGTGAAAAGTGGTGCCGGAGGAGGGAGTCGCTCGACCGTGCACGGAGGCTCTGCGAAGTGCAGGGTCGGCGACGAGCGACGTGATGTTCACGCGCTCGCGCAAAGTGGTGCCGGAGGAGGGAGTCGCTCGATCGTGCACGGAGGCTCTGCGAAGTACACCGTCGGCGACGAGCGACGCGATGTTCACGCGCTCGCGCGTGAAAAGTGGTGCCGGAGGAGGGAGTCGCTCGATCGTGCACGGAGGCTCTGCGAAGTACACCGTCGGCGACGAGCGACGTGATGTTCACGCGCTCGCGCGTGAAAAATGGTGCCGGAGGAGGGAGTCGCTCGACCGTGCACGGAGGCTCTGCGAAGTGCAGGGTCGGCGACGAGCGACGTGATGTTCACGCGCTCGCGCGTGAAAAATGGTGCCGGAGGAGGGAGTCGCTCGACCGTGCACGGAGGCTCTGCGAAGTGCAGGGTCGGCGACGAGCGACGTGATGTTCACGCGCTCGCGCGTGAAAAATGGTGCCGGAGGAGGGAGTCGAACCCCCGACCTAGCGCGTATGAAACGCCCGCTCTAACCATCTGAGCTACCCCGGCAATGGGCGGCGACAATGTCGTCGAAATCGTGGGGCTTGTAAAGGGGCTCGCCGTCGACGAACCCCAAAAAAAGCGACCCTCGATCAGCGCGCCGCGCGGCGGCGGCGAGCGAACGCGGCGACGAGCCCCGCGAGGAACGGCAGCAGCGCGAGGCTGCGCGCCCCTACGCTGTCCGACGTGGTGCTGCACGTGCAGCCGCCGCCGCCGAGCGACTCTTCCGAGGCCGCGGGGCCCGCCGGCGCCGCGCAGGCGGCGACGTCGAGGGGCTTCGCGGCGCGCTTCAGCACGCCCTGATCGAGCTTGGTGGCCGCGCTCCCGGTGTTCGCGTTGTCGTGGTGGAACGACTCCCACTGGATGACGCCGTCGTCCTTCCCGGCGGTCTTCCAGGCGAAGAGGTAGCCGTTGCGGGTGCCCACGACCACGTCGAGCGAGCGATCGCCCGTAATGTCGCCGACCGCCGGCGCGGCCGCGATCCAGCCGCCCGTGAACTTCGGCCAGCCCGCCGCCTCGCGCCCGCAGCCGTCGACGGCGTGGAGCATGTAGACGCCCGTGCCGGTGATGATCTCCGGGTAGTCGTCGCCCGTGAGATCGGCGACGGCGTGGTTCGTGAGGAAGCTGAAGTCCTCGATGACGTACGGCATGCCGGGCAGCATCTTGCCGGTCTTGCCGCTCCAAGCCGCGAGCAGGTGCTGGGCGTTCTTTGGCGCCGAGCTGCCGCCCGTGAGCGAGCCTGCGAGGCTCAGCGAGGCGCCAGAGGCGACCACGTCGGGGGTGCCGTCCTGGTCGATGTCGCCCACCGCAGGCTGGCTGAAGAGCGGGAACATGGTGTCCGGGCGGTAGGCCTTGCTGAGCTCCCCGAAGACGGCGGTGGGCTCGAGCCCGCGGCGCTCCGAGCCGTCTTCCTCCTTGAAGCGCGGGAGGCGGTTCGGCGGCTCGCCGAAGGCGGTCTGGGCGCCCGGATCGGCGGGGAGGAGCAGCGGCGCCGCGCCGTTGCCCTGGAACAGCGCGTCCTCGCGGCCGTCGCCGTCGAAGTCGGCCGTCGCGGGCGAGCTCGTCACGCCCTCCGCCACGAGCGGGAAGATCGCGAACGACGTCATGACCGCCGGCCAGTTCTGCAGGTACGGGCCGCCGGGCGCCTTGTTTCCAAGGCCGTTGATGGCGAACAGCGGGCCGGCGTTTCCGCCGCCGCCCACCTGCTCGTTGGATCCCGTGAAAATCTCGGGGATGCCGTCGCCGGTGACGTCGGAGACCGCGGGGGTCGTGAAGACGCGGCTGCGCTTCTGCGCCTGCGGATGATGGACGTCGACGGGGAAGCCGTCGAGCGAGGTGCCGTCGACCTTGAAGACGTAGATCTTGCCGTCGAAGGACGACGCCACGATCTCCGGCTTGCCGTCCTTGTTCATGTCGACGATGACGGGCGCGCCGTAGAGACCGCGCGCGAGACCCGAGCGGACGTCCATGCAGGGCGAGGCCGCCGGCTTCGTCGGGTCGAGCGGGCAGGAGGGGACGGCCGGCATGCGCTTGGGCCAGCCCGGGAGGTCCTTGCCCTGCGAGTCGACGACGTACAGCGTGCCGCCGAACGAGCCGAACACGATCTCGCGCTTGCCGTCGCCGTCGAGGTCGACCACCGCCGGCGCGGAGAGCAGCGCCTCGCGCACCTCGCCGGCCGCGAGCCCGGAGCTCTTCTGGCTGTAGGCCGGCGCGGAGAGGTAGCTCGGGACCGCGGGGTCGGCGACGTCGGAGCTGAGGCCGTCGATGACGCGGGTGCGGTACGGGAAGCCCTTCACCTCGACGGGCGTGCCCGAGCGCATCGTGAAGACGTGGAGCTGGCCGTCCGAGGCGGGGGCGATGATGTCGCGGACGCCGTCGCCGTCGATGTCGGCGAGCTTGGGGCTGCCCTCGAGCGACGTGCCCAGGTACATCGGGAAGCCCGGCAGAAGGTCCTTGTCGCCCCCGTTCTTCTCGTTCGTGACGGCCACGGTGCGGCGCGCCTCGCCGGGCACGTCGAATCCCGCGTAGTGCGCGATGGCGCGGACGCGGATGGTGATGGTGCGGTCGTTCTCACCGAGCTTCGAGTCGGCGTCGCGCTTGTGCGCCGTGTCGATCTGCGCGGGGTCGAAGGCGCCGAGCGGGGCCTCGGCGCCGCCGCCGGACACCGTCGCGCCGGGGATGTTGGTCTTCTCGGTTTGGAGCGGCTTGAACTGCGCGTCGTCGGGCTCGATGCCTGGCGCCCACTCCACCCGGTAGTCGTAGGAGAGCGCGCGGCGCGCGGAGACGCGGCCCTGGATGGTGATCTGCGCGGGGCCTCGGCCGGCGACGATCGGCGTGAACCACTCGGGAGAGGTGATGTCGACCTCGGGCGGGATGCGCCCTTCGTCAATCGCCTTTACCATTGTGAAGGCGTTGGCGCGCCCGTAGCCGAAGCGCTGGTCCCACCCGGCCTTCGAGTAATAGAGCTTGCCCGAGACCTCCTCGTCGGTGCTGCGTGACTCGGCGACGTCGATGTCGTCGGCGGTCATCTTGAAGATCTGGATGGCCTCTTCGGCCGTGAGGTCGAGGTTCTTCTCTGCCGCCATCGAGAACAGCAGACCGGCGATGCCCGACGCGCGCCCCGTCGCCTCGCTCGAGCAGCGCGTGCCGCTGATGCTCATCGACAGCTGGCCGCCGTAGTTCGAGCACGCGTCGTAGCCGAGGAACGTCGACGAGGCGTTCGGGTTCGATCCCGTGTAGCGCACGGTGTGGACCGTGAGGGTGTGGTTGGCCGCGCCCGGCATGTTGTGGTGGCGCGAGTTCTCGTCGGCCATGCTCGCCACGACGATGACGCCCTTCGAATACGCGTAGTCGATCGCGGCCTTCGAGAAGGCGGTCTGGTTGATGGTTCCGAGGGCCTCCTGGATGACCTTGCACCCGAGATCGGTCGCGTACGCCGTCGCCTGGCCGAAGTCGTTTACGTCGGTGATGAAGCTGTCGCCCACGCGCATCGGCACGAAGGTGCAGCCCGGGCAAACGCCGATGTCGCCGATGCCGTTGTTGCCCTCGCCGGACGAGTCGCGGGCTTCGCCCGTGCCGTGCCCGTAGCGGGTGTCGTCGTACGGATCGTTGTCGTCCTTGAAGAAGTCCCAGCCCGCGATGTCGTCCTTGTACCCGTTCGCGTCGTCGTCCACGCCGTCGGAGAAGATCTGCAGGAGATCGCCCGGGTCGAGGATGCAGTTGCGGTTGAAGTCGCCGCGGGGTCGGTTCGGCTTCTTGATGGTGCGATCGCCGTCGCTGAAGCAGTGCTCGCCCGTGACCTCTCCGGCGAAGCGCGCGTCCTTCGCGTAGTCGGCCATGGTGAACTGGCCGTCGCCGTTGCAGTCGTAGCCCGCGAGGTCGCCGGCGCCGCCGCACTCGTTGCCCTGCTCGTTCTTGGGGCGCTTGTCGCCCTTCAGCTCGCCGCGGTTCAGCGCGACCTTGTTTACGAGGTCGGGGTGCTCCCAGTGGATGCCCGAGTCGAGCACCGCGATCTTCACGGTGGGCTTGCCGATCGTGTAGGTCCACGCCCGGTCGATGCTCATGCCGGAGGCGCCGAGCTTCTTGTCGGCTTCCAGGTAGGGCGGCGTGCCCGGCTGCTGCTCGGGAAGGAACGACGCGTAGTTCCAGCGCGCGTCGTAGTCGTTCGCCCAGTTGGCCTTGTCGCGCATGTCCGCCCCGCGCGGCGGCGGCCAGCCCGCGCGGGCGTCGCCGAGCGACGCGAGCGCGCAACCGACGGCGCCTGCCGCCACGAGGATACTGGAGAGACGGGCGCGTGGGCTGCGAGGGGACATGGAGGCGAAGGATATCACGGAGGGGCGTCCCGTCGGCCGCCTAAGCGTGTGGAGACGCTCGTGCGACGCGCCCGACGCGGGTGACGCGCCGCGGCTCCGACGGTAAGCTGACGGAGATGACCCTCGACGTTCGCGCGCGCATGAGCTCTCCGGTGACCTGCGGCTCGCCCGAGGCCACCGCCGCCGAGTTGATCGCGCTGCTCGAGACGCGCGGCTGCTCGGCCGTCCCCATTGTCTCTAGCGAGCGGCTCCTCGGGATCGTGTCCTTGACCGACCTCCTCCGGGAGTCTCTCCGCGAGGCGGGGGGCGAGGCCCGGCGCGCCGCCGACTTCATGCGCCGGCCCGTGGTCACCGTCCGCCCCGACGAGGGGCTCGACGCGGCGGCGCGCCGCATGCGGAGCGCGCGCGTGCATCGCCTCGTCGTCGTGGAGGAGGCGGGGGACGGCGAGCGCGTGGTCGGCGTCCTGTCGACCCGCGACGTGCTGGGAGAGCTCGCCAGGTCTCGCGTGCCCGAGGCGTCGGTCGCGCTCGAGACCTTGATGACCTCGCCCGTCGAGACCGTCGATCTCAGCGCGTCGGTCGACGAGGCCGTCGAGCGCCTCGTGGAGGCCAACGTCCGCGGGCTGGTCGTGGTCGACGTGGAGTCTCCGATCGGCGTGTTCACCCAGCGTGAGGCGCTGGCGTCCCGCGGACTGCCCGCGTCGCTCCGGGCGCGGCCGGTGGAGGAAGTGATGAGCTACGAGACGCTCTGCCTCGACGTGGCCACGCCCCTCTATCGGGCCGCCGCGCACGCCGCGACCATGAACGTGAGGCGCCTCTTGGTCGTCGAGCGTCGCAGGCTCGTGGGCATCGTGAGCTGCCTCGACCTCGCAGGCGTGATGGGCGCGCTCACTTCAGCGTGAGAGTGTAGGTGCATGTATGTGCCGTGGTCGCGAAGGTGCCTCCCGCGGGCGCGTTCCCGTCGACGAACGTGCTGTTGCCGATGGAGTCCGCGCCCGGTGCGAAGCTCGGGGTCGCGCAGAACCCTGGTGGCGCAACCCCGGCCCAGCTCCGCCGCACGGCGAAGGTCCCGGGCGCCGTGCGGACGAAGGTCGTGGTGCGCTGGGTGGGCTGGGGCGCGGGAGGTGGTGTGCAGGAGGGCGCCGTCTGCGTGATCATGGCCGCGGAGGAGCACCCGAGCCAGTACTGGTCCTTGGGCGCGGGCGTGCCCCCGACCGCCACCATGCGCCGGGTGTACGTCCCCTCGACGAGCGAGGGTTGGCCCGCCGTGCTGACCGCGGCGGGGCAGGAGAGCCCCGCGCCGTCGCAGCGCGCGACGGTGCCCGAGCGCCCACATGTGCCGGCGGTCGCCGTCCGCGTGCACGCGGTCATCGGGTCGATCCGCAGCGTGAGGGCGCCCGACGCGTCGCGCACCTCGTGGAGCGCGGTGTCGCACACGGTCTCGGTCGTGTAGCTGGCGGAGCGGCAGCAGCTGTCCGCGGTGCCCACGCGGTTCGTCGCGGCGATGGTGCAGACGGCGCGCATCGTGTACGGGGCGTCGTTCTCGCCGGGCGCGAGGAGCGTGGGTGGACCGCCCGCGTCTGGAGAGGCGTCCGCGTCGGCGGAGGCGTCCGTCGGGGCGTCGGCGGAGGCGTCCGTCGGGGCGTCGGCGGAGGCGTCCGTCGGGGCGTCGGTGGAGGCGTCCGCTGCGTCCGTCGAGCTGTCCGCGGGGGCGTCGAGAGAGCTGTCGCGGGGCGCGGTGTCGGGGGCGGCGTCGTCGGGCGCGTGGGCGTCGGGGGCGGCGTCGCTGGGGTCCGGCACGGGCTCTGTGGTGCTGCACGCCGACCACGCGCACGCGCCCGCGAGGAGCACGATCCCCGTCCAGGTTCTCTTGCCGATCATTTGCACCTCCGCGCGAAGCTCAGCCGCTCGCTGGCACCAACGTAACGACATCGGGTGGGGCCGCAAGGCGCGGCTCACGTGCGCGGTCGCGCGGCGGCCGAGGCGGGGTCTTGGCGGTAGAAGGCGGAGAGCTCCGCGTAGAGCTCCGGGTGGCCGTGGCGGAGGGCGCGTGGCCGCTCGAAGAACATCTCGGTCACCACGGCGAAGAACTCCGCGGGGCTCGCGGCGCCGTAGGGGTCGATATCGCTCCGCCGGCCGGCGTGGAGGCGCTGTGTAAGCTCATGAAACTCCTCGCCAAATATCCGCGCCCAGCCGAGGTAGTGGGCGTTCGAGTCGAGCTCGGGTACCCCATCCATGTCGCCCTCTTCGGCGTCGAGCTGGTGGGCGAACTCGTGGAGCACGACGTTGTGCCCGCCGCCGAGGTGACGGGCCGACGTCGATACGTGGTCCCACGCGAGGACCACCATGCCGCGTGACCACGACTCGCCGAGCCTCGCCTCGTCGCCCTCGATCACCACCGCGCCGTCCTGGCGCCGCGCGGGCGCACGGTACGCGTGGGGGTAGACGAGCACGATCTCGAGCTCGGGGTACACGTCGGTCTCGCGGTTCAGGAGCAGGAGGCACGCCTGCCCAGCGATCGTGACGCGGATCTCGTCGGTCAGCTCGAGGCCGCCGCAGCCCTCAAAGGCCTTCTCCGCCACGAATACTCGCGTGAGCTGCTCGAGCTCCTCGCGCTCCGCCGGCGTGAGGCGCGCCGCGTGGCGTACGTTGCGCTCGAGGATCTCGCGCCACGCCTCGGGGAAGGGCTCCGCGCGGAGCGCTTCGCGCCGGCGCCGTTTCAAGAAGTCGAACATGGGCCTCCCGCGACCGCGCGCGGTCTAAAGCTCGTCGGGTCGCCCGCCGCCGTGAGGCCTGCGACGCAGCGGCATGCCGTGCGGAACGTTGGGCCCCTCGAGCCCGTGCGGGCCGGCGAGGAGACCCCCCCCTTGGCCCTGGCTCATCGACTCGGCCAGTCGGGCGTGCTGCTCGGGTCGCAGGATGGGCACGAGCTGGCTGAGCAGCTTCACCTGCTCCTGGAAGGGCACGCGGAGGCGCTTCGCGTCGGGAGCGGGGAGCCGGCGCGCGCTGAAGGTCGGCTTCTCGAAGGCGGCAAGCAGGGTCTCGAGCTGCTTGCGGCGCTCGTCGCGGTCGGCCTCGGCCTTCTGCTGCATTCCCTTCGGGAAGAAGGCCTCCGCCTGCTTCCGCTGGGCGTCGTCGAGGGAGAGGCTCTTCGCGAGGCGCTCCACCACGCGCGCGTCTGCGGTGGGGTCGGGCGCGGGCGCCTTCGCCGCGTCGTGCACGGCGATGCGCGGACGGATCGCCGCGACGATCGCCTTGTGCTGCGCCGGGTCGAGCGCCGCGTGCAGCGCGTCGAGCCCGCTCTGCTCGAGGTCTCGCCGCTGCTTCGTGCCCTTCTCGAGCGAGGCGAGGAGCGGGTCGAGCTTCCCGGGCTCCATCTTCCCGGCCTTCACTTCGCGGACGAGCTCGGCCTGAACCGCGCGCGCGCCCTCCTTCGGCTCGGGGAGGCCGAGGAACGGCTTCGCGACGGCGTCGAGCTTGTCTCTCTGCTCGTCTTTCATCTCGAGGGCGCGCGCGGCCGCGAAGAGGAGGCTGAAGTGTCCGGCGCCGCGGACCATGGGGCGCGAGGGCGTGTCGAGCAGAGCCCCGCCTTCGGTCGCGCCCGCGTCGACGGGCGGGGCCTCGATCGGCGCTGAGGCCTCCGGTGCCGCTGACGCCGAGGAGGGAGGGGGCGGCGCGGCGTCCGCGGGCGCCGCCGGCGGATCTTTGCACGCCCCGAGCGCAGCGACCGACAGGAGCACGAGACTGCGGGTGAGGCGAGGCATGCGCGCACCATACCGGCTGGCCGCGCGAAGCGCAGGCCCTCTCTTCGCGAGCTACCGGGCGCAGCTCCGAATAGGCGCGCTCGCCGACGCGCACCTCGAAGACCTCGTCCGACGCGTGCTGCTGCCGTCGCTGGACCGCCACCTCGGGGCGCTCGGGCGCTGCGCCCGCCGCTCGTGCGGCCGCCGGTGGCGCGGTCGGGCAGGGTCCGCTAGGTTCCTCGAAGTGACCGATCCGAGCGCCGCCACCGAGGTCCTGCCTTCTCCGTCGGTCCGCGAGCCCGAGCCCGTCATCGTGCCCCCGGCCGTATTTCTCGCCACCGTGGACGCTCGAGGTGGGGCCACGGCGGTCTCGAGCCTCGCGCTCGACGCGACCGTGTCGGCCGGCGAGGTCGAGGCGTCGAGCGAGGCGCCGCTAGCCGCCGGCACGTTCGGGGTCCGGTCGACCGTGCTGCCCCATCTCGAGCTCCGCGACGGGCGGGTCCACGTGAGCCAGGCCGTTCGGCCGCGGTACGAGGAGGTGCGGCGCCTCGGCGAGGGTGGCATGGGCGAGGTCGTGCTCGCGCGCGACAACGACATCGGGCGCGTGGTCGCGCTGAAACGCCTGCTCCCGCACCTGACCGGAGAGGCCACGGTCGCGCGCTTCGCCGAGGAGATCCGCACGGTCGGTAGGCTCGGTCACCCCGGCATCGCCCCAGTCCACGACGTGGGCGTCGACGAGCACGGGCAGCTCTTCTTCGTCATGAAGTTCGTGGACGGCGAGACCCTCGAGGCGATCATCGCTCAGCTCGCGGCGGGCAGCGCCGAGGCCCACGCGAAGTACCCGTTTGAGCGTCGGGTCCAGCTCATGGTGGGGCTCCTCGAGGCGCTCGCGTACGCGCACGACCACGGCGTCGTGCACCGCGACGTCAAGCCGGCCAACGTGATGATCGGCGCGTACGGTGAGGTCGTGCTCATGGACTGGGGCATCGCGAAGGTGGCCGGTCCCGAGGGCGCGCCCGAGCTCCCGGAGAGCCGGGAACGGGAGGCCGAGCTCGTCAGGAGCGGGCGCCTGCACGTGACCCAGCAGGGCTCGCTGGTGGGGACGCCTCTCTACATGTCGCCCGAGCAAGCCACGGGCGCCGCCCACATCGACGCCCGGAGCGACATCTACAGTCTGTCGGTGCTCTTCCACGAGCTCCTCACCCTGCGCCACTACCTGCACGGGCGCGACAAGCTCTCGACCGTGGTCGCCGGTGTGCTGCAGGAGGGCCCGCCGAGCGTCGGGGACGCGAGCTGGGGGCTCTCGGCGCGGCAAGGCCGAGTCGGGGCCGATTTGGCGCACCTCGTCATCAAAGGCATGCAGAAGGACCCCGCGCGGCGCTACCGCTCTGCCCGCGAGATGCTCAAGCGCCTCCAGCGGCGTGCGGCCGGACACATCCCGATCGACTGCAAGGTCACGTTCTGGATCAGCGCCTTGGGGCGCGCGCGGCGCCTCGTCGATCGGCACCCGATGGCGGTCGCGGGCGGGCTCCCGATCTTCGGCCTCGTCTCGCTCGCGGCCATCATCTACTCGGCCGTGCGGCTCGTCGGCGGATGAGGTAGGGTGTCGCATAAGCGTCACGACGCTGGTCGCGACTTGCGTTTTCTGTCACGGTTCGTCATCCCGCGCGGTCGCGGGCGTGGAGGTGTTCATGCGCGCTCACACTCGGGCTCTGAAGGTCGTCGCTCTCGCGCTCCTCGCCGCCTGTGGCTCTAGCGAGCCCCGGCCCGACCTCTTCGGCGACACGCCTCCGGGCAGCGGGACCTCGAGCCCCGAGGCGGGCGGCGGCGGCGGCGGCGGTTCGTTCGGCACCCCCTCCGAGGTCGGGCTCGTGGTCGAGCCGAGCAACGCCGTGCTCTTCATCGACACGGCCACCACCCCACCGACCCCTGCGACGCAGGCCTTCAAGGTGATCCGCAAGTCGAAGGAGGGCGACAAGGACGTCACAGCGGGCGCCGTCTTCTCGCTGGAGAAGCCCGAGCTCGGCAGCTTCAACGGCACCACGTTCACGTCGGTCGCCACGCTCCCTCCCGGGCCGCCCGGCATCACCACCGCCGTCGTCGCGAAGGCCGACGGCGGCTCCGCGGGCGCGCAGATTACGATCGTCCCCATCCGTCGGAGCTCCGATCAGCGCGACTTCTTCTTCATCGTGCCGTTCAACGAGGCTCCGAACCCGACGACCGACGTCCTCAAGTTCAAGACGAACATCCAGTCGGTCGATGTGGCCTTCGTGACCGACACCACGGGGTCGATGTCCTCGGAAATCAACGGCATTCGCTCCGCGCTCCAGGGCACCCTGCTCGCGCAGCTGCAGGCCGCCATCCCGTCGGTGGGCATGTCGATCATCTCCCACCGCGACGAGACCGACGGAGGAGAGCTCGTCCGCGTGCTCCAGACGATTACGCCGACCCTCACGCTCGCCCAGGCGGCGGCCGGCCGCCTCAGCGCGACGGGTGGTGGCGACGAGCCGGAGGGGCAGGTTCCGGCGATGTTCCACGTGCTCACCGGTCGGGCGGTGACGAGCGTCGCGGCCCACACCCCCCGGCGGGCACGACGGGCGGCGTGAACTTCCGCGCCGGGGCCGTGCCGGTCGTCGTGCTGATCACCGACGCGACCTGGCACGCGACCCGTGGTGGCGTCACCACCGCGCAGCTCAACACGGCGTTCACCACAGCGAACGCGCGCTTCGTCGCGCTCACGTCGGACCCCAACTCGAGCAACGAGTCGCAGGCGAACGCGCTCTCCGACGCCACGGCCTCGAACCTGCCGCCTGCCTCCTTCACGGGCTGCGCGGCCGGCCAGTGCTGCACGGGGGTGAACGGCGCGGCGCGCGCGCCCAGCGCCCCTGGCGGCCGCTGCCGCCTGAACTTCCGATACGCGAAGACCTCGCCGAACATCGGGCAGGGCGTGGTGAACGCCATCAAGGCCATCGCCGTCGGCTCCACCTACGACGTGGTGGTGCGGCCCCGCAACGACCCGGCGAACGGCACCGTGGACGCCACCCAGTTCATCAAGGCCCTCCGCGCCAAGGACGAGGGTGACGCCTCGCAGGGCTGCCCCGCGCACGCGGCGAAGGACACGAACGGCGACGGTATCAAGGACACGTTCACCGCGGTGACGGTCGGCACGCCCGTGTGCTTCGAGGTCATCCCGCAGACGAACACGACCGTCGAGCCCAAGGGCGAAGCCCAGTTCTACAACGCGTTCCTCGACGTGGTCGGTGTCCCCGGCGACATCAAGCTCGACCAGCGCAAGGTGCTGTTCCTCGTGCCGCCGAAGGCTGCGGTCACGAAGTAGCGCGCCGCGCGGGGCTTCGGCTGAAAATAACTGCGATGTCGAAGGGTTAGCGAAGTACGACGAGCTTCAAGTAACGACCCTCCGGGAACGCCGGGAGGGAGGGGTGGTCGGCCGGCGGCCCGAACGCGTCGACCACCCGAAGGTCGGCGCGACCGAGCGCGTCGTCGTCCAGCGTGCCTAGGAACGCCTCCAAGCCGATGTGGCTGGAGCACGAGGCGGCGCAAAATACGCCGCCTGGGCGGAGCACGGCCGCGGCTGCACCGTGCAAGGTCCGGTACGCGCTGAGCGCGCGTGCGACGGCCTTCTCGCTCGGGGCGAAGCTCGGCGGGTCGGAGATCACGATGTCCCAGGAGAGCCCCTTCTTCTTCGCGTCCGCCAGGTAGGCGTACACGTCGGCGGCGACGAAGGCGTGGCCGGAGAGCCCGACCCCGGCTGCTTTGAAGCTCGCCTGCGCGGTCTTGTGCGCGAGCGGGGCGACGTCGACGCTGGTCGTGTGCGCGCCCTCGAGTGCCGCGTGGAGTGAGAAGCCGCCCGCGTAAGAGAACAGGTTGAGCACGCGCACCGGCGGCGCGCCTCGCCGTCGAAGGCTGGCGGCGAGCTGGCCGACCCGCGCGCGGTTCTCCCGCTGGTCCAGGAACGCGCCGGTCTTCTGTCCCTCGGCCAGGTCGACCTCGAAGGGCACGCCGTGCTCCGTGACCGCGACGCGCGCGGGCGGCGGATCGCCGAACAGCACCTCGGTGCGCGGCGCCTCGGCGCGGCGGGATCGCGCCGACTGGCGGCTCACGAGGGTGGTCACTCCGGTCCCGAGCAGCTCGTCGCGCAGCGTCGCGGCGTGCCGGTCGGCGAGCACCGCGGCCGCGTCGCCGTCGGTCCGCAGCACCGCGACCTCCCCGTAGCGATCGAGGACGAGGCCCGGCGTCCGGTCGCCCTCGCCGTGGAGCAGGCGGTACGCGGTGGTGCGGCCGTCGCGAAAGAGCGCCCGGCGCAGATCGAACGCCGCGCGGAGGCGCGAAGCGACGAGCGCCTCGTCGACGGGGGTCGGGCCCCACACGCGCACCGCCAGCGGCGACGACGCGTCGTACACCCCGTAGCCGAGCGTGCGCCCCGTGTCGTCGACGAGGGTCGCGGCCGCTCCGGTGGTCGCCTCGCCCTGCGCGCGGAGGATCGCTTCGCGAAAGACCCACGGGTGCCCGCGGCGAACGGGATCGTGTGCGCGGCGGTGCAAGGTAAGGACGAGGCTCACGCGACCGCACACTAGTACTGCTGGCCTTGCCTTCGAACAGAATCCAAGGGTGAGGGCCCGCGGCGTCGTGCAAATGGTGGCGCCCGCGCACATCCGTTGACGGGAGGGCCAACACGCGCGAAAAGGCACTTGTCCGTGTCCATGAGCGAGGGGCGTCTCGAGGAAGAATGAGCAAGAAGGGTCGAGCGAGCCGTCCACCTGGCGCAAGCCAGTCCACCCCGCCATCCGAGGCGGCGAGCGAGCCACGCGAGGCCCCGGCCGCGGGCGGCGACGCGAAGGGCGTGAAGGCCGCCACGTCGACCGATGCGAAGGCGAAGGACGCGAAGGCCGACGCGAAGGACGCGAAGACCGCGACGTCGACCGACGCGAACACCAAGGACACGAAGGCTGACGCGAAGCCGGCGCGGCCGGACGTGAAGGACCTGAAGCCCGCCACGCCGATCGACGCGAAGATGCAAGGCGCGAAGCCCGAGGTCAAGGACGCGAAGCCCGAGGTCAAGGACGCGAAACCCGAGGCCAAGGGCGCGAAAGACGCGAAAGACGCCACAGACGCGAAGGCCGACGCGAAGGACGCGAACGACGCGAACGACGCGAAGGACGCGACGACGCGAACGACGCGGACGACGCGGACGACGCGAACGACGCGAAGGACGCGGAGCAGGACGCAGCCGAAGCGAGGGACGCGGAGGACTCGGAGCCCGAGGGGGCTGACGCGAGCGGTGAGGCCGAGCCCGACGGGGCGCGCGACTCCATCGGGGCGGCCTTCTTCAGGGAGGGCACTCGCAAGTCGTCGCTGCCGCCCCCTCCTATCGAGGCCGACGCGGCCGACGATCGACGCGTGCGGCTGCGCGAAGACCCCGAGGTCCTGGCGCGCCGGGCGCGATCGCAGCGCTTGGTCCGGGGGATCGCGCTCGCGCTCGGCGTGGTGTTCTCCCTCGCGGTCGTCCGACGCCTGCTCGAGGAGCCCCCAGCGGCCCCCGCGCCGCCCGCGACCCCGGCGCACGCGCAGGCCGCCGTCAGCGCGCCGGCGCCCGTCGTGCCGAGCGCCGCCGTCAGCGCGGCGGCGGCGGTGAGCGCAGCTCCTGCGCCAAGCGCGTCCGCGGTCGACGCGGGGCCCGCCGACGCGGCCACGCAGCCCTCCACGACGCTTGACGCGGCCGCAGCCGACGCGGGGCCTGCGAAGGACGCCAAGGCGCTGAAGCGAGACGCGCAGCGCGCGCTGGACCGAGGGAAGTTCGCCGAGGCCATCCAGGCGGGCGAGGCGTCGGTCGCGGCCGATCCGACGGACGCGGAGGCGTGGCTGCTCCTGGGCGCCGCCTACGACAGCAAGGGGCGCGGGGCCGACGCGAGGCGAGCGTACCAATCGTGCGTCCAGCAAGGCAAGCGCGGGCCCACGGGCGAGTGCGCGGCCCTCCTCCGGTGAGGGCGCCACGGGTGCGACCAGAATCGCGGCGGTCGCCGCTTTTTCCGCGCATCCCCCAGGATTTTTTGCTAAGCCCCCACGCCTCCCTCTCGGAGCGTTCGAGCGCGATCTGCGCGGCTCCTATCGGGACCCATCGAGGAGAAGATTTGTCATGAGCGCCATGCCCAACGTCCAGGCCACGTCCCGCCCCGCTTCCGGAAAGGGTGCGGCTCGCCGCATTCGTTCGTCCGGAAACATCCCCGCCGTCGCGTACGGCAAGTCGCTCGCCGCCACGCCCATCGCCGTCGCGCCGAAGGACGTCCTGGCGATCCTCCGCAGCGAGGCCGGCAAGAACACCGTCATCAAGATGGCGATCGACAGCAAAGACCTGCTCGTGATGGTGAAGGAATACTCCTACCACCCGGTCACGCGCAGCCTGCTCCACGTCGACTTCGTCGAGGTGAAGCTCGACCAGTTGGTCGACACCGACGTGCCGGTCGTGGTGAAGGGGAAGGCCGCGGGCGTCGTCGCCGGTGGCATCCTCCGCCAGGTCTTCCGCACGCTGCCCGTGCGCTGCCTGCCCGACCGCATCCCTCTGCACGTCGAGGTCGACGTGACCGAGCTCAAGCTGAACGAGGCGATCGCCACGAAGGACCTCAGCCTCGCCGAGGGCGTCGCCGTCCGCTTCCCGGCTGAGCAGACCATCATCTCGGTGGTCGCGCCCGAGAAAGATCGCACCGAGGAGGCCGCCGCGGCCCCCGGCGCGCCCGCGAAGGGCGCACCCGCGAAGGACGCGAAGGCTGCCGCCGCTGCGCCCGCGAAGGACGCGAAGAAGAAGTAGCTCAGGCACGTGCTCGTCGTCGGCCTGGGCAACCCGGGGAAGAAGTACGAGAAGACCCGCCACAACGTGGGCTTCGTCGTGCTCGACGCGATCGCGAAGGACAACGGGCTCGAGGACTTCCGCGAGAAGTTCTCGGGCCTCTTTTCCAAGGGCAGCGTCTACGGCGCAGACGCCGTGCTGCTCAAGCCCCAGACCTTCATGAACCTGTCGGGCGACTCCGCGCAGCCCGCGATGGTCTTCCACAAGCGCGCGGTCGGCGACGTCATCGTCATCCACGACGAGCTCGACCTCCCGTTCGGCGAGGTCCGCGTGAAGGTCGGCGGCGGGCACGCGGGTCACAACGGCCTCCGCTCGCTCATCGCGCGCATGGGCAGCCCTGAGTTCGTGCGCGTCCGCGTGGGTGTGGGTCGCCCGCCCGCCGCCTTCGCCGGGGACGTGGCCGACTACGTGCTGAGCGACTTCGCCCCGGACGAGCGCGCCGCGCTGCCCGGGATCGTCGAGCAGGCTCGTCGGGCGGTCGAGCGCGTCATGCGTGAAGGCGCGCTCGCGGCGATGGGCGCGGTGAACGCCAAGGCACCTCCGCGAAACGGAAGACGAGGCGAGGCGTGACGCACGCGGCGCGGAGCTAACGCCCGCAGGTCATCGCCCGCGAAACGTCGCCTTGCGCTTCTCGGTGAACGCGGCGAAGCCTTCCTTGGCGTCGTTCGAGCGGAACAGCTCCGCCTGCAGCTCGCGCTCGAGCGCGAGGCCCTGCTCCAGGCCGCCCTCGAGACCCGACTGCACGGCCCGCTTGATACGACCGACCGCGAGCGGTGCGCCGGTAGGGGGGCAGAAACGCCGGCCGTAGGCGACCACCTGCTTGATGAACGCCTCGTTCGACTCGGCCTCGAACACCTTGTTGACGATGCCCGCGAGCAGCGCGTCGTCGACGCCGAGCTTGGTCCCTTCGATCATGTACTCGATCGCCTTCGAGCGACCGACGAGGCGACCGAGGCGCTGAGTGCCGCCGGTCCCGGGGAGCACGCCGAGCAGGGCCTCGGGGAGGCCGATTTGCAGATCGCCGGCGCGGGCGATGCGGAGGTCGCACGCGAGGGCGACCTCGAGCCCGCCGCCGATCGCGTGTCCGTTGATCGCCGCGATGCAGAGCTTGGGCGTCTGCTCGAGGCGAGAGAGGGTCTCGTTCGCGTGGAGGCAGAAGTAGTACTTGAAGGTCGCGTCCGCCTCTTGGAGCATGTTGACGTTCGCGCCCGCCGAGAACGCCTTGTCGCCGTGCCCCGTGAGCACGATGACGTGCACGTCGTTGTCGAAGCGCGCCTCGAGGATGCACGCGTCGAGCTCCTTCAGCATCTCGTAGCTGTACGAGTTCACGGGCGGATCGTTCAGCGTCATCAGCGCGACGCCCTTGTCCGTGGAGTAGTTGACCAGCGCTCCCATGTGTCGTGCTCTCCCCGCCTCGATTGGCGCAGCTGCGCGTCGCGCGAGGCTCGACCTCGGCGTCCGCCTTCCGTCGACGCCGGTTGTATCCCGAACACCCCGGCGCTGACCAGCGCCAGCGGACGGGCCCGCGCGCGCGCGCTACCTTCGGATTGAACTCGTGAAGTCGAGGCACTAGGGTGCCCGAGGCCATGGATCTCGCACCCTTGAAGCAGGAAGTGAAGGAGCTCATCGTCCGCGAGCTGAACCTCGAGGGGCGGGTGCCGAGCTCCATCGAGGACGACGCGCCGCTGTTCGGAGAGGGCCTCGGCCTCGACTCGCTCGACGCCCTTCAGCTCGCCATGAGCCTTGAAGAGAGCTTCGGCGTGCCCATCCCCGAGGGCCCCGAGGCCCGCAGCATCTTCCGCTCGGTGACCGGCATCGCCGAGCACATCGCGAAGGGTCGCCCTTCCCCCAGCTCGTGAATCCCGGAGACCCGCAGGGCGGCGAGCTCGAGCCCGACGGCAGCGACGAGGACTCTCGGATCGCCGTGTCGGGCGTGGGCGTCGTCTCGGCGCTCGGTGGCACGGCGGAGGCCACGTGGGAGGGGATCCTCGCGGGCCGGCGCGGCGTTCGCGAGCTCACGCTGTTCAACGCCACGGGGCACCGCTCGACCCTCGCCGCCGAGGTGGCGGGCATCGGGAGCCGCCCCGACGACTCGTGGTCGCGGACGGCCGAGATGGGCCTCATGGCGGCGGGTGAGGCGGCGCGCTCCGCCGATCTCCGGGGAGCTCGCGCCGCGGGGCTGCGCATCGGCCTCGTCGTCGGCGCGACCACCGGGGGCATGTTCGAGACCGAGTCGCTCCTCGCGCTCCTCGCCGACCCCAAAGAGCGCGAAACCACCAAAGACGACGCCTGGCGTCGGCTGCTGTCGAACCCCATAAGCTCCACCACGGCCTGGATCGATCGGGAGGTTGGGCCCTTCGCCCGCACGCGCACCCTGTCGAGCGCGTGCTCCAGCGGCGCGAACGCCCTGGCCGTGGCCGCCGACTGGCTGCTCCTCGACGTGGTGGATGTGGTGCTGGCAGGCGGCGCCGACGGCCTCTGCAGGCTCACGCAGGCGGGCTTCGGCGCGCTCGCCGCCTGCGATCCGTCGCCGTGCCGCCCCTTCGACGTTCGCCGCCGCGGCCTGAACCTCGGGGAGGGGGCGGGCTTCCTGGTCCTGGAGCGGGCGAGCACGGCGCGCCGCCGTGGGGTAAAGGTCAGATGTATTCTGGCGGGCTGGGCGCTCGGCTCCGAGGGCCACCACATCACGAACCCCGAGCCAACGGGCAACACCCCCGCGCGCTTGCTCACCGAGGCGCTGCGTCGGGCGGGGCTCGGGCTGGCCAGCCTCGGCTACGTGAACGCGCACGGCACGGCGACGCCCCTGAACGACGCGATGGAGGCGGCCGGGCTCGCGGCCGCCCTCGGCGAGCGCCTCGGCGAGGTCCCCGTGTCGAGCTCGAAGGCCCAGCTCGGGCACACGCTCGCCGCTGCGGGCGCCATCGAGGCGGTCCTCACGACCCTCGTGCTCCGCGACGGCGTCCTCCCGCCCACCGTCGGCCTCGAGGAGATCGATCCTGCTTGCCCGCTGCGGCACGTCCTCGTCGCCGAGCGGGCGGAGGTGTCGGTCGCGGCGTCGAGCTCGTTCGGCTTCGGTGGCATGGACACGGTCGTGGTCTTCGCTTCCGACCGTCGCGCCTCGGCGCCGGCGCGTGCGCTCCAGGAGGTCGTGGTGGTTGGCGCTGCGGCGCTCACGCCGCGCGGATTTCGCGAGGGTCGCGCGACCCACGAGCTCCTCGACGCGCCCATCGCCGGCGCGCGCGCGGTGACCCTCGATCCGGCGTGGCTCGATCCGGCGCGCGCGCGTCGCCTAGACAGGCTCTCGCGCCTCGTCACGGTCGTCGCGGAGCGCGCGCTCGTGGGCACGCCGCGCTTCGCCGAGGCGCACTCCGGGCGCGTGGGGTTGCTCGTCGGTAACGCGTGGGGCAACCTCGACGCCTCCGCGGGCTTCATGCGGCGTGTCTTCGACAAGGGGCCGCGGCTGGCGAGCCCCGCGGAGTTCCCGAACCTCGTGCCCAGCTCGCCCGTCGGGCACGCGAGCGTCTACCTCGGCCTCACGGGCCCGGCGTTCTCGCTCTGCGACTTTGCCGCCAGCGGCGAGGCGTGCTTCCTCCAGGGCTTCGAGATGGTGGCGTCCAGTGAGGTCGAGAGCGTGTGCGTGGGCGGCGTCGAGGAGGCGAGCGACATCGTCGAGAACGTCCTGTCTCGCGTGTTTCGCGATCCGAGCGAGCGCCCGCAGCGCGCGGAGGGCGCGGCCGCGTGCACCCTCACCAGCGCGCGCGTCGCAGCGGAGCGAGGACTGCCGGTGCTCGCGCGGGTGCTGAGCGCCACCGCGTTCCGCGCCGGGCCGGGCGCCCTCGCCGCGACCGACATCGAGGTGCCTGTCGACGGGTCCCTCGTCCTCGCGCGGACCGAGGCGCTCGGGGCTGCGGTGGTCGCCGGCACTGCGTGGGCCGCGTGCCCCTGCCTCGCGACCGAGGGCGCCACCGGAGCTCACGAGTCGGCCGGGGCGATCACGCTGGCCGCCGCGGTCGGCTTCGTCGCCAGCGGGCTGTACCCGCGCGTGCTGGTCGTCGGCGAGGCGGGGTCGAACGGCTACGCCGTGGTGCTCGGGTGAGCCCCCGCCGGTCCGCCGCCGCGCGGGCCGCGTCGGTCGCGTTCTTCGTCGTCGCCACGGGCTGCGGCGGCGCAGCGGGCCCCGATCTGACCCGCCTCCCGCGCGTGTCGCAACGCGACTGGGACCGCGCCCGGGCCTCGCTCGCGGCCGCCCGGGCCGAGCTCCCCCGCGCGCCCTACACGCTCGTCGTGTCGGTGGAGATGCGAGAACCTCGCACGGGGCGTACTTTTTCGGCGCGCGGCGGCCTGGCGGTGCTGCCTGGGAAGAGCGTGCGCTTGCAGCTGCTCGGCCCGGGCGGCGCGACCGCCCTCGACGCCTGGCTCACGCGCGAGCGCTTTCGTTTCGACGTGCCTGCGGCCGACATCCACAAGCGCGGCCGCGTCGACGGGCCCGACGCCGAGGGGCTGCCCGTCGCGTTCTTTCGCTTCTGGTTCCTTTCGCAGCTCGATGGGCGCCTCCTGTTCGGCAAACCTACGCGCGAGGGAGTCTACCTGGTGCTCCGCGACGGCGCGGCGACCGTCGAGATGTTCCGCGCCTCGCGGGGCGGCAGGGTCGAGGCGGAGCGCACCGTCGGCGGCCAGACCGAAGAGCTCTCGGTCGACGCGTGGGCCGCGAGGCCGAGCGCCGGCGACCGCGCCCTCTACCGTGCGCGCGGCGGCGTGAGCGCGAGCGTCGTCATCGAGTCCATCGGCGACGAGGTGCCGGACCTCGCGGCGTTCGAGGAGCCGCTGTGACCGCGATCGTGGCCTTTGGCGCCGTCTCCGCGCTCGGCGAGGGGCGGGCCGCCTTCGCCGTGGACGCGCTGGACACTCCGCCGCGGGTCGCCGTTGCGCGCGACGACGAGCTCGGGGCCGCGGGACTCGCCCGGCCGTACGTCGCGCGCGTCCGGGGCGTGACCGCGGGCTTGGGTCCCGGCTCGGCGCCCTCTCCAGGCGGCGACGACGAGCGGGCGCTCGTGATCCTCGACAAGGCCGCAGACGGCTGCGCAGCCGGGCTCGACGCGCGGATGCCCGGCTGGCGCGGGCTCCGCGTGGGGCTCGCGCTCGGCACCTCAAGCGGAGGCCTTCGCACCTGCGAAGCCCTCTTCGGTTCGGCCGAGGCCGACTTCGCGCGGCTCGCCGCGCCGGGCACCTTCACGTACTTCGCAGGGCTCGGGCGCCTCACCGCGCGGCTCGGGCTCCCGACGTGCCGCGCGACGCTCGTCCTTGGCGCGTGCGCATCGAGCACCCTCGCGCTCGGCCTCGCCGGCGCCTGGCTCGACGAGGACGCGTGCGATCTGGTGCTCGCCGGAGGCTACGACGCGGCCTCTGTGTTCGTCGCGGCGGGCTTCGAGGCGCTCCGCGCGACCTCGCGCTCGGGCGTCATGCGCCCGTTCACGGCCGAGCGCGATGGACTCGTCCTAGGCGAAGGGGCCGCGCTCGTCGCCCTCGTCGCGTCGCCGCTTCCGTTGGGCCAGCGCGGGCACGTCTTCGGGTACGTGCGGGGCTTTGGCGCGACCGCCGACGCGGTGCACCTCACGGCGCCTGATCGCAACGGCGGTGGCCTCGCGCGGGCGGCGACCGCCGCGTTGCGGGGCTCCGGCCTGGAGCCCGGCGACATCGGCATCGTGAGCGCACACGGGACGGCGACCGACTTCAACGACGCCGCGGAGTCCCGCGCGATCGACGCGGCGCTCGGCCCGGCCGCGGCCGCCGCGACCCTGCACGGCTTCAAGGCGCAGATCGGCCACACCCTCGGCGCGGCGGGCGCGCTCGAGTCGCTCGCCTGCCTCGACGCGCTGTCTCGTGGGCTCGCGCCGGCCTCGGCCGGCGACGGGACCCTCATGGAAGGGCTCTCTCCTCGGCGCCTCGCGGTCGCCGGGCCCTCGACGGCGCGGAGCGCGCTGAAGCTCTCCGCGGCCTTCGGCGGCGCGAACGCGAGCCTCGTGCTCTCGCTCGATCCTCCGACCGCCGCGCGTCCGCGGGCGACGCGGCGCGTGTTCGCGACCCGCGCCGTGCACGTGGATCGCGAGCCCACACTCGAGGAGCTGTGCGCTCGCTCGGGCACGCTCGAGAAGCTCTCGCGCACCGACCGCGTGACGAGGCTCACCCTCGGGGCGCTGGCGGCGCTCTCCGACGCCGAGGGGCCCCTCGAAGGCGCGGGCATCGTCGTCGCGCAGGGCCTCGCGGCGCACGAGACCAACGCGCTTTACTGGGACACGGTGAAGCGCCGGGGTGCGCGGTTCGCCGAGCCTCGCCGCTTCCCGTTCACGTCGCCGAACGCGCCGTGCGGCGAGTGCGCGATCGCGTTTCATCTGACGGGCCCCGGGTTCGCGGTCGGCCTCGGCTCCGCGGCCGGCATCGAGGCGCTCTCGGTCGCCGCCACGCTCGTCCGCGCGGGCCACGCCGAGCGCATGGTCGTCGTCGCCGTCGACGACGTGGGCCCCGCGTCCGCTCCGAGCATGAGTGGCCCGAGCGGCGCGGTCGCGCTTGTCGTCACCGCCGAGGCAGACTGGACCGAGGTGCTCTCCGCCGAGGTGTGGGCGTGTGCGCTCCCGGGCGCCCCGCGCGCGCCCCTCTCACCCGCGCACGTCGCCCTCTTGCCGCTCGCGGCCACCGCGCCCGCGGATTGCCTGGAATGCGGGCCCTCCTGGGGAGTTTTTGGTAAGGTCCGCCTCCGCGCCGCCGGCCGCGGCCTCCGTCAGGAATGAGACGGGCACTCCCGAGGTTACCCACCGCCATGCGCTCTCACGCCACTCTCGCCGCCCGCGTCGTCGCGCTCGCCGCCCTCTCCCTAGGATCCCTGGGGTCGCTCGGCTGCACGAAGACGATGATCCCGAACACCGACGTCGAGGACACCTCCGACAACCGCAAGGTGGTGAGCTTCTGCGAGGAGTACCGGCACGGCGTCGAGGAGAAGAACGTGGGCCTTCTCCTGAAGCTCGCGAGCCAGCGGTACTTCGAGGACGGCGGCAACGCGAACGCCGAAGACGACATCGATTTCGTGGGCTTGAAGGACTACCTCACCACGACCTTCATGAAGACCCAGGCCATCCGGTACGAGGTCCGCTACCGGAAGATCTCCACGTCCGAGAACAATCGCGTGTTGGTCGACTTCACCTACGCCGCGAGCTTCCGACTGCCCGGCGTGAAGCAAGAGGAGTGGCGGCACACCGTCGCGGAGAACCGCCTCGAGCTCGTCAAAGAGGGTGAGTCCTACAAGATCCTGTCGGGAATGTAGCCGGCGTGGCCCCCAAGCCGTTCGTGATCGCGCACGTGTCCGATCTGCACGTGTCGACCTTTGGAGACACCTTCCACGACCGGCTGCGAGTGGTCCCGCGCAGCAAACAACCCGCCGACGTCGCCCCCTCGAGCTGGGAGCCGGTGTGGACCTGGGCGGGGTGGCGGGTGCTGCGAAAGCGTGGCAAAAAGGCGCATGATATTCGGCTGATAGACCCTGAGGGTTACGCCCACCCGGTGCCGTCGTCGCGGGCCTCGAAGGCGATCGAGCCCGTCGACCGCGCGATCGAGGTGGCCTCGCGGCTCGAGGCGCGCCTCGCGCGCACGCTTGCGGCGTCGCCGCCCCCGGTGGCCACCCTCGCGCGGCTCGCCGAGGAGACCCCAAAGAACACCAACCTGCGGATCCTTCAGGCCGCCGAGGCGATCGGCCCCGACGTCGACGCGGTGGTCATCACCGGCGATCTCACGGACAACGGCGCGGGCTACGAGCTCATCACCGCCGCGTTCGCGCGGTTCCACGCGCGGGGCATGCTGTTCGCCGTGCCCGGAAACCACGACCTCTACATGTTTCCGCTGCAGGGGAGCGTGCGGCCGAAGCCGTCGCCTGGGTCGAAGCGCGCGGCGTGGCGCTCGTTCGCAGAGGGGCTCGGCACGCCGCTGCACGAGTCGGGCGCGTGGTCGCGCTACCTCCCCGAGGCGTCCACGGTGCTCGTCGGCTTCGACTCCTGCGCGCGCCCCCAGCGCCGCTTCTTCCGGCACAACGGCGCCATCGGGCCCGCGCAGTCGGCGTTTCTGCGGTCTCTCGCGACGACGCCCGAATTTCGATCCGCGCGCCACCGCGTCGCGCTGTTGCATCACCACGTGGTGCCGCTGCCGCACGGAGTCGGTCGCGGCGCGCCGAGCGAGTTCGGCATGCGTCTCGACGACGCCACCGAGGCCGCCGCTCTCTTCGACGAGGTGGGCGTCACGTGTGTGCTCCACGGCCACCGCCACGTGAGCGAGGAGCGCCGCCCGGCCGGCGCGCGCTTCCGCATTTTCGCGTGCCCGTCGCTCACCCTCGGATGTCGAAGCGGCGACGGGCCGTCCTACTGGCGGCTCGAGCTCGGCGAGCGCGCGCACGGCGAGCGTGTCTACACGGGCACGCAGGCCGTCGCGGGCGAGTCGGTGCTCGATCTCCAGGCCGTCGCGGGCGACGGCAACACGGCTGACGAGCCCTGACGAGCGCCTGCGCTACTTCTTCCCGGAGTCGGGCTGCGCGATCGGCGGAGGGGGCGCGGTGGTCGAGGTCGGCTCGGGCGCGGCGCCCTCGGCGCTCGGAATGATGAACGCGCAGCCAGGCGCGCGCTGCGGCTCGCGCACGACGTCGCACGAGCTCGTGCTCACGGCGTCCACGCAGGACTTTCGCTGCGGAAGGGTGGGCTCGACCCCCGACTGAATGCCGTGCAGGCAAGCGTCCAAGTAGAAGCGCTCGCACGCGGCGGTGGGGTCGCCGGCGGGGCGAGGGTAGTCGAGCGGGAGACCGCACTCGACGGCGCGTCTGCACCGCGCGGCCTCGATCTCGCGGCACGCGTCGATGCCGACGGCGTCGGTCCCGCACGCGGCACCGCCGATCGCGCCGGCGAGCCCCGACACGACCGAGAGCGTGGCGATGAGCGAAGCGCGGGGCAGGGCCAAGACGGACGCCATGAGGTACGCCTACTACGGCTACCGCCACGAACCCAAGAAGCTTGCGTTCATGGACGGGCCGCGCGTCGCGCGGTAGGAGGTCGCATGCTCCCCGCGCTCGTGCTCGCCGCTGGCCTCGGCACGCGGCTCCGTCCTCTCACCGAGTCGACGCCCAAGGCGGGCGTGCCCATCGGCGACCGCCCCGCGCTCCACCACGTCGTCGCGGGCCTGCGCGGGTGCTCGCCGGTCGTGGTCAACGCGTTTCACCACGCGGACGTCGTGCTCGAGCTCGCCGCGATCGCGGGCGCCGTCGGCGTGCGCGAAGCGTCGCTCCTCGGCACCGCGGGCGGCCTCCGCAACGCCGCGGCCGCCCTCGGCCCGGGCCCGGTGCTGGTGTGGAACGCGGACATCCAGTCGAGCCTCGCGGCCTCGTCGGTGATCGAGGCGCACACCGCGGAGCCCTCCGCGCTCGCCACCCTGGCGGTCGCCCTGCGCGCCGAGGGCTCGATCGGCGAGGGGACGGTCGGCGTCGATCGCGCCGGTCGCGTCGCGCGGCTGCGCGGTGAGCGCTTCGGGGAAGAGGTGCGCGGCGCGGACTTCGTCGGGGTCCACGTCGTGGGGCCCCAGCTTCGCGAAGCACTTCCTGAAGTGGGGTGCCTCGTGGGCGACGTGTACCTGCCCAGGCTCCGTGCGGGAGGCACGCTCGCGACCCACGCGACCGATGCGCGGTTCGTCGACGTCGGCACGCTGGCGAGCTACCTCGCGGCGAACCTCGTGTGGCTCGAGGCGCGTGGCCTCGCGAGCTTCTGCGCGCCGAGCGCCGAGGTGAGGGCTGACGTGCGGCGGAGCGTGGTGGGCGAGGGCGCCCAGGTCGACGCACCCATCGAGGAGTGCGTCGTGTGGCCCGGGGCCCACGTCACCGAAGCGCGGCGCCGCTCGATCGTCACGAAGACGTCCGTGATATCTGCGGAGTAGAGCTGGATATCCGCGGGATCTCCTAGGCGCGGCGGCGCGGCCCCTCCGGGCGGCCGCTCACGCGGGTCCGCCGAGTCGGCGCGTCCGGTGCGACAGCGCTGACCGCGGCCGGCGCGGGATCCTTCTCCGGCCGCGGCGACGGGGCCGGGCTCGAGTCGAGGCCGGCGCCCTTCAGCACGAGCTTCACCTCCCGCACGAGGCGCTCGGCCAGCCCGGCGTGTCGGTGTCGCGGCAGCTCGAGCACCTCCGCTCCAAGCGTGAACACGATCGCCACGATGGCCTCGGCGGCGAGGAGCACGTCGTCGGTGGGCTGCCCCAGCTCCTTCGCCTGCGCCTCGAGGTCCTCGCTCAGCTCCGCGACGAACCGGTCGATCTCTCCGTGCAGCGCGCTGCGGAACGCCGTCGAGCCCCCGAGCCGTTCGCCGAGCAAGAGCCGAAAGAGATGCGGCTTGCGGTGCACGTAGTCCATGAACGCCGCGATCGACGCCTTGGTGCGGCCGTCAGCGGCGTTGAAGCGGCTCCGCGCCTCGCGCACGAGCTGGCGCAGCGTCATTCCCACCTCGTCGACCAGCACGAGCCCTAGCTCGTCCATGTCCCGGAAGTGCCGGTAGAAGCCGGTCGCTGTGATACCGGACGCCTTCGCGATCTCGCGGAGGCTCAGCGCCGCGAAGCCGCGCGCTGCGCTCAGCTCGAGCGCCGCGTCGATGAGCTTCCTGCGGGTGCGCTCTTTCTGTTCGAGCCGGGTCACGGCGCCGCGCCGGGTCGGGTCTTGCGCGTCTCGGTGTACAGGTGTACACCGAAACTGTCTCGACATCGGAAGGTGCTCATCGTGCTCTACCTCGCGCTCTGCCTGGCCGTCTTCGTGGCAGCCTACCTGCTCAATATCTTCTACATCACGGTGCTCTACCACCGAGGACTCACGCACGGCGCCGTCAAGCTACGCCCGTTCACTCGGTTTCTGGCGGTGCACACCGGCAGCTGGGTGACCGGCCTCGACCCCAAGGGCTGGAGCTGCATGCACAGGCTCCACCACCTGCACTCGGACACGCCGGAGGACCCCCACAGCCCGAGCCACAACGGGCTCATCGAGCTCATGCTCGTGCAGCTCCGCTCGTACAATCGCATCCTCGTGCGCCTCATCAAGGGCTCGGCAGCCGAGACCGCCCTCGTGAAGGATCTCGACTTCCCCGTCAGCTGGCTCAACCGGCGCGGTCTCTGGAGCCTCCCGTACGCGCTGCACCTGTCGATCACCGTCGCCATCGGCGTCTTCGGCCACGCGTGGCTGCTCGGCGCCGCGTATTACTTCGGAATGCTCTCGCACCCCATCCAGGGCTGGATGGTGAACGCGCTCGCGCACAGGTTCGGCTACCGGAGCTTCGACACGTCGGACGACTCGCGAAACAACACCTTCGTCGCGCTCCTCGTGTTCGGCGAGGGCTACCAGAACAACCACCATCACGCGCCTCGCAGCGCGAACTTCGCGGCGAAGGCCGGCGAGCTCGATCTCGGGTATCTCCTGTGTCGCGTCGCGGAGAAGGTGGGCCTCATCGAGATCGTGCCGACGCCCGCTCCGCTGGCCGAGCCCGTGGCCGACGCGCCGTAGGCTCGGTGGTGTTCGCGTCCTCGCCACGACCGGCCGCGCGCGGAAGTGGTACGGTCTCGCGCATGTTCCGGCGCGTCCTGGGTGGGCTCGAGCGCACCGTCGGTGGGGCCCAATACCATGCAGTGTCACGAGCAGCGCGCGCCTACGCGGGCTTGCGCCTCGAGGTGGCCGTCGTCGATGGCGTGCGCGTGCCCTACTACCGGCGCACCTCCCGCGACGGCCGGGCGCCGCTCGTGCTCGTGCACGGATTCGGAGGCGACAAGGAGAGCTGGCTCCTGCTCGCGGGGTCGCTCGGCCGCGATCGCGGGCTCGTCATTCCCGACCTCCCGGGCCATGGCGCCGCCGACGGGATCCCGCGGGAGCGAGCGTCGGCGCGGGCGCAGGCCGCGGTCGTGGCGGCCGTGCTAGCGCACGCCGGCGTGGGGCGGGCTCACCTCGTGGGCAACTCGATGGGCGGCGGCGTCGCGCTCCGCTTCGCCCACGACTTCCCGGAGCAGACCGCGTCGATGACGCTCATCGGGTCCGTGGGCCCGATCGTCGAGCGGAGCGAGGTCGGCGAGGCGATCGATCGCGGCGAGAATCCGCTCCTCACCCGCGGCCCCGACGATCTGAACCGGCTCCTGCGCCTCGTCGCCGAGCGGCTGCCGCCGAGCACGCGCGCGATGCGTCGCTATCTGGGGACCGAGCGCTGGAAGCGCGCCCCCGCGCTGGCCGAGCTCTTCGAGGGGTGGGTGGATCCCGCCGCGGGCGACGGCGTGCCGACCGCGCTCGGCGCCCTCGACGCCCCCGCGCTCGTCATCCACGGCGGCAAGGACCGCGTGATCCACCCGTCGACCGGCAAGGCGCTGGCCGAGGGGCTCGCGCGCGCGAAGCACGTCCCGATGGCTTCGCTGGGCCACGTGCCCCAGCTCGAAGATCCGCGAGGCGTCGCCAAGGAGCTCGAAGGCTTCCTGGCGTCGCTGCCTTAGCGCTTGCGAGGCGCGGCGAGCCGAGACCGTGGCGGTGGGCGCCGCCCTGGCCCGCGTGGCGGTCGGCCGTCACGGCTTCGCGGGCGTGGAGAGCTTCTCGAGCGCCGCCGAGAGCTCCTCGACGCGCTTGGCCTCGTCCTTGGTCGCGCTCTCTTCGGCCGCCTTCAGCTTCGTGAGGCGGTCCTCGGCGGCCACGACGCGCACGACGAACGGGTGGGTCTTGTCCTTCTCCGCGGTGAGCGCCTTCAGGTCCTCCCGCAGTCTCGTGAGCTCGGCCGTCGCGCGGTTCACGTCCTCGCGGGCCTTCGTCTTCGCGACACGCGCGAGCTCGACGGGCTTGGCCTTCGCGGTGGCTTCGGTCAGCACCTGGCGCTCGAAGGGCGAGAGCCCCACCTGTCGCGACAGATCCTCGAGCGCCGTCGCGTTCAAGTTCGCGAGCGCGGTGCGGGAGACGAGGCCCTCGACAGTGGTGACCGCGCGCGACACGGTCTTCTTCGGCGAGAGGTCGAAGACCCCGATCGGCAGGTTCTTCTCGGTGTCGTAGTCGACGCGGTCCGCGCCCTCGACCCGGCCGTTGTTCGCGACGTGGAAGCCGACGGCGACCTGCCGCGGTCGCCCCGAGTCGTTCTTGAGCACGTAGTCCCCTCGCACCGTGCGCAGATAGTGCTGCTCGAGCCTGCCCGTGCGCGCGTCGAACACGACCTTCTGGGTGGCGTCGGTCGTCTTCAGGTTCTTGCGCGACACCTCCACGTCGAGGTCGTCGGCGAACGTGATGAACCGGCGCTCGCCGGGGCGAAGGCGGCCGACGGCCGACTCCCCCGCGAAGCCGCCGTCCGCGAAGAAGGCGATGACGCCGGGCGGGAGGGTTTGCTTGGTCTGGTTCACGAAGCGCACGCCGGCCCGCGGCGACGTGCCTCGATCGTCGACGTACGTGATGGCGACCGCGTCGAGGGGGGCGCCGACGAAAGGGACAAGCGCCGAGCTGCGCGCGGCGAGATCGAGGCCCTGCTTCAGCACGTAGCGGAAGAGCGCGCCGCCCTCGATGACGTCGGCCTGCGCCGTCTTCGCGAGGTTCCCCACGTCGAGCAGAGAGCTCGCACCCGAGCCGGAGCCGTACCCGGTGCCCGAGCCGTGGCCGACCGTGCCGATGCTCCCGAGCCCGACGCCCTCGCCTCGCCCACCTCCGCCCTCGCCGACGCCGCTGAGGCCGAGCCCGCTGGCGCCGAACGACTCCTCGAGGTGATCGCCCCACATCCGATCGGCGGAGTTGTCGAGCAGCTGGGGCACGGTGGAGGCGGGGTTGTCTGGGGTGCGCAGCTCGCGCCTCGCGTAGCGCGGCGCCGCCATGGGGAAGAGGAACGAGTCGGGCTGGCCGTTGACGAGCTCGACATGAACCCCCTGCCAGCGCTCGTCCGTGTCGTTGTGAATGAGCGCCCAGCCCTGCAAGAACGCCTTGTTGTCGGCGCCAAGGACGAGCCGGTACGTGGTCCGCCAGATGGGGGCCTCGGCCAGGTACCCGAGCGTGACGGGGCCATCGCTCGAGGCGAGCACCTCGAGCAAGCGCGGGTTGCGCGCGCCCTGCGTCGACACGGCGTCGAGCGCTGTCCCGAGGCGCGCAAAGAAGGCAGGATCGGTGGGTCGGACGCCGACGATCACGTCGTCGGAGAAGCGCTGCAGCTCTCCGTCGTCGGTCAGGACCAGCGCGACGAGGGTCGGCTCGTCCGAGGCCTTGGTCTCCTCGGCCTTCTCCTTTCCGGCGGCATCCTTCTCGCGGGGCGGGCGGGGCGCGCGCGGCGCGTCGACGACGTCGACCAGGCGCCCCGACGTGGGCGCGCCGTGTCGGGTGGTCACGACGACGTGTGCGCCGCGCATGGTGCCGAGGAGCGCGCGGAAGGTGAGGGGGCTGCCGTCGGCGGCGGGCAGCCCCGCGAGTGAGCGGGCCATTCCGGGCGTGACGCTGCTCGGGAAGGCGAGCCCCGTGACCTCCGCCTTTCCGCCCTTCGAGAGCACGACGAGGGTCTTCAGCGCGTCGTCGAGGTGCCCGGGCGGCACGGGGAGCGACGTCCTCCCACCCGCCACGCCCTCGCGCTCGAAGTAGCCGACGCCCACCTCGTAGAGCCGCAGGCTCTTGAGCGGAAGAATGGGCACGCCGCCGCCCGGGCTGCGTGCATCGGTGGTGGGCGCGCACGCCGCGAGCGAGGCGAGGAGCGGCGCGAGCGCGAGGGCGGAGGCGAGGCGGGAGGCGAGGCGGGAGCCGGGCGGGGAACCTGAGTGCATGGGGGGCCTTTCGGGGCAGCGTAGACGTCGCGGCGGCGCGGAAGTTCCCGGCACACCGCGCGAGGCGCGCGCCCTGGAGAGCACCGATCCGGTGGAAAGCCTAGGGGCGGAAGATCTCGATCTCCCGCGCCCCTCCGAAGAGCGCGGCGCTGGCCGTGGGCAGCGTCACGAGCGACGCGCTCGCGCGCGGCACCCGGAGCGTGAGCTCTTTGGCGGTGGCGCCGCTCACGGCCACCACGTGGATCGCGCCCTGCGCGTCGGTCCCGGCGAGGAGCGCCGTCGTGCCGCCCGCGTCGGGCCCGGGCACGGTGAGCGCCGTCGCGTTCGCGAGGGTGAGGCCGCCTGCCCCCTCGAGGGGTGTGAGGGCGCACGCCGCCGCGCATGCGACGTCGGCCACGCGCAGCGCGCCGGCGGCCACGGCCACGCGCGAGGCGTCGAGTCGAACGATGGCCACACCGCGCGCGGCCTCGGGCGGGAACGCGAGCGGCGCGCCCACGAGCGCCGCCGGCGCGAGCACCTCGAGGCCCGCCGCCGTCGCGCTCCCGCCCGCCACCACCACGCCGCGCCCGTCCATCCAGGCGGCGCCGGCGCCGAGCCGGGGGCTCGCCAAGCTCACGAAGGAGAGCGCGCCGTCCAGCGCGACCCGCAACACCTTCGCGGTCGGCTCGCCTGCGCGGCGGGTGCCCCCGACGACGAACGCCGCGCCGTCGCTCGCGTGCACGCCGAGGCCGCCGGCGACCTCCGCGAAGGTGCCCCCCGCGGGCGCCGCGAGCGGCGTCGTGGACCGATCCGCGAAGTCGAAGACGACCGCCTCGTCGGCGATGAGGAGCGCGCGCGTGCCGAAAATCAGGATGGATTTGGGCGCGAAGGGGAGGGTGGGGGGGCTCGCCACGGGGGCGTAGTTCGCGAGGTCGTAGAGGGCGGTCCGCGCGCCCTCGATCCCCAAGAGGTAGCGCTGGGCGAGCAGCGCCGTCAGGGCAGCCGGAGGCGGCTCGGTGAACGGCGCGGGCATTCGGGCGAGCTCGCCGCGTCGCTGCACGAACACGCGCAGCGGCGTGGACTGCAGCGCGCCGAAGCGCACCGGCAGCGACTCGCCCGCGACGACGGTCACGCCGCGCGCGTCCTCGCCGCGCACGCGGAGGGCCCCGACGTCGTCCTTCGGGACCTCCCCGAGGTCGAGCGAGTCGGCGGGGAGGGTCACGCGGCCGAGCGCGAGCACGCCCCCGTCGGCCAGCGAGGCCTCGACCACGAGCGCGGCGACCTTCGGCTCGCGCGTCAGGACACCCTCCTCGAGGCCAGTGTCGAGCGTGACGACGCCCGTGGCCTGCGCCGCGCAGGCCGCGAGGAGAGCGCCCGCGCCCACGAGGACCCACCGGGGGCGCACGCTCGAGAGCTGGGCAGGTCGAGCCATCGCGCTCGGGACTACCACCTCGGGGGGCCACGGGGGAACCCGCCCGCGGGGCTGAAAATGTCGGCGAGCGCGCGCCCCCTGCGCTAGACACGCGGCTCTTCTACGAAAGTTGGCCCCGAGAGGTGCGCCTTGCTAGCGGGAGTGAAGTCCATGAGCGTCTCGAATCGTGTGAGAGCGGCGGTCGTCGCGGCCCTTTCGGGTCTGGCAGCGGAGGGCAGGCTCGGCGAGCGCGGCCCCGCCGCGGTCGCGTCGGTCGACTTCGTCGTCGAGCGCCCCAAGCGCCCCGAGCACGGCGACTTCGCGACGAACGTGGCGATGGTGCTCACGAAGCGCGTAGGCATGCCGCCTCGGGCCATCGCGGAGCTCCTCGCCGCGCGCCTCGGTGGCGGCGAGGTCGTCCGCTCCGCGGAGCTCGCGGGCCCGGGCTTCGTCAACCTTCGCCTCGCGCCTGCACCCTTCCACGACGCCCTCGTGGAGATCCTCACCGAGGGCAGGGCCTTCGGGCGCGCCCCCGCGGCGTCGGGCGAGCGCGTCGACCTCGAGTTCGTCAGCTCGAACCCCACGGGCCCGCTCGTGGTCGCGAGCGCGCGCAACGCGGTGCTCGGCGACGCCACGGCGCGGGTCCTCGAGTCGCGCGGCCACCGGGTGACGCGCGAGTACTACATCAACGATTTCGGAAATCAGGTCGGGCTCTTCGCCGACAGCGTGCGCGCCGTCCACGAGGGGCGCGAGCTCGGCGAAGAGCTCTACAAGGGCGCCTACGTCCACGACATCGCCCGCTACCTGGCCGCGCATCGTCCCGAGGTGCTCACCCAGGACCGGGTCGAGCTGTCGCGCGCGTGCGTGGCGCTCATGCTCCGCGGCGTGCCGGGCGTGCCCACCATGCCGGGCATCCGCAAGACCCTCGCGGCGCTCGGCGTCCACTTCGACGTGTGGTTCAGCGAAGAGTCGCTGCACAGGTGGGGCGCGGTCGACGGGGCCCTCGAGACGCTCCGCGCGGGCGGCTACCTCGTCGACAAGGACGGGGCGACCTTCTTCCGCAACGACGACGCCGGCTCGACCGACGACAAGGAGCGCGTCGTCAAGAAGTCGGACGGTGCGTATACGTACTTCGCGAGTGATATCGCATACTTCGCAGACAAGGTCTCGCGCGGCTACGACCGCCTGCTGATCGTGCTCGGCGTCGACCATCATGGGTACGTCGCGCGCATCCGGAACGCGCTCGACGCGCTGGGGCTGCCGGCCGACCGCTTCGAGGCGCTGCTCTACCAGCTCGTGTACATCCTGCGCGACGGCGAGGTCGTGAAGTCGTCGAAGCGCGCCGGGAACATCGTGACCGCCGACGAGGTGATGGACGAGATCGACGAGGCGGCCGGGCGCGTCGGCGCCGGGAGTGACGCGCTCCGGTTTTTCTTCTTGTCGCGCGCCCACACTTCGCAGGTCGACTTCGACATCGAGATCGCGAAGAAGAAGAGCCTCGACAACCCCGTCTTCTACGTCCAGTACGGGCACGCGCGGCTCTGCAGCATCCTCAAGCGCGCCGAGGAGCAGGGGCTCGCGACGCCGACCCGGATCACTCGCGAACAGCTCGCGAAGCTCGTTCACCCGGACGAGCTCGCCCTCACCGCGAAGGTGAGCGAGCTCGGCGCCGTGCTCGAGGACGCCGCGAGGCACCGCGAGCCGCACCGGGTGCTGTTCTACGTGCAGGAGCTCGCCCGCGACTTCCAGAGCTATTTCTCGCGCCTCAAGGGCGAGAACGACACCATCCTCCCCCAGGCCTCGGTGCGCGCGGTGGCGGGCTGGGAAGAGCGCTGGGACCACGACAAGACCCGCGCGCGGCTCGCGTGGATCGTCGCCGTGCGCTACGTCTACGCGGAGGCCCTCGCGGTGCTGGGCATCAGCGCGCCCGAGCGTATGGACCGACCGGCGAGCGACCCGAGCGACCCGAACGGCACGAGCGACGAGCTAGACGACCGCGACTGAGCGCGCAGAGGCGCACGCAAGCGAGGCGAGAATGGAACAGCGAGTGAAGCACCTCGAGCAGATCCAAGAGACGGACGTGGAAGGCGGCCCCGGCCGCGGCGCCACGCTCGCGTTCGTGGCGCTCGGCGGGGCGTGCGTGCTCTTCGCGGTCCTCGCCTTGAACGGGCGCGGCTCCAAGCCCGACGTCAAGAAGTCCGACCCGCTGGGCGAGCTCGTGTCGCAGCGAGTGAAGGCCGAGAAGGCCAAGGGCGGCGCCGCGAAGCCCACCGACCTCGCGCCAAGCGACGTCACGTTCCCGGGCATCCTCAGCGACGACACCGCGCCTCCCACCGCGCTCGCCGCGGTCAAGGGCGCGGCTCCACAGGTGCGCGATCCGATGGTCGCTGCGCTGCCGCCGCCGGCTCCGAGCGTGCCTCCCCCGGGGCGCCCGCAGACCCCGCCCGCCGCCGGAGACCGTCTCCCGGTCGTGCCGCTGCCCGCCGCGAACATCCTCGAGGCGACCCCGCTGGTCACGCGCCCGCGCGATCCGCTCACCAAAGCCGCCAGCGATGGCGCGCAGGCGAAGGTCGCGGCGGAGGGCTCGCCCGCCGCGGCGGCCGGGCACGAGGGTGGCTTCCAGCTCCAGGTGAGCTCCTTCCGCACACGCGAAGAGGGCGAGGCGTTCGCCAAGCAGCTCCGTGACCGAGGCCACAAGGCGTACGTGAGCGAGGCGAACGTCGCGGGGCGTGGCACCTGGTTTCGCGTGCGCGTGGGCCCGTTCGCCACCCAGCATCAGGCCGCGCAGTACCGCACGTCGTTCGAGGACCGCGAGCACGTCGTCCCGTTCATCATCCCGCCGCAGAAGTAGCCGGCGCCCGCGGCGTCGCGCGTCGCTCGCTCGCGCGGTCCGTCGCGTCCGCGTCGCGAATGTGTCAAAATCACAGGCAAAGTGTCCATGCCCGCTCCGGCTCTCTCCTCCGTATCCCTCCCCCCGTGGGGCGTCGCGCTCGCGCTCGCGGCGGGCGCGCCGTTCTTTGCCCGCCTGCTCTCGGAGCGCTGGGTCGGGGCGCGTCGTGCGGCGACCGAGGCCATGCTCGCGCGCGCGCGGGCCGCGACGGCGCCCGCGGACGCGGCGCCCTCGCCCGACGTGGCGCCCGAGCCGCCACAGTCGTCGCCCTCGGCGCAGGGAGGCGCGTGATGGCGCGCCTCATGGCGCTCGTCAGCAACCGCCCTGATCTCGCCTCCCATGTGGTCCTCGCCGAGCGTGAGGCGCTCCGGGCGCGTGGCCGAGGCGCGCCGCTCGGGTGGGGCCTCGGCTTCTACCAGGGTGACGAGGTGCTCATCCGTCGACGCCCCTGCGAAGAGGGGCCCGAGGTCGATCTCGCCGCCCAAGCCTCCCAGGTGCGCGCCGACCTGCTCGTGGGGCAGGTCCGCGCCGCGACGCACGGCGGGCTGCGCACCGAGAACACCCACCCGTTCCGCTTCCGGCAGTGGCTGTTCGCGCAGACCGGCGCGATCCCCGCGTTCGACGCGGCGCGCGAGCGGCTCGTCGACGCGCTCCCCGCGTTCCTCCGCGGGCAGGTGCAAGGCGAGACTGACGCCGAGGTCTTCTTCTTCCTGATGCTCTCGTTCCTCCACGACCGCGGCGCGCTCGAGCCGGGCGCGGGGCGGGCGCGCGCCCCTTCGATGGTCCGGGACGCCCTCGTCGAGACCCTCGCGATGGTCGACGGCGTCGTCTCGGAGGTGGGGGCGCCGCGCGCGAGCCTCAACTGCGTCGTGGCGACCGGCTCGTACGTCGTCGCGCTCAGCGCGGGCGCGCCCATGGCCTACCGGGTGTTCGCCGGCCGCGCCGACGTCGAGGCGTTGGCGCGCGATGACGACGCCCTCCGTCGAAGCCCGGAGCTGGAGAGCGCGCGCTGCGTGCTCCTCGCGAGCGACTTCGACGACGAGTGGTCGCTCGCCGCGTCGAGCCCCGTCGCGGAGCCGCGCTGGAAGAGCGCGCCGGAACGTGCGATCCTCGTCCTCAGCCGTGGCGAGAAGCCCGAAATACATAAGATGTAATGTCGTAGGGAGCGCGGGTCGTCGGGCCTCGTGGCTCGGCCTCGGCGCCCTCTCGGCGACGCTCGCGCTCGCCTGCGGCGGAGGCACGTTCCCGACCGTCACGGAGCTCCCGAAGGCGCCTCGTCGGCCCGATGGCGTCGTGCTCGAGCCCGCGCCGGCGATGCCGGACTCCGTCGCGCGGAGCGACGCGGCCTTGCCCATCGCGGCCCTCCATGAGCCGCCCGACGACCGCGCGCTCGGCGCGCTCGTGCGGCGCTATTTCCTCGCGTGGGAGCGTGAGGACGTCGAGGCGCTGACCCGCCTCCTCAGCGCGGACGCGACGCTGCTCGGCCACGCGGGTGGCCGCCCGATCGAGGCGTTTCGGGCGCGCCTCCGGCGTTACGAGTACCAGCGCATCGCGGGCCTCGAGCCCGCGCGCTTCGACCGCCTCGAGCGGCACCGCTACGTGGACCTCGACGCGCGGCAGCGTCCGCGTGAGATGCGCGAGGGCGATCTGCTCCTCCGGGTGCCGGTGCTCGTCGCCCGAATCGGGGGTGACCCTCTGTTCGGCGACACCCTCGTGCTCCTCGTCCGTCGCGAGGACGAGGGCCTGCGGGTGGCCGCGATAGGCGAAGAGTCAGGCGGCCAGTGAGCGCACGCTACCCGCGGTAGTCGTCGAGCGAGATCCCAAATTTCTTCAGCCACCTATGGATCTGCATGCGCTCTTTGCCGAGCTCGCGCCCGACCGCGGCGACGTTGCCGGCGTGCTTCGCCAGGACCGCCCGGAGCTCCGGCTCGGAGGGGCCGCCCGACCGCGGAGAGGTGGCCGACGAGGCCGGGGCGGACGGCGGCGAGCCAGGCGCGGCGGACTGCGGGAAGGGCGGCGAGAAGATGGGGAGATTCGGCGGGAGCAGGCCGTGCGGCGCGGGAGGCAGCACGCTCGGGAGCCCCTCGCGCGCCGACTTGTTGCCGTAGCCGCGCATGACCTCGGCGATGGCGTCGGGGAGGTGCGGCGTGTCGAGCGCCTCGGTATCGGTGATCGCGAGGCCGCGCTTCACGCAGCTCTCGAGCTCTCGGACGTTGAAGGGCCAGTCGTAGTGGAGGAGCGCCACCATGAACGAGAAGGTGAAGCGCGCGTCCGGGCGCCCATACCTCGCGAAGAAGCTGCGCATGAGCAGGAGGACGTCCTCTTTGCGCTCGCGGAGGGGCGGCAGGCGCACGGCGTGCTCGTTGAGGCGGGCGAGGAGATCGCCGCGAAAGCGTCCGTCGCGCGCGTGGCCGTAGAGATCGCGGTGGGTCGCGCACACGACCCGAATGTCGACGCGCTCCGGCATGGTCGCGCCCAGCGGAAATACCTCGCGCGACTGGAGCACGCGCAGGAGCTTCGCCTGCGCCTCGATGGGCATGTCGCCGATCTCGTCGAGGAAGAGCGTGCCGCCGTCGGCGAGCCGGATGAGGCCGGGCTTGTCGCGATCGGCGCCTGAGAACGCGCCCCGACGGTAGCCGAACAGCTCGCTCTCGAGGAGGTTCTGGGGGATGGCGGCGCAGTTGATCGCCTGGAACGAGCCGCGGCGTCCCGACAGGGCGTGGATCCCGCGCGCGACGACCTCTTTGCCGGTGCCCGTCTCGCCGAGCACCACGCACGACAGCTCCGTCGCCGCGATGCGCTCGATGTCGGCGGCGATGCCGTCCACCCGGGCTCCCCCGACGAGCTCACGGAAGGCGCGGGCGCGGCGCTGGCCCGCCACCATCCCGTCGATGCGGTACGACGCGGCCACGTCGGCGCCATCGTCCACGAACTTGAAGATCGCGTCGCCGACGCGCACCTCCGAGAGCGGCTCGAGGACGATCTCCTGCACGTGCCGGCCGTCGACGAGCGTGCCGTTGCGGCTGCCGAGGTCGGTGAGCACGTAGGCGTCGCCCTCCCGCCGAATGCGCGCGTGCAACCGGCTCACGGCCTGCTCGGGGATGCAGACCGAGTGCACAGGGTCGCGGCCAATCGTGATGTCGTGTGGGCCAAAGGGGTAGGCCGGGTGCAGGTGCTCGTAGTTCGGTGCGTAGAGCAGCACGAGGCCCGGGCGCGCCGCCGCACGCACCGCGCCCGGGGGGAGGCTGTCGTCGGCGTAGGGCGACGAGACGCCCGTGTGCTGCTTCGTCACGACCATGGCCGCGCTCCGGAGCCTAGCATCGCCGCGCGGGCGTCGCGAGCGCGCCCCACCGACGGGTCCGCGCGCGGCGGTCGCGCCTCAAGGAGCGCCGGGATCGCGTGAAAAATAGCGCGCGGGATCGACGCTGGTGCGCGTGAGCACCTCCCGCAGCGCGTCGTCGGCGGCGGACGTGAGGGCCTCCACCGTCCCCTCGTTCGTGATCACGAGGTCGGCCGCCCGCACCTTGTCCTCGAGGGGCATCTGCGCGGCGATGCGGGCGAGGGCGGCCTCCCGGTCGAGCGCGTCGCGCGAGCCGACCCGCGCCGCCTGGACCGCGGGCGACGCCGCGACGACGACCAGCGGCCGGAACGCGTCGGCGAGGCCGTTCTCGACGAGGAGCGCGGCCTCGTAGCAGGCGAGCGGCTCCCCGCGCGCGGCGAGCTCGGCCGCCCGCGCGACCCCGGCCTGGGCGATGCGGGGGTGGAGCAGCGCGTTCAAGGTGCGCCGGGCCGCCTCGTCCTTGAACACGAGCTCACCGAGCCGCTTCCGATCCAGCGCGCCGTCGGCGTCGAGCACGCCGGCGCCGAACGCCTCGACCACGGCGGAGAGGCCTGGCGTGCCGGGCAACACCACGTCACGCGCGAGCTGGTCGGCGTCGACGACGGGCACGCCGCGAGCGCGGAACCGCGCGGCGACAGCGCTCTTGCCAGAGGCGATGCCACCCGTGAGGCCGAAGAGGTGCATCGAACCTTCTTGGGGCCTGCGCACCGGCGGCGCAAGGCCCGAGGGGGCCCTGCGACGGGCAAGCCCTTGCCATGGCGGCGAAACCCTTGCATCGTCGCCCGGTGGAGCCGCCCGAGCGCGACAGCCTGGCCACGCGTCGCGACGCGTCGGAGTCGCCCGCCGAGGGCGCCGCGAAGCCACCGAAGGCGCCAGCGAAGACCGGGCGCCGCCGCGCGGCGAAGATCGTCGCCGGGGCCCTCGTCGGCGTCGGCGCGGTCGTCGCTGCCGTGCGGACCTCGGGCTACCGCCTGCCCCCGGGCGTGAAGCTGGTCTCGCTCTCGCCCTGGCAGTACCTCGTCGTCGCGGCGGCCGCGCGGCGCATCGTCGACCCCGACTCGCCGGACGCGCCCACCGCCGACGCGGTCGACGTCGCGGGCTTCGTCGACGACTACGTCACGCGAATGCCTGCAGGGCTCCGCGCCGACGTGGGCGGCCTGCTCGGCGTGGTCGAGCACCTCGCCCCGCTGCGCGCGGGACACCGACGCCGCTTCACGAACCTCGGCCCGGAGGCGCAGGACGCCGCGCTCGCGTGGCTCGAGCGAGCAGGCGGGCTCTTCGCGGGCGCGTTCGACGGGCTGCGCGCGCTCGTCTTCATGGGGTACTACCGCGACGCGCGCACCTGGCCGCTGCTCGGGTACGAGGGGCCGACGCTGCCACCCCAACCTGCGCGGGCCACGCAAGCGCCGGGCGGGGGCGGACCTTGAAGGTCGAGAGCGGGAGGCAGTCGCGCGGCGAGGTGACCCTCGAGGCGGACGTCGTCGTGGTCGGCACGGGGGCCGGCGGCAGCGTCGTGCTCCGCGAGTGTGCGCGCGCCGGCCTCTCGGTGATCGGGCTCGAAGAGGGCGGGCACCACACATGGCGCGACTTCTCGCAGCGCGAAGAGCAGATGTTCCCGAAGCTCTTCCAGGAGGGCGGCGGGCGGCTCACGCAGGACCGCGCCATCCGCGTCCTCCAGGGGCGTGGCGTCGGCGGCAGCACCGTGCACAACACGAACCTGTGCAAGCGGACGCCCGATCCCATCCTCGACCTCTGGGCAGAGAAATATGGCGTCTCGGGCGCGCGCCCGCGCGACCTCGCGAAGAGCTTCGAGGCGATCGAGCGCGATCTGTCGGTGGCGCCGATCCCCGAGGCCGCCGTGAACGCGAACAACGACCTGCTCCGGCGCGGCGCGGCGGCCCTCGGGTGGCGCGCGGGCGTGCTGATGCACAACCGGGTGGGCTGCCAGCAGAGCGGGTTCTGCGAGCTCGGCTGCGCCTACGACGCCAAGCAGAACGCGCTGAAGGTGCTCCTCCCCGACGCCGAGTCGCACGGCGCGCGGCTCTACTCGGACGTGCGCGTGACGGAAATCACCACCCGCGACGGTCGCGCCACCGGCGTCCGCGGCGAAGCGCGCGGCGACGACGGCGAGACACTTGCACACTACACGATTCGCGCGAGGGTCGTGGTGCTCGCGGCGAGCGCCGTCGGTTCGGCCGAGCTCGTCCTCGCGAGCGGCCTGCCCGATCCGCACAGGCAGGCGGGGAAGCGCCTGCGAATGCACCCGGGCGCCGTGGTCGCGGGGCTCTTCGAGCACGACGTCGCGGGCCACAAGGGCATCCCCCAGTCGGTGGAGTGCACCGAGCACCTCTCGTTCGAGGAGGGGAGCCCGAAGCGCACCTGGATCATCCCGGCGTTCGCGCACCCGATCGGCACCGCCACCACCTTGCCGGGCTTTGGCAAGGCGCACATGGCCGCGATGCGCCGCTACCGCAAGCTCGCGGTGCTCACCGCGATGCTGCACGACGAGACGGCCGGCGAGGTCGCGCCGCGGAGCGAGGGCTCATCGCCGAAGATCCAGTACCGCATGATCGAGGCCGATCGCGCCGCCCTCGCGCGGGGTCTGGTCGCGTGCGCGCGGCTCTTGTTCGCGGCCGGTGCGACGGAGGTCACGATCCCGGCGGTGCCGCCCGTCCGTGTCACGAGCGCCCGAGAGCTCGACGCCCTCGATACGTCGTTCGTTCGCCCTCACGGCGTTCCGCTCTCGGCAGTGCACCCCATGGGGACGCTGCGCCTGGGCGACGATCCACGCGTGTCGGTCGTGAGCTCGCAGGGCGAGCACCACCAGGTGGGAGGGCTCTTCGTCGCGGACGGCTCGCTCTTCCCCACGAGCCTCGGCGGGCCACCGCAGATCAGCATCTACGCGTTCGCGCTGCACCTCTCGCCGCACATCGTCGCGGCCGCGCGCCGCTGAAACCATGGTGGCGCGGCACATCGCGCGCCACGCCGGGAGGTGTGCAGCGCGCCGTGCCAGCGAGTGCCATCCGCGCGGCTTCGCGGGACCCTCAGCGTCGAATTCCCCTAATGATTCGGGGAGATCTGACGCGGCACGAACAGTGCTACAAGACTCCACGGGTGCCGACGACCGGCACACGGCTTCTCCTTCCCTTCGGCTCTCTCGCTCCCTTTACGAGGTCCCATTGAAGCGATTTCTCCTCGCGGGCTCGGCGCTCACGGCCATCTTCCTCGCGGCCTGTCTCGTGGCCCCCACGGAGCCCGGTCCGGGCGGCGCCCCGGGGTGTAGCCCGGGCGAGCGCAGCTTCAACGGCGCCTGCCGGCAGGAGTGCACGGCCAACGGCAACTGCGACCCCGGGCTCCGCTGTATGGACGTTGGGGGGAGCTCGTCGCTCTGCCTCGACTACGCCCAGTGCGGGTACTTGGGGAGCGACAGCGTCTGCGGCGAGCGATCGGGATACGGCGGCTCGCCGTATCCCGACGTGACGATGCCCTACGGAGTGAACGACTGCGCCGGCGACGCGCGCTGGCTCCAGTCGCCTCCCTCGGCGGCGGGAGCCGCGTGTGGTGTGGAGCACTCCGTCACCCGCTGCACCCGGCGTGGCTCACGGTGCGAGCTGGTCCCGACGACCACTCGCGACGTCGCCGCCCCTTGAGCGTCCGCGCGGCGTCGAGTCTCCGCGCGGCGGTGCGGCCCCACGTCGTGCTGGCCATCGCCGCGGTCGCGGGGATCGTGCCGCTGTTCTTGGCTCGCCATCTGCCGATGTCGGACCTGCCGGAGCACGTCGCGGCCATGGCGACGATTCGGCACTACTGGGACCCCTCCTGGCGTTCGCAGGAGTACTTCACGCTCGCCCGCGTCAACGAGACCCCCTACTGGCTGTACCACGCGGTCGGCGCAGCGCTGTCCCTCGTCACGGGCAGCGCCGAGCGCGCAAACCTGGCGATGATGGCGCTCGTCGGGCTCGCCTATCCGTACGGGCTCCGGTCGCTCCTCGTCGCGCTTCGGCGCGATCCGCGTCTCGCGCTCTTCGGGCCGGCGCTCTTCTGGACTCAGAACCTCACCGTCGGCCTGCTCAACTTCGTCGCCTCCGTGCCGCTCGTGCTCTTCGCGCTCGCGGAGGTGGTGCGGCAGTCGCGAGCGCCGACGCGGGCGCGGAGCTTCGGGCTCGCCGCGCTGTCGGTCGCGATCTTGTACTTGCACCTGTCTTCGTTCGCGTTGTTCCTGGCCCAGGCCGTCGTGCTCGGCGTCTTGCTCCCCGCTTTGCCCCGCGCGCGGCTCGCCAACTTCACGGCCCGGGCCGAGCTGCTGCGGCGCATGACGACGCTCCCCAAGCGCTTCGTGTGGCTGCTTCCCTCGCTCGCGTGCGCGGTGTCGTTCGCGCTCGCGGGCCGCGCCGGCGCCAACCACGAAGGCAAGGGGGGCATCGTCTACCAGCCGCGGCTCACCGTGCTCCGCAAGCTCCCTCAGTGGCTCTTCGACCTGTTCCGGACGAAGACGGACGACGTCCTCGGCTGGGCCCTCGTCGCGGTGCTCGTCGCGCTCCTTGTGCACGGCCTCGGTGGGCGGGGCGAGCGCTGGCCCCAGGCGCCGGCGGGCTCCCGCTTGAAGGCCGTCCTGGCGAGGGTCGCGAAGCTCCGAGAGGTGCGTCCGTCGTGGCGGACCTGGCCGGCGCTCGCGCTCTTCGCCGTCGCGGCGGTGAACTATTTCACGATGCCTGCCCAGGTGGGCGCGTACGCGTTCTTGCTGGACGTCCGAATGTCGGTGTTCTTCGCGGTCTTCGCCGTGCTGCTCCCCGCGCCGCGGAGGACCCGAAGCGCGCGCGCGCTTCACGGGCTCAGCTTCGCCCTCTCGATCGGCCTCGCGGCCAATGCCGCCTACGAGGTGCGCGCGTTCGAGCGCGAAGAGGTGGGCAATTTCGACGATCTCCTCCGGCGAATGCCGCGCGGCTCGCGGCTGCTGTCCCTCGACTACGCCGGATACTCCACCCGCGCGAACGCGAACGTCCTGCTCCACTACGGCAGCTACTACAGGGCGCGGTACGGGGGCATCGCGTCGTTTTCGTTCAGCGAGATGCCCCACTGGCCCGTTCACTACCGCCCCGAGTGGCTCCCGCCGAACCCCATGACATGGGGCGATCCGCGGGCCTTCGACAACGCGCGCGACGGCGACTACTTCGACTTCGTCCTCACCCACGGCGACGTGCTCCCGTTCGCGGAGAGCCCACCCGGGCCCGAGTGGGAGATCGCCGGGGTCGCCCGCACGTTCCGCCTCTACCGAAAGGTGCGGGGGAGCGCGGAGCGCGCGCGCTCCTCGTCGTCGTCGTCGTCGTTCCCGTCGCCGTCGACGTCGTCCGGGCCTCCGTAGTCGCCCGCGGCGACGGAGCGCGCCGTGAGCGACAAAAAAGCGAGACCCCCGGTCGCCGGTGCGAGCGGGGGTCTCGGGCGTCAGGCGAGCTTGAGGGTCAGCCGCCGCTGGGCGCGTCGGCCGGGCCCGCGTCCGGGGTGGCCTTGCAGGGATCCGCGCCCACGGGGCCCGGGGGGACGACCTTCGTCGGCGGCTTCACGGCGGTGGCGGTGAAGCCGATGCCGATGGAGATGCCGTCACACTCGCCCGCGGCCGCGTTCGCGCCGTTCGCGCCGATGTCCGACGCCTGGCGGATCTGGGCCGCGATGTTGTCGAACGTGCTGCCCTCGCAGAGGGTCGTGGAGACGCGCCCGGCCACCTTGCGGAGCTCGCTGATGAGCTGCTCGGTGCCGAGGACTCCGGCGATGGTGCCCTCCGTCGCGTTGATGTCCGCGCCGGCCGGCTTCTTGAAGGAGATCGTCGCCTTGTTGATGTTGAGGTCGAGCGACGCGCCCTGGATCGAGAGGCTCAGGGTGACCGTCGCGTCCGAGCCGCTCACGAACACGCCCTTGTTCACGTAGGAGTCGCCGAACTTCACCTTCGAGCCGCCCGCGACGCTCTTGCCGTCCGCGAGGAGCGCGGGGAGGACCGACCACTCGTCGTTGCCGTCCCACTTCGGCGGGGCGGCCATCTCGCCGCCCGCGAAGAGCTGGCCGCTGAGGCCGGTGTTGGTCTGGGTCGCCTCGGCGTTCAGGCCCTTGGTCTCGATGATGACCGTGAAAGTGCCCTTCAGGAGGCTGTCGTTGATCGACTTCGCCGCGTCGGGCGACGCCGTGGTGATGATGGGGAGGATGTTGGCGCCGAACGAGTTGTCGGTGCCGTCGGTGCCGTCGGCCTTCACCTTGGTGGGTGCGCCGCCCTTCAGCTTGCAGTGGTCGGCCGAGGTCGCCGTGGAGGCGACGCCGTCGATGTCGTACCCGTAGCTCTTCCACGCCGTCTGGCTCGGGGCGCCGCCTCGGTCGGTGTCGCCAAGCTGGATCGTCTTCAGCGCGTAGTACTTGAGGTCGGTCGAGGTGGTCGCCGCGCCTTCCTTGCCCGGCGGGCGCTTGGAGGCGCCGCCTGTCGAGGTGCCGCCGTCGCCCGTGGTGGCGGGGTCGGAGCTACAGCCCTGAACGCTAAAGATGGCGGTGGTAAGCCCAAGGCCACACAGGGCCAGTCCAGTAAAAAGCTTCATGCGAAAGTGCCTCCTCGAGAACGTGGACAAGCGAGATACGGGTGACGGCCGCTTCGAGCCGGAGTGTGAGCCGCGATCCCGCAGGCTCACCCGGCCTCCGTGAATCGTCTGTGTGCGGCACGTGAGCGACGGCTCCGCGACGCGAGCGCGACGCGGCAGAATACCGCTGGCCGCGCGCTCAATTCAAGCATTCCATGCCGATACACCCGACACCGTAGCCCATCGCGAGCGGCCGCGCCCTAACGCGGGGCGTCACTCGACGCTCGCTTCCGCGCCGCGCTCGTTCGTTGTCGCGCGCGCTCCTTCGTCTCTGCCGCTCCTTGTCTCATGCGGGGAAGGCTTGCTACCGGTGGTGCGATGGCCGAGTTCGTCCACCTGCACGTGCACACGCAGTACTCGATGCTCGACGGGGCCATCAAAGTGAAGAACCTCGTCAAGCGCGTGGGCGCCGCCGGCATGAAGGCCGTCGCGGTCACCGACCACGGCAACATGTTCGGGGCGATCACCTTCTACAAGGCCGCGAAGGAGGCCGGCGTGCAGGCGATCCTCGGGTGCGAGCTCGAGATCGCCGCGCGCGGTCACGCCCACCACCTGCCGATGCTCGCCGCGTCGAACGAGGGCTACAAGAACCTCGTCTGGCTCGTGTCCCGAGGGCACGTCGCCCCCGAGGCGAGCGGGCCGGCCGGCGCGCCCACGCTCTCGCTCGACACGCTCGAGGGGCGCACCCGCGGCCTCGTCGCCACGACGGGCTGCATGGGCGGGGTGGTCGCGCAGGCCGTCCTCGAGGAGGGCGTCGAGGCTGGCTATCGCGCGCTCGGCCGGCTGAAGGAGCTGTTCGACCCGGGTAGCCTCTACGTCGAGCTGCAAGATCACGGGCTGCCCGAGCAGCCCATCTTGAACGGGATCTTGTGCGACCTCGCGAAGCGCGTCGATCTGCCGCTCGTCGCGACCAACGACGTGCACTACGGAGCGCGGGACGACGCCGAGGCGCACCTCACGCTCTCGTGCATCAAGACGGGGCGCTCCTACCAAGACTCGAAGGACCGGCACCACGGCTCGAGCGAGATGTACCTCAAGAGCCCCGAGGAAATGGCGCGGCTCTTCGAGGGCCGCCCCGACGCCCTCCGGAGCACCCTCGAGATCGCGGAGCGCTGCTCGGCGCTCAAGCTGAAGCTCGGCGAGCCCATGCTCCCGAGCTTCCCCATCCCGGACGGCTTCGACAAGGGCGACGCCGAGGGGTACTTCCGTCACGTCTCGCGCGAGGGGCTCGAGGACCGCCTCCGCGAGCTCGCGCGCGCGGGAAAGCGCGTCGACCCCGAGACCTACCGGGCTCGCCTGCTCTGGGAGCTCGACGTCATCTGCAAGATGAAGTTCCCCGGGTACTTCCTCATCGTGTGGGACTTCATCCGCTTCGCGAAGCAGCAGGGCATCCCCGTGGGGCCCGGGCGCGGCTCCGGCGCGGGCTCGCTCGTCGCCTACTCGCTGCGCATCACCGACCTCGATCCGCTCCCGTACAACCTGCTCTTCGAGCGGTTCTTGAACCCGGAGCGGGTCAGCATGCCCGACTTCGACATCGATTTTTGTATGGACCGTCGCGACCAGGTGATCGCGTACGTGCAGCGGAAATACGGGGAAGAGAGCGTGGGGCAGATCGCCACGTTCGCCGAGCTGAAGGCCAAGAGCGTCATCAAGGACGTCGCGCGTGGGCTCTCGATCTCGCCGATGGACGCGCAGGCCATCGCCAACCTCATCCCCCAGAAGACGCCCGCCGAGACCTACACGATCGCCGAGAGCCTCGAGCTCGAGCCCAAGCTGCGCGCGCGCTTCGAGACCGAGCCCGTCACGCGGGAGCTGCTCACCCAGGCCCAGAAGCTCGAGGGGCTCACGCGGCACGCCGGCAAACACGCCGCGGGCGTCGTCATCGCCGAGGGCCCGCTGTGGGACCACGTGCCCGTGTTCCGCGACGAGAAGACCGGCGCGTACGTCACGCAGTACTACAAGGACGACGTCGAGCAGGCTGGCCTCGTCAAGTTCGACTTCCTCGGCCTGAAGACGCTCACGGTCGTCGACATCGCGCAGCGCCTCATCAACGCGCGCCCCGACGTCGTGCGGCGCGGCGTGCCGTTCGACGTGTCGGCCATCCCGCTCGACGACAAGGCCACCTACCAGCTCCTCGGCTCGGGCGAGACCAAGGGCGTGTTCCAGCTCGAGTCGAGCGGCATGCAGCAGCTCTTCAAAGACCTCCGCGCCGACTGCTTCGAGGACATCGTCGCCGCCGTGGCTCTCTACCGCCCCGGCCCGCTCGGCAGCGGCATGGTGAAGGACTTCGTCGACTGCAAGAACGGGCGCAAGGCGATCGCCAAGATGCACCCGCTCGTAGACCACCTGCTGCTCCCCACGTACGGCGTGATCGTCTACCAAGAGCAGGTCATGCAGATCGCGCAGGCGCTCGCGGGCTACACGCTCGGCGGCGCCGACCTCCTGCGGCGCGCGATGGGCAAGAAGAAGCCCGAGGAGATGGCCAAGCAGAAAGGGATCTTCCTCGAAGGAGCCCGTGGCCAGAACGTCGAGGAGAAGGACGCCGAGCACATCTTCGGCCTGCTCGAGTACTTCGCGGGCTATGGCTTCAACAAGAGCCACTCGGCGGCGTACGCGCTCATCACCTACCAGACCGCCTACCTGAAGGCGCACTACCCGGTGGAGCTGCTCTGCGGCATCCTCACGAGCGACAAAGAGCGCATCGACAAGGTCGTGCGCACCGTCGCCGACGCGCGCGCGATGAGCATGACGGTGCTCCCGCCCGACGTGAACGAGAGCGACATCGATTTTAAGGTAGTCTACACGCATCCGGAGGGGAACCGCCGGGTCGGCCGGGCCGAGCGCGTGAAGGACCCGTGCGGGCCGCAGATCCGCTTCGGGCTCGGCGCGGTGCGCGGGCTCGGGGGCGCGGCGCTCGAGGCCCTGCTCGAGGCCCGCGCGGCGGGCGGTGCGTTCGCCGACCTGTTCGACTTCGGGTCGAGGGTCGACGCGAAGCGCATCAACAAGGGCGTCTTCGAGGCGCTCGTGCAGTGCGGCGCGTTCGATGGGGTGCTCTCGGTCGACGGGATCCACCGCGCGCGCGCCTTCGGCTCGATCGAGATCGCCCTCGAACGAAGCCGCTCTGCGAGCCGCGACCGCGAGCGGGGCCAGACGAACCTCTTCGGGCTCTTCGACGCGGGCGCGCCGAAGGGGGCGGCGTCGTCGCGTGGCGACTACGTCGAGTGCGACGCGTGGGATCGCCGCGAGGCCCTGGTTCGCGAGCGGCAGTCGCTCGGGTTCTACGTGTCGGGCCACCCGCTCGAGCGGTACCTGCGCGGCGCGCACTCACTGGGGAAGCTCGGCGCCTCGCCCCTCTCCGAGCTCGCCGGCATGCAGGACTGGGCGCTCGTGAAGGTCGTGGGAATGGTGGAGGGCTACCGTGAGAAGATCCTCCGTGATGGCGGCGGCAAGATCGCCTTCTTCGAGATCGAGGACCTCACCGGTCGCGTGAACGTGAAGCTCCGCTCGAGCGCGATCGAGGCGTACGCGCACGTGCTCACCGCGGGCGAACCGGTCGTCGTCACGGGCAAGGTGAGCTTCCCGCGGCGAGACGAGGACGCGCCCGACGACGCCGACGACGGGCCCCGCGAACCCACGCTCTTCTTCAACGAGGCCGTCCCACTCGCCGACGTGGTGCGGGCCGACACCCGCCAAGTGCAGATACGGCTCGGCGAGAAGCGGACCACCGAGCGCGAGCTCGCGCGCATGGCCGAGGTGCTCACGGCCTCGCCGGGCGACACGCAGGTGACCCTGATCGTCGCCCTCGCGGACGGCTCGGAGGCGCTCCTCGTGCTCGGACGCCGCTTTCGGGTCGAGGTGGGCGACACGGTGCTCTCCGGGCTCGAGCGGGTGTTCGGCGAGCAGGTCGCCGACCTCAGGTAGCGACGGCGCGACCAGCGCGCCGCGCCGAAGGGGCCGCGTCGCGCAGCCTCACGGCGCGGGCGCACGGAGGAGCTCGCCGAGGCGGGCCTCGGCCTTCTCGCGGTCCTCCTCGTATTTCACGAGGAGAGAGAGGGTCGCCTCGCACAGCGCCGGGTCGAGGGCGCTCTTGCCCATCACCACGAGCGCGCGCGCCCAGTCGAGGGTCTCGCTGATGGAGGGCGCCTTCCGGAGGTCGAGCGACCGGAGCCCGACCACGAAGTCGACGAGCCGGGCGGCGAGCCCACGCGCGAGGCCCGGCACCCGCAGCTCCAGGATCGCCACCTCGCGGGCGGGGCTCGGGTAGTCGAGGTAGGCGTGCACGCAGCGCCGGCGAAGCGCGTCGCTCATGTCGCGTGAGCCGTTCGTCGTGAGCACGACGAGCGGTGGGTGCTGGGCCCGGAAGGTGCCGAGCTCCGGCACGGTGATCTGACCCTCGGCCAGCACCTCGAGGAGCAGCGCCTCGAACTCGGGGTCGGCGCGGTCGACCTCGTCGACCAGCAGCACCACGGGCTCTGCGGACCTCACCGCGGCGAGGAGCGGTCGAGGCACCAGGAAGCGATCGCTGTAGAATACACTCGCTTCGGTGACCAGCCGCTCGACGGCCTCGTCGATTCCCCCCGCGCCGCGGGTCTTCTCGGCCACGGTGTCGCGGAGCAGCTGCGTGTAGAGCAGCTGCTTGCCGTAGTCCCACTCGTAGAGCGCCTTGCCCTCGTCGAGCCCCTCGTAGCACTGCAGCCGCACGAGCGGCCGGGCGAGGGCGGTCGCCAGGGCGGTCGCGAGCTCGGTCTTGCCGACGCCCGCCGGCCCCTCGCAGAGGAGGGGGCGTCCTAGGGCGAGCGCGAGGTAGGCGAGGAGCGCCGTGCGGTCGTCGACCAGGTACGTGGAGGCGAGCGCCTTCGTGAGCGCTTCCGGGCTGTCGAACGAGCGAAAAGGCGTCGTCATGGGGCTCTCTCCGCTCGCCGCCCGTCGCGGAGGAGGCCGCGGCGGCAAAACGGTCCCACATTTTACGAGTTATGTCGCGTGGCTGGTAGGCTTTCCCAGACGATGGCTGACCGGGACGCAGTGGTGCGGGTGGATCACACGGGAACCATCCACCCCGTGGGTCGCGCGGCGAGCCAAGAGCTCCGGGCGCGACCGGGCGAGCTTCGTCTCGTGCCTTGTCCGGCGAACGTGCTGCTCTTCTGCGCGGGCGCCGCGACCCTGCGGATCGCGGGGGAGATCAAGGCGCCGGGGGCGCTCTACGACATCGTGAGCCTCATCACGCAGGCGCAGTGGCGGGGCGCCCTCCACGTGGAGGCCGAGGCCGGGTCGCGCACCGTGTATTTCGACCAGGGCGTCGTGCTCGGGGCCGTGACGACGGTGCCGGACGAGCGGCTCGGCGAGATCCTCTACCGATTCGGCGTGCTCACGCGCGACCAGCTCGAACACATCGTGACGTCGTCGTCGCGCACCGGCAAGCGCCTGGGCGAGTCGGCCATCGAGCTCGACTTCGTGAACGCCGGCACCCTCTATCCCATGATGGCGCGCCAGGTGGAGGAGGTGCTCTACGGCGCGCTCCAGGTGGCGGTCGGGAGCTTCTTCTTCTTCGACGGGTTCGAGGAGAGCTCGGTCGTGCAGCGCCACCAGCTGAGCGCCTCCGCGCTCCTCATGGAGGGCGCGCGCCGGGTCGACGAGATGCGGTACTTCCGCGAGCGCGTGCCGAACGGCTCCTACGTGCCGATCCCGGTGCCGGGCAAGCGCCCGCCGGACGAGCTCCGCGCCGTCTTCGAGCAGTGTGACGGAAAGGCGAGCGTCACCGAGATCGGGCGTCTCGTCGGTCAGCTCGAGTTCGAGGTGACGCGCGCGATGTTCCAGCTCACGAGCGGCGGGTACGTGCACCTGTCGGCCCAGCGCCCGCGCGGCCCCGAGGCCATCATCGAGGTCTTCAACCCCGCGCTCGCCGCCGTGCACGAGACCTGCGACGCCGCGAAGCGGGGCGCCGAGCTCCGGGACGGCCTCTCACGGTTCGCGACCGGCGGCGGCATGTACGACCCACTCTTCATGGGCGCCGGCCCGGCCCCCGACGGCACCCTCAACGCGGACCGCCTCGCGCGAAACGTCGCGGCGCTCGCGGGCGACGATCCGGACGCGTGGCTCGTGTCGCTCATGGACGACTACACCAACTTCGCGCTCTTTCAGGCCGAGTCGCTCATCAGCCGCGGCGAGGTGGACGCGCTCCTGCAGACCGTGAAGCGCTACTTGGCGCCGCTGCGGGGCGCCAACGCCTGGGCGTCGGAACCGTGACGCCCGCTCCCGGCCGCGAACGCGCGCGCGCCCTCGAGCCCCTCCTCTGAAGCGAGGGTCTCGAGGCCGAGCTCGAGCTCGCGTCGCAACCCCGACTCCAGCGTGACGCCCTCCTGCTCGTACGTGGACCGGCGGTCGTTGCGCATGCACGTCTGGGGGAGCGCGGCGAGCTGCTTCGCGAGCGCCTCCGCCGCGCGCCTCGCCTCACCGCGGGGCACCACCCGGCTCGCCAGCCCCATCGCGAGCGCTTCGGCGGCGGGCACGGGGCGCCCGGTGAGGATGAGGTCGAGCGCGCGGCCGAGCCCGATGAGCCGGGGGAGCCGCACGGTCCCGCCGTCGATGAGCGGCACCCCGAAGCGCCTGCAGAATACACCGAACACCGCGTCCTCCGCGCACACGCGCAGATCACACAGGAGCGCAAGCTCGAGGCCGCCGGCGACCGCGTAGCCCTCGATCGCGGCGATCACCGGCTTCGTGAAGGCCATGCGGGTGGGGCCCATCGGACCGTCGCCGCCCGGCGCCACGTCATTGCCTCGGCCCTCCGCCAGGGCCCGGAGGTCGGCGCCCGCGCAGAAGGTCCCGCCGTCGCCCGTGAGCACCGCCACGCGCGCCTCGGGATCCGCCTCGAAGGCGCGGAAGGCGTCGGCGAGCGCACTCGCCGTGTCGCGGTCGACGGCGTTCCGCACCTCGGGCCGGGCGAGGACGACGGTGGTCACGTGGCCGGTGCGGATCGAGTGGACGGTCATGGCGAGAGAGGCTAGCCCCGAGACCCGTGGTGAGCGACTCGATCCGACTCCGCGACGCCGAGGCCGTCGCCGCGTTCGTTCTGCGCGAGGGCGCACGGGTCCACGGCGCGCGCCTATGGTGCGGCCGGGGTGGGCGGGGAAGGGATGGCGGGGATGGCGGCGCCGATGCGCGTGGGCTCGGTGGAGCCCTGGAGGTGCTCAGCGCGCGGCGCGTGCGCGGCCTCTCGGAGGCGGGGCGCGCGGCGGTGATCGGGCTCGCCCGCGGCAGCCACGTCGCCGTGGTCGCCGAGCGCCCGTTCGCGCCTCGCGAAGTGCTCGCGCTCCAGGCCGAGGGGCGCCGCTGCGTGTCGCTGCTGCCCCCCGGCGCGCCGCTGGGCCCGTACGCGACCACGTTCGCGTTTTGTATCCATGATATCGAGCATTTGGCAAAGTTCTTCGACCCCCCCAGTCACCGCGCACAGGTGGGCTTCTTTCGGCTCCTGCACGGCGGCATCTCGGCGGGGCTCGGCGGCCTCCTCGCGCGGCACGACGCGCGCTTCTCGGCCGAGCTCGACGCCGTCGGCGCGGACACGAACGGGTCGCCCGTGTTCGCCTTCGCGGCGGTGGTGATGAAGCTCAAGATGGCGACGCGGCGGGCGCTCGGGCGGGCGCAGGCGGAGGCCGCCCACTCGCTTGGCAAGAGCCCGAGCTTCGAGCGCACCCGCGGCGCGCTCACCGCGGAGGAAGAGGCCGCGTTTCTCCCGGAGTTCGAGGCGCTCGCGGAGGCGCTGCGTGTGCCGCGCGCCCTGCGCGCCGGGGCCCTCACGGTCGGCGCTCGTGGCGACGATCGCGCGGCGGCGCGGGCGCTGTTCGCGCACTTCGCGGCGAGCGCGCCTACAGCGGAGTCAAGCGGCGCTCAGGCGGAGGGCGGGCACGGCTCATCGCCGTCGGGAGTGTCTTCGCCCCCGTCCTCGCCGCGGCGCTCGCCGCAGCTCTCGTCGGTCGGCGCGTCCGAGGTTGACGATCCGGCGCTTCGCTGGCGACCCACTTCATAGAGGGCGATGGCCGCCGCGACGGACGCGTTGAGCGACCCGAGCAGCTTGGTCATCGGGAGCCGAGCGAGGCGCGTGCACGCCTGCTTGACCGGCTTGCGGAGGCCGCGCCCCTCGGAGCCGACGACGACGGCGATTGGGCCGCGGAGGTCCAGGTCGGAGAGCGTGTGCTTCGCGTCGGCGTCGAGGCCCACGACCACGACCCCTCGATCGCGGAGCGCCAGCAGCTCGCTCGGGAGGGCAGGCACGCGCACGAGGCATGCGTGCTCCACGGCTCCCGCCGAAGCGCGGAACATCGCCGCGCTGAGGGGCGCCGAGTGGTGCTCGGGCCACACCACACAGCTCGCCGCCAGCGCGACCGCCGAGCGCACGATCGCGCCGAAATTTTGGGGATCTTCGAGCTCGTCGAGGCAGAGGACCAGGGGCATGCCGCTCGCGGTCACCTCCGCCGTGGAGGCGAGCACCTCGAGCGCTGGGGCGTAGGCTACGGCGCCCTGGTGTCGCGCGCCGAGCGCGCGCTGGTCCAGCGCTCCGCGAGGCTCGCGCTCGACCGAGACCCCTTGATCGGTGGCGAAGCGGCCGAGGGCGTCGAGGGTGGGCGACGCGCTCTCCTCCAGAATGAGGCGGAGCAACCGCGCGCCGTGGGCCCGCACCGCCTCGCGCACCGGCTGGAGCCCGCAAATGAGGCGCCCCTCGGGAGGTGGCCCCTCCACGGCGCGCCGCGGCGGGTAGAACTTCTTTGGGGCGCCGGGGCGCCCGGCGGGCCCGGGTGGCCCGGGCCGCCTGCGGCGGTCGTGCTCGTTCACGGCGACACCTCGCCTCGGGCTCGGGGTTCGGTGCTCACTGCAGGTTCACGCGGAGAGGGGCCCGTTGGGGCTCGCGCCCGGCCGCCGGACCCCACCGAGCGAGGCGCATCCTGCTTGGAGGGCGCACGGAGCTCATTAGGAATAGGAACAATATCGAGCGCTTGGACGAGGTCCACGTGGAGGCCGCCCTGGCGACGGAGATCGGGGCCTAGAGGCAAGAGCAGAGCGGATCGCCCGCCTGGCACGACGGTACGACCTTGCCGCCGCTGCGGCAGACGACCTTGTGCACCGCCGGGGCAGCCACGGCGCCGCCGCCGCCGCCCTTGACGGCCTGAATCGCCGACTGGTTCTTCTTCTTCTGCTCGTCGAGGGCCGCGAGCCGGGCTTCGGCGGCCTTCTTCGCTTCGCCGGTCATGTTGACGAGGTCGGCGCTGAGCTTCTTGCGCTCCTCTTCGTCCGCCTTGGCCTGCGCCTCGAGCTTGTCGAGCTTGGCCTGCAGCTCCGCCTGCTCGATCTGGTGCTGCTTGTCGGCGAGCGCCTGCTTGTCGGCCTGGCTCTTCAGCGCGAAGCCGCCGCCGATGAGGCCGAGGAGCGCGACCGCGCCGACGCCCACGGCGATGTACGTGATCTTCTTCTTGCCCTGGCTCTCTTTGATGGCCGTGAGCTTCTGCTCGTGCTCTTGGGCTTCCTTCTGGGCGGCGAGCCGGGCCTGCTGCTCGGCGGCGACGCGAGCGCTCTCGACCGTCGCGAGGCGCATCGCCTCGAGCCGCGCGGCCTCCTCGCGGGCGCGGAGCTCTTCCGCGCGCCTGGCCTCGTCCTCTGCGCGAATGCGGCTCTGCTCCGCCTCGAGCGCGCGACGCTCGGCGTCGAGCCGCGCTTGCTGCTCGGCGTCCGCCTTCTTCTGCTTGTCGTCCTCCTCCTGGCGAATGCGGTCCTCCTCCAGGTTCATGAGCTCCTTGAGGGAGAAGAGAACCGAGCTTTCTTTCTGTTCCGCCATTTGGGAGTCTCGCGAGGGGTAGAGGGGCCGGCCGCGCCGGGGAGCGTGCCGAGAGGTCAGAGCCGAGGAGTGAGGGGAGAGGAGGGGGAGGCCGCTCCGGGAAGGAGCATGATACCTGCTCGTGCGGGCAGCCCAACGAAAAACTAGCGAAGGTCGGTTAATTGAGCAACGGAGACGCGCAACGGAGGCGCGCGACGGAGGATGCCGCGGAGCGAGCGAACGAGGCGAAGCGCACTCGTTGAACTCCGTGGGGTGGCGCGGGCTTGGCTTACGCGAGCACGAGAAGCACGGCGTCCTCGGAGACGGCCTGGCCCTCGGCGCAATGAATCGCCTCGACCTTGCCGCTCACGGGGGCCTCGACGGGCATCTCCATCTTCATCGACTCGAGGATGACGCAGGTGTCGCCCTCGTTGACCTCGTCGCCGACCTTGACTTCGATCTTCCAGACGGTGCCGGTGATGTGCGCGGTGACAGGGGTTGGCATTGGTCTCGGACCTTACAGGGAAACACCCCCGAACGTAAGGTGGATCCGCGCGGGGCCGCGACCTCGCGAGCCGGGCGCCGCGCTCCTGCCGCGCGCCAGTCTCCTGGAAGCGTGATCCCTTCCAGAAGTCGCGCGGCTCGGCCTTTCGCCACAAGGGAGCGAGGGGGGGTCCCGTTTTTGGCGGCGGTGGGAGGATACTCATGTTCGAGGGGTCGGCGTTCTCGCGCGGTCACACCCGAAACCACTGTCCCCTGAGCGCAAAGCGCCGCCTCCACCGCGCGGAACGACGTCCGAGTCGAGGACAGGCCCGCCGCCGCCGAAGACGGGGCACCCCCTCGCTCCCCCCCCTCGCTCCTCGGAGTGACACCGAAGACCGGACTTCTGATACGAACCACGACTCCAGGGGACTAGCAGCAGTAGGACTCGTCGTCGCGCCTCGCACGGCTCGCAACTCGGCGAAAATCCTCGGTCATCAAGCGGTTCGGCGCTCTAGCCGGGCTGCGAGGCGTCCGCGGGGGCAGCGTCGGCGGCGTCGGGCGCGGCATCGGGTGCGGCGTCGGGCGCGGCGTCGCGCGCGTCGGCCGGCGCGTCGACGGACGTGTCGGTCGTGGCGTCCGATGTGGGAGCGTCGGCCGTCGCGTCGAAGGGCCCGGGTGGCGCCGGGTCGAGCCTCTTGCACACGCGCCCGGCGCTCTGCCCGGTCGAGGCCACGCACGCGAGGCCCTCCACGCAGTCACCGATGAGCTCGCACGCGCCGCCCTCGCCCGAGGGGACCTTCGCCTCGTCGGAGCACGCGAGCGCCACGGCGCAGAGGAGGGCGAGGCCGGTGCCGAACAGCCATGGACGACGCATCTCGACGAACCTACCACGGCCGTGGCCAGCGAAGTAGCGGCTCAGCCGCGCCGCACGCGCGGGGGGGGCGGCCTGCCAGAAAGGGCGACGGCCCCCCCGCCACCGTGTGTATCGTTCGAGCGTGACCGAACAAGCCGAGTGGTTCGTGCTTCCTCGCGGCGGAACGTACATCTCCACGTCCGCCGGGGCGATCCAGGTCGGGATCCCGCCCGAGACCATCAAGGACGTGATGGCGCGGAAGCTCGGGCTCCCCGAGCTCTACGTCGTGCCGCGCAGGCTCTTCGATCAGAAGCGCGGTCTCTCGGTCGCCGAGTTCGAGTTCCCTGCATACTACAGCTATTTCCTGTTGAAGCGGAGGGCCCGGCTCCTGGTCGAGAGCGCCGAGGTCGAGGCTCGCGTCCGCTCGATCTTCCAAGAGACGCTCTTCGGGCCGGTGGGCGTCCCGGACGACTCCGAGTTCGTGGCCGGTCTCCCCGCCGACGCCCGGCCCAACTTCCACGCCGAGGCCGAGTTCTTCCGCAACGTGCCCGGGCGCGGTCGGCTCGAGGTCGACGATCTCGTCGAGTTCGTGCACTTCGACGCGGAGGACGTGGCCCGCTTCGGCGAGCGCGTTCGCGTCGTCCGAACGCCGGCCGAGTACGTGGTCTACGACGGCGACGCGCGGGTCGCGAGCGCGCCGCGCGAGGTCGACCTGCCGCCGCGCGCCGAGTCCACGCTCGACGCGATGGGAGCCGTGCAGTTCTCTCCGCCGGACTTCGGCGTGACGGTGCTCGGGGCGAGCCATGGCTTCGATCCGTCCGGCAAGACCACGGGCTTTCTCCTGTGGATGGGCGGTCGCGCGCTCGTCGTCGATCCTCCCACCGATGCCACCGAGTACCTTCGCGCGCGCGGCGTCGCGCCGAAGACGATCGACGGCGTCATCCTCACCCACTGCCACGCGGACCACGACGCGGGCACCTTCCAGAAGATCCTCGAGGAGACGAAGGTCAGCCTCTACACGACGCCGCACATTCTCGGCTCGTTCTTGCGGAAGTACTCGGCCCTCAGCGGCTACTCGGAGCAGGTGCTCCGCCGGACGTTCGTGTTCCACCCCGTGCGCATCGGCGCGCCGGTGCACGTGCGCGGCGGCGAGCTCTGGTTCCGCTACACCCTCCACTCGATCCCCGCGATCGGCGTCGAGGCGTTCTACGGCGGCAAGAGCATCGCGATCTCCGGCGACACGCTCTACGACCCGGACCGCGTCCGCGAGATGGCGACGGCGGGGGTCCTCGGGCGGGGTCGATTCCGCGAGCTCTACTCGTTCCGCGGGCACCACAACCTCATCCTCCACGAGGCGGGCGTACCGCCCCTCCACACCCCCGCGACGAACCTCGCGAAGCTGTCGAGCGACGTCAAGAAGCGGCTCTTCCTCGTTCACATCGCCGAGAAGGACGTGCCCAAGGACGTGGGCCTTCGGCCCGCGAAGGTGGGGATAGAGCACACCCTGCGCGTGGGCGTGTCGCCCCCCGAATACGGCGAGGCGATCGCGCTGCTCGACGCCGTGGCGATGGTCGACTTCCTCCGCGATCTGCCGCTGTCGCGCGCGCGGCAGCTCCTCCAGGTGGCGCGCCGGATTCGCTTGCCCCAGGGCGAACGCATCGTCACACAGGGCACGCGCGGCGACGCCTTCTACATCGTCGTGAACGGCCACGTCGACGTCGTGCGCGACGGCGTGATGCTGAAGACCTACCAGGCGGGCGACTACTTCGGAGAGCGCGCGCTCATCCTCGCCGAGCCTCGCATGGCCGACGTGGTCGCGCAGACCGAGGTCGACCTCATCGCCATCGATCGCGACGACTTCCTCCCGCTCTTGCGCGGCAGCGAGATGTTGAAGCGCCTCGAGCGTCTCGTGCGCGTGCGGGACGAGGGCGCGTGGGAGCTCATCGGCCAGAACAGCGTGCTCGGGAGCCTCACGAGCAGCCAGAAGACGCAGCTCCAGAGCGCGCTCTCGGCGATCGAAGTGCCCGCGGGCGAGGTGCTGTGGCAGCGAGGGAGCACGCCCGACGCCGCGTACCTCGTCATCGAGGGCACCCTGCGCGTGGAGACGCCCGGGCAGGACCCCGTGCGCGTGGGGCGAGGCGCCTTCGTCGGCGAGACCGAAGCGCTCCGGAAGGGCGGGCGCGCGGTGTGCGCCGTCGCCGCCGAGACCGCGTCGCGGCTCTACGCGGTCGATGGCGACGAGCTCCGTCGCTTCTTCGACGACAACCCAGGGCTCTACCTCGCGTTCCTCGGGATGCGCGTCGCCGAGTAGTCGCGCGAGGCGCGAGGGCCTCCGCGCGAACTTGGCCCACCTCGCCGCGGCGACGAACACTGCGTGCGCATGCCTTGGTCGCTCGCCGACGCTCGCCACCTGTCGCTGTTCGTGGCACGTCACGCCGGGCAGGCGCTGGCGTGGGCGGAGGAGCACACCGGTGTGCCGGCGATCGTGGTGGCCGCCGCGCTGCTCGTCGCGGGGTACAAGCTCCTGAAGCGGACCGCCCGCTTCGCGCTCGAGGTCGCGCTCGTCGTCGGGCTGCTCGGGCTCGCCTCCGCCCTCGGGTGGGTCAGGTTCTGAGTTCCGGCTTTCGGGCCCACTCACGCGCCGCCTTTGCTAGCGTGCCCGCCGCCGCACCCGCGGCGTCATGTGTACAAATGTGCGCCAGACGGCGCGAGGAAGAAGCTCATGAAGCTCGAGGATCTGAAGATCATCGTCACCGGCGGCGCTCAGGGAATGGGACGCACCTTCGCGCTCGCGCTCGCCGAGGCGGGCGCCAGCGTGGTCATCTGCGACGTGAACGAGGCGGGCCTCGCCGAGACGACCGAGGCCGCCAAGGGGCTCCGCGGGAAGCTGTTCGCCAGCAAGACGAACGTGGCCGACGAGGCCGAGGTGGGCGCGCTCGTCGAGCTTGCGCACAAGCAGATGGGTGGCCTGAACGGCCTCATCAACAACGCCGGCATCCTCCGCGACGGGCTCCTCGTGAAGAAGGACCGCGAGACCGGCGCGGTGAAGAAGCTGTCCAAGGACCAGTGGGACGCGGTCATCGGCGTGAACCTCACCGGCGCCACCCTCCTCACGCGTGACTTCGTGGCCAAGATGGTCGAGACCAACACTCGCCCGGGCGTGGTCGTGAACATGTCGAGCGTCGCTCGCCACGGCAACCGCGGGCAGTCGAACTACACCGCCGCCAAGGCCGCGCTGGCCGCGAATACGGTCACCTGGGCCCGCGAGTTCGCCGCCTACGGCGTCCGTGTCGGCGCCGTGGCGCCCGGCATGGTCGAGACCCCCATGACCGCGGGCATGAACCAGAAGGCCCGCGACGCGCTCGTGGCGGCGATCCCGGTCGGCCGCATCGGCCTGCCCGAGGACATCTGGCTCGCGGTGAAGTTCGTCCTCGAGTGCGACTACTTCAACGGCCGCACCATCGACGTGGACGGCGGCCTCAGCATGTAGTCGGGGCGCGTGACGCGGCGCTTGCGCGGCTGGGCGGTCGAGGTAGAAAGGCCCCATGCTCACGCTCACCCAGCCCGGCCGCGCGCTCACCGCGCTCACCACGCTCGCCGTCGCTTCGCTCGCCCTCGCGACCCCGCTCGCGGCGTGCGGATCCGACGGGCGGCAGGTGTTTGACGACGACGCCGCCACGCCTCCCGGCCCGCCCGCGCCGGGGGGCGAGGCCGGCACGTTCGAGCCCGCGGAGGGCGGGGCGGAGGCCGGCAAGCCCGTCGCCGTCGGCTACCTGAGCGGCAGGGTAGTCGCGCCCGAGGGCACCGTGCCCATCAGCCAGGCGCTCGTGTACCTCACCGACCGCCAACCGGAGCCGCTCCCAGGGCAGGCCTACTGCGACACGTGCGTGAAGCTCTCGCCCCTCGAGCCCTACGGCTACTCCAAGCCGGACGGCACCTTCGAGGTGCCCGTCTACAAGTCGGGCAAGCAGCTGCTCGTCGTCCAAAAGGGGCAGTTCCGGCGCGTGCGCGAGGTGGAGCTCCAGGCGGGCGACCAGCGCACCGACCCCGCCTTCACCCGCCTTCCCGGCAAGAGCGACCCCTCGAAGGGCGACACCATCCCGCGCATCGCGATGGTGGTCGGCGGCTACGACAAGATCGACTACTCGATGAAGAAGCTGGGCATCGAGGAGTTCTACCGGTACGGCGACGCCCCGCCGCCCTTCCCGTCGAACGGCCCGGGCATCAAGACCGGGAAATCGGGCAACGACCTCATCGCGTCGAAGACGGAGCTCGGACAGAACCACATCGTGCTCATGCCCTGCGCCACGTTCGGCTACGACCGGAACGAGGCGAGCGGTCAGTTCGTCTGCGGAGCGCCGAGCTCGGGGCAGAAGGGCGCGCTCAAGGCGTTCGTCGACGCGGGCGGCAAGCTCTACGTGACCGACTTCTCGTACGAGGCCGTCCGCCAGACGTGGCCCGGCTTCATCACCTGGTACGACAGCGGCATGCAGCCGCTGACCGACACCTCACGGGGCGTCGGCACCGCGTGCCGCGCGGGCGAGGAGAACACCCCCGGAACCGCGGTCGACGTCGGGCTCCGCGACTGGATGAACGCCATCGGCGAGTCCAACATTCAGCTCCAGGCGAGCTGGTCGCGTATCCAGAAGGTGTCGCCGCAGCCGGGCGTGGACGCCACGGGCAAGCCCGTCACGATCACGCCCAAGGTGTGGATGACCTCGCAGGTGGGCGGCGCCGCCCTGCCGGCCACCGTCAGCTTCGAGCAGACCTGCGGGCGCGTGCTCGTGAGCTCGTACCACTGCGAGGGCGACGACGGCTCGAAGCTGCTCGCGCAGGAGAAGGCGCTCCTCTACACGCTGCTCGAGGTCGGTGTGTGCGTCGGCCAGCTGCCTCCGCCCCCGCCGCCACGCTGAGCGGGCCGCGGCCTGGGCCAACGGGGCTTGGGGCTCGGCGGCTAACCCTTGAACGGGGCGAGCTCCCTCGCCAGCTCGCCCGACTCGTGCAGCTCGGTGACGATGTCGCAGCCCCCGATGAACCTCCCGTCGACGTAGAGCTGCGGGATCGTGGGCCAGTTGGAGAAGTCCTTGATCCCCTGACGGATCGCCGGGTCGGAGAGCACGTTCACGGTCTCGAAGGGGACCCCCTCGCGTTTGAGGAGCTCGACCACGCGGCTCGAGAAGCCGCACTGCGGGAACGACTTCGATCCCTTCATGAAGAGCACGACCTTGTGGTCGGCGATGAGCTTGGCGATGTGGGCTTGTGGGTCCATGGCTGACTCCGGGCGAAAGGCGAGGGGAAGATGGGGCGTCTCGGGGCGTCGCGCAACCGCCACGCGCCGAGCCCGATTCCCGTCCACGTCGAGCGAGAGAAAGTGTCGTGGTTTCGCGGCCTCAGGTGGACGTGGTCGCCCATGTGTGACATTTATGTGACGAACAGATGGCGACTCTCGATCTCAGCTCCGAGTTCCCGGCCGCGCGGGACGCGTCCGTGGCGGAGCCGAGCGCGTCGAGCGCGGTCCGGGTAGGCGTCCACGACGCGTCGCGGGTCGAGTGGAGCGTCTCGCTGCCGCTCCCCGAGGGGCGGGCGGGATCGTTCAGCATCGAGGTGCGCCTCAAGATCCCGGAGAACGCCTACGTCGACCACGCCCCGTGGAAGCACCTGCAACACTTCACCCGGCTCGACGGCCCACAGCTCTCGCTCGCCGACGACGTGGTGTCGATCGACGAGCTGCGGCGGGGCGTGCTCGCGCTGGCGAACAAGCTCGCGCGTGCGAGCGAGCTCTTCGCGCGGCACTGCCGCCTCGCGAGCTCCCTCTTCGCCACCGCCCCGCACAGCGAGCTCGAGGGCGTGCTTCGGGCGTCGCTCGAGGCCGCAGACCGCGTCGTCGAAGATGGCCGCGCGCACCTCGCCACGCCCGTTCCGGGCGAGGCGTCCGAGGTGGCCCGCGAGAGGCGCCTGGTCGACGAGTACATCAGCGTGCGCCTCCTCGAGATGCTCGCGGCGGCGGGGCGCGCGCTGACCACCCTCGGCGCGTCTCGCTCGCCGCACGTCGCCGACTTCGCCCCCGTCATCGCCGCGACCGAGACCCACATCGCCGAGGCCCTCGCGCGGGAGCTCGATCATCGGCAGACGGAGCGCTACGTCCGGGCGGAGCCGCTCCTCCAGAAGGCGCTCGAGCGCTACCTCGACCGCGCGAGCCAGCTCAAGAAGCACTTCCAGGAGGTGCTCTTCCTTGAGCACGAGACGATCCACATCGTCGACCGATTGTCGCACCTCTCGGCCGCGCTGGTCGCCGTGATCGCCTCCACGTGGGCGTTCGGCTGGCAGCTCGCGCTCCTCGATCGCGGCACGTCGCTGGGCGCCCGTTTCGGCTCTGGCCTCACCACCGTCGCCCTGCTCGCCGGCCTTATTTACGCCACGAAGGACCGCATGAAGGAGCTCGGGCGCGCCTTCCTGGCGCGGAAGCTCAACGACGTCTACGACGTGCAGCGCTTCACCCGGTTCCGGGCGCCGCAGCGTCGGCTCCCGGGGCGCGACGTGATCGTCGCGGCGAGCGAGTGCTTCAAGCAGCGCGACGAGCGACTGCCCGATCCGCTGAACCCCGAGAGCGGCGCGAGCGTTCCGTACCGCGTGATTACGTACAAATCGCGCGGTAAGGTGCACCCCAACGCGGTCCTCCGCGCCTCCGGGGTGCGTCGGATCAAGCACGTGTTTCGCTACGATCTCTCGGCGCTGTTCGGCCGGCTCGACGACGCCACGAAGTCGGTGCCGGTGCAGTGCGAGGCGTCGCGCAAGGTGCGCTTCATCGACGCGCCGAAGGCTTACCGGCTCCCGTTCGAGGTCCGCGTGACGCACGACGATCGCGGCGACGGGGGCCTCGCGCGCGGCGGGCGACGCGAGCAGCAGTGGGTGGAGTCGACCGTGCTCGTCGTCCACAAGCGCGGCCTCGATCGCATCGAGCGGCCCGAGGAGGACGACGGTGTCGAGGTCGGACTCGAGCCGGGCTGAGTGTCGCTACGGGGCCCCGCACATCACGGCGCCGACCATCTCGAACGTGTCCTTGAACGTCGTGCCCCGGCAGACCGTCGCCCACTGCGCCGTGGAAGCGCTGATGGCGGTATTGCACGCCGCGTCGCCGAGGCCGGCGCAGATGGCCGCGGACGCCTGCGTCTGGCAGGCGCTGGTCGACGCGCCGGCCGGGCAGGTCGAGCAGGCCGTGCTCGTGCAGACCAGCTCCTTCGAGACCGGCACCGCGCACTCGGGGCGCCCGATCACCAGCGCCGCGCACGCGGCGACGTTTGGCGACACGGCCACCTCCGAGAGAGGGAGGATCGCGCCGACCGGCACCTTGCTGAAGTCATCGCCGTCGATGCCGCCGAGCAAGCAGCGCGCGCACTCTGGGTTCGCGGCGATGTATGCGTCGCACCCGGCGGTGGTGCTGGTCGCGCTGAGGCACGCGCCGACCGCCTCCTTGATGACCGCGGTGGTGCAGCGCGACGGGCTGCGGCTGGGCGCCAGCCCCTCGAGCAAGAAGGCGTCGTCCTCCTTGTAGCAGGCGACGATCGGTCCGGCGTCCAACGCGCCCGCCTCACGCTCGGGTGGCGCGGCGTCGTTCGACGGGGGTGACGAGTCGAGCAGCGCCGCGTCGCCCGGGGTCGCCGCGTCGCCCGCGCCCGAGTCGGGGTTGCGAGGAGGGGGGGGGGCCGTGGTCGTGCTGGAGGAACAGCCCGCGAGCACGGCCAGCACGAGCAGCGCGGCCACACCCGGCGGGAGCGGACGGCGAGGGGCGGAGGAGGGGGCTGGGGTCATGACCGGAGCAGGTGTCGCACACCTCCCCGGAGCGCGCCACCGACGCGGGAGTTGACGCGCCTCCAGTCGGGATGCACTACGTTGGAGCCAGTGTCCGAGCGCATCTTCCCCGACCTCGAGCCCTCGGCGATCGTCTACCGCTCGGCCGACATCGTCGTCGTCGACAAACCCGCGGGAGCGCCGACCCAAGCGCCGAGCCCCGAAGAGCCCGAGGACCTCGTGAGCCGTCTCCGCCGAGCGCTCGCCCGCGAGGCCGGGGCGGGCGCGCCGGCGCCGTACCTCGGCGTCCATCAGCGCCTCGATCGCGACACCAGCGGGCTCGTCCTGTTCACCCTGCGCCGCGAGGCGAACGCTCCGGTCGCGGCGGCGTTCGAGGGCAGGCAGGTGAAGAAGACCTATATCGCGTGCGTCGAGTCGCGGGGGCCGCTCGGCGCTCGCACACTGCGCGACACCCTCGACAAGGGCGACGCGGGGCGCATGGAGGTCGTGCGCGCCGCGCGTGGCGCTCGAGGCCCTCGCGAGGACGCCCGCGGGAAGCTGGCGATCACCCATGTGAACGAGCGCGCTCGGCGCGGCGCGCGGGCCGAGGTCGAGCTCTCGCTCGAAACGGGCCGCACTCACCAGGCGCGCGTCCAGCTCGCCCACGCCGGCGCGCCGATCGCGGGCGATCGTCTCTACGACGGCGCTCGAGCGCCGCGGCTGCTGCTGCACGCGTCGCGGCTCGAGCTCCCCGCGGGGCTGCTCGGCGAGGGCACGCTCACGCGGTTTCACGCGAAGACCCCGCCGGCGTTCCCGCGATGGCTCGCGCGCGGCGACCTCGGCCGCGCCATCTTCGACGACGACGACGCGCTCCGCGAGGCCCTCGCGACGGCGAGGGAGGCGCGCTTCTCGCTGGGTCGCTCGGCCGACACCACCTGTTTTCGTCTCGTCAACGAGGGCGGCGACGCGCTCCCGCACCTGGCGGTGGACGTCTACGACGCCTTCGCGGTCGTCCAGCTGTACGACGACGGTGAGGGCCTCTGGGAGGACCGCGTCCGCGTGGAGCGCGTGCTTGACGCGGTGGAAAGTCTAGGGTTTGCAGGCGTTTACCTTAAGTACCGTCCGCGCCAGGCCAACACGCTGGTCGACACGCGCCGCGACGAGGTGGCGCCGCGGGCGCCCGTCCGTGGGGTGCCGGCCGCCGACGAGCTCGTCGTGCTCGAAGACGGCGTCCCGCTCGGGGTGAGCCTCGGCGACGGCCTGTCGACCGGGCTCTTCCTCGACCAGCGCCGCAACCGACGCCTCCTCCGGCTCACCGCGGGCGGCCTGCGGGTGCTGAACCTGTTCGCCTACACGTGCGGCTTCAGCGTGGCCGCCGCGGTCGGGGGGGCGCGGCAGACCGTCAGCGTCGACGCCGCCGCCGTGGCGCTCGCGCGCGGTCGCGACAACCTCGTGCGCGCCGGGCACGCCGACGCCAACGCCCACCTCGTGCTCGCCGAAGACGCGTTCGCCTACCTCGCCCGCGCCGCCAAGAAGGGCGAGCGCTTCGACGTCGTCGTCCTCGATCCCCCGAGCTACTCCACCTCGAAGAAGCGACGCTTCGTCGCCGAGCAGCACTATGGGGAGCTTGCGGCGGAGGCGCTCCGCGTGCTCGCGCCGGGCGGGCGGCTCTTCGCGTCGACCAACCACCGAGGCACCTCGCGGGCGAAGCTCCGCCGGGTGCTCTTCGCCGCCGCCGAGGCCGCGTCCGTCCCCGTCGCCCAGCTGAAGGACCTGCCGCCCGCCAGCGATTTTCCAGCGACCCCTGGCGAAGAGCCCACCATGAAGGCCATGCTCCTCACCGCGGCGCGTGACGGCGCAGTGGGGAAGAAGCCGCTTCAGCGGCCCGAGCGGGCGCGTCGTCCCGGCGGTCCCTCGGGGCGTCCGGACCGGCTCAAGAAATAAATCGGGGACCCTGTAAGGCGCCCGCGCGGCGTACGTTCGATCGAGCATGGAGGCTGGGAACATGAACTTCGGCAAGCGCATCGGGCTCTTCGTGACACTCGTGTCTGTGATGGTGGGCTGCGGCGCCGCCCCGAACGCGCCCCGCTCGCCCTCCGCGGAGGCCTCGGGCTCGCGCCCGGCGGCGTACAAGTCGGGGCCGGGTTACTCGAGCGACGTGGAGGTGCAGCCGTCGGCCCCGCCGCCGGCCAGCGAGGCGCCCGCGGGCGCTCGCGGCGCTTCGGCCGAGGCGCCCGCCCAACCCGCGCCGCAGAGCCGCCCGGGGCTCGGCACCGAGTGGGGTGAGGCTCGGCGCTCAGAGGTGCGCGACGTCTCGTTCGTCCGCGCCGACGCGATCCGCCCGTTCGCGGTGGCCACGCTGCACTACAACGACCGCGCCGGCGTCGACGCGCTGATCTCCCTCCGCGACCGCCAGGGGAACACCTCACGCGAGCTGCCCACCGCCAACGGCCTCGTGGCCGTCTCGGTCCGCGACGGCTCGGGCGACCCGCTCGAGGCCATCCGCTTCGGCGGCCGGACGTACCTCATCGGCCAGGCGGGGGAGCGGTACACGCTCGTCGTGCAGAACCGCTCCGCGCACCGCTTCGAGGCGATCGCTACGGTCGACGGCCTCGACGTCGTGAACGGCCAGCCGGGCTCGCTCGAGCACCGCGGGTACGTGTTGAACCCACACGCGACCCTCGAGATCGAGGGCTTCCGACAGAGCGCCTCCCAGGTGGCCACCTTCCGGTTCGGGCGAGTGAGCGACTCGTACGCCGCGCAGACCGGCTCGGCTCGAAACGTCGGCGTGATCGGCGTGGCGTTCTTCTCCGAGCGCGGCGACTCGTTCAACGACGACCGCGACACCCGCCTGCGCGACACGGCGAACCCGTTCCCCGCCTCCGACCCGCGCTACGCGCAGCCGCCGCCCCGGCGCTGAGCGCCCGATCGTGACGAGGCCGCGCGGGCCGAGCGGGCGGCGCGCTCGAGGTGGCGAGCGGCCCGGGGAAAAATCGGGTAGGGTGCGCGCCCACCGGGCGGGCCTTCTGGACCCGCCGCGCTCCGCGCTCCCCTATGGCCCCACCCTCCGACGACACGCTGGTCCCCGAGGCGTTCAGCGTTCTGCGCCCCGTGCGCTTTCTGCGCGCCTACTCCACGCTGCTTGGCCGGCGCGCGTTCCTCTACCTCGTGGCGGGCGCGCTCGTCTCCCTGGTGCTCGCGTCGATCGAGCTCGCCGTCGCGGTGGTGCTGCAGCTGCTCCTGCGCAACCTCGGCCTGCTCGCCAAAGACGTCGCCACGCTGCCCGTGCTCGAGGGGCTCTCGCTCTCGAACACGGGCCTCTCGGTGCTCCTCCTCGTCATCGCCGCGGTGCGCGCGCTCAGCCAGGTCGTGGTGGGCCAGTCGGGCATCACCTCGCAGGAGGCGGTGACGGCGCGCCTGCGCCGCTTCGCGCTCTTCGAGATGCTGCTCCACCCCGATCGGCGGGTGGTCACCGCCGCGCGGGTGAACGCGATCAGCGGTGACATCGCGCTCCGGTCGGCCACGTTCGCCTATCTCGCCTCCACCTTGGTCGCGTCGCTCGTCCAGGCGGGGGCCTTGCTCGTGGTGATGCTCGTCGCCTCTCCGTACGAGTCGATCGTTGCGTTCGTGGGCCTGTTCGTGATTGGCCTCGTGGTGCTCTACCTCGCGGCGCGCGCGCGCCGTATCGTCGAGGGCGTGCCCGAGCAGCTCCGCGTCGTCGTGGAGGGGATCGAGCGCATCGCGCGAAACACGCTCCTCGTGCGCACGCTTCGCACACAGACGATGGAGCACGCGCGCCTGGTGACCGCCGTCGACGCCTACGAGTCGAAGTCGGTGCACGCCGGGCTCATGTCGGCGGTGTCCGGTGCGCTCACGCCGCTGTTCGGGGTGGTCCTGATCCTGGTCATGATCGCCGTGAGCCAGAACGTGCTTCACACCGCGCCGCTCGTCCTCGTCTCGTTCCTTTACCTCTTCCTCCGCTTCGTCCAGCAGCTCGCGGCCGGGGTGAGCTACCTCGGTATGTGCAACCAGCTCTGGCCCCAGACCAAGGTCGCGCTCACCTACGCGCTCGACCTCGGGGAGCACACCGGTCCCGCGGCCTCGATGCGCGGCTCCACCGAGGGGCGCGCGCGCGACGCCCGTCCCACCGATCGGGGCACCCCGCCCGCGGTCGAGGTGCGAGGGGTCTCCTTCCGCTACCCGGGTCAGGAGGGCTTCGCGCTCGAGGGGGTCCACGCGGCCGTGGCGTCCGGCAAGCAGCTCGGCATCGTCGGCCCCAGCGGGCGCGGCAAGAGCACGCTCTTGTCGCTGCTCCTCGGGTTGATGGAGCCCACCGCGGGCACCATCACCGTCGGCGGGCGCACCCCGGGGGACTACTTCTCGGACGCCTCGGTGCGCGTCGGGTACGTCGGGGCCGAGGCCTTCCTCATCGCCGGATCCATCCGCGACAACCTGCAGTACGGAGCGCCCTTCACCACCACCGACGAGGAGCTCTGGGCCGCGCTGCGGAGCGCCCGCCTCGACGGGACGATCCGTGACCTCGCCGGTGGGCTCGATTACCTCATCGCGGAGGACGGCTCGGGGCTCTCTGCGGGCCAGAAGCAGCGCCTGTGCCTCGCCCGGGCGCTCCTCGGGGATCCGCACGTGCTCGTGCTCGACGAGGCGTCGGCCAACCTCGACGACCGCACCGAGAACGAAATTGCCAGTTCAATTCGAGAGCTTAGTGGTCGCGCGACCGTGCTGATCGTCTCGCACCGCAAGGGTCTGCTGGCGCACGCCGACCAGGTGATCGAGCTCGGCGCGCCGCGCGAGATCCGCGAGCCTGCGCCGTCGCAAGCCTGACGTCAGGGCGCGTCCACCGGCGCGCCAGGCGCCTCCGTGGTCGCGGTGCTCGCCGCGCCCGCCGCGCGCCCCTCGAGGTCGACGAGCTGTACGCGCGGGCCCTGAAAACGCCCTCGCACCGAGGTGAGCCACAGCAGCCCGAGCGCCGCGGCGAGCCCGGCGAGCACGCCGCCCGCGCCCAGGTTGGGCGGGAGGCTGCACACCACCAGCACGCCGACGCACCAGAGGGCCGCCGCGCCGCCTATGGGGACGCTGAGCCGCCCGAGGTGGAACGGCCCGCGCCGGGTCAGGCGGCCCCGCAGGCGCGCGCGCACGCCGAGCGCGATGGGCAGGCCGTAGCTCACGTAGAGGCCCATCGTGGCGACCTGCACGGCCAGCGCGAACACGCGCTCGCGCACGAGCGACGACACCAGCACGAACCCGAGAGAGATCGAGGCCACGGTGAAGATCGCGGCGACGGGCGTCTTGGTCGAGGCCGCCACCGTCGCGAGCTGCCGCGAGAGCGGCACGCCGCCATCACGCGCGAACGCGTAGAGGGTACGAGACGCGCTCGTGAGGCTCGACAGGCCGCAGAACCACATGGCCACCAAGGCGAGCCCCATGCCGAGCGAACCCCCCTGCGGGCCGAGCGCGTGGCGGAGCACGAACAGCGCCGCGTGGTCGTCGGCCGCGGCGGTCGGCAGGTCGTGGATCGAGAGGGTGAGGGCGACGACGAGGGCGTAGCCGAACACCGAGCTCACGAGCACGGCCGAGAGGATGCCCATCGGCGAGCCGCGCGCCGGATCACGGGTCTCTTCGGCGAGGTGCGCCGACGCGTCGTAGCCGGTGAACGTGAAGAGGCTCAGGATGAGCGCGTTGCCGAAGCCCATCGCGGCGTCGCCGTCGGGCCGGTTCGTCGAGGCCGTCACCAGGAAGCTCGGCGGGCGCTTGTCGGCGAACATGAGCAGGGCCACGACGAGCGCGACGACCCCGGCGATGTGCACCACCGCGGAGAGATCGTTCAGCTTGGCCACCGCGCCGGTGGAGAACGCGTTGAGCCCGGCGTGGGTCGCGAGCACGACGGTGAACAGCGCGAGCGGGTGCACGCCGGTGAGCGCGGCGAGCTCGCGCGCGAAGCCGTAGTCGATGGCCGCCACGATCGCGAACTGCCCCACCAGGTTCATCGCCGCCGTGAACCAGCCGAAGCCGGGCCCACCGAGGAGGGCGGACCAGTGGTAGAGCGCTCCGGCCGTTGGGAACGCGCTCGACAGCTCCGCGAGGGCGAGCGCGACCACGACGGTGCCGAACGAGACGAGCGGCCAGCCGAGCCCCACACCTCGCGGCCCGCCCGGCCCGAGGGCGTCGCTGAAGGTCGTCAGGATGCCCGTAAGCACGCTGATGATCGAGAAGCTCAGCGCGAAGCTCGAGAAGCCCCCCATCGCCCGGAGGAGATCCTGCCCGTAGCCGAGCGCCGCGAGCTCGGCCTCGTCGTTGCGCTCGCCCCGCCCCTCGTCGCGCCCCATGCTGCACCGTAGCGTGAAGCTGTCATCGAAACGCGCACTTCGGCCGAGAAGGTGGGTAGGGGCGCTTCTGTGGGCTCTGCCACCCGAAAGAGGTGGCAACTTGGCCGGCTTTTGGGTTTAGTCGGCGGGTGGCGGAAGCAAGACCTGCGGTGAAGAAGGCGAGCGCACCCTCGCGCCCCGCGCCCAGCGGCGCGCGGCTCACGAACGCCGTTCGATCCGCCCGGGGAATCTCTCTGCTCGCGTCGTTCCCGCTCGCCTTGTTGGGTCTGGTGTCGGTCTTCGGCTATGCGACGGGCAATTTCACCGCGCGCCTGGTCGTGGCGGCCGTGCTCTTGCTCGGGCTGCCGCTGTTCGTCGCCGACAAGCTGCTCGCTCGCCTGAAGGGCATCACCGATCGACTCGGCGCCGTCGCCGACGTGTGCGCGGGCTTCTGGATCCTCCTGGCCTGGGTGTTCATCGCCGCCGCGCCCGGAGCGCTCGTGAACGAGGGCGATCGGCAGACCCGCGCCAGCTCCCTCGGCCTCGCGAAGATCGCGTTCGCGCTCGGCGGAGTGACCCCCACGTTCCGTACCGAGCGCGAGGTGCTCGCGCCGGCGCCGTCCGCCGCGTCGGCCGCGCCGAGCTCCTCGGCCGCGAAGGAGGCGCGCTGATGCGCGACAAGGTCGTCCCGTTCGTGCTCCTCGCCGCCCTGGCGGGCCTCGGTGTGCTGGCCGCCGTGCGGACGAAGCCGCCGCACGACGCGCCGCTCGTGCGCGTCCAGGAAGAGGGGGACGCGTCGGGCGACGCGAGCGCGCTCGACGCGGCCGCGCTCGACGCGGCCGCGCGCGACGCCGCGGTCGCCGCCGATCCTGCCGACGCCGTGGCTGCGCCCGCGAGCGACGGCGCCCCGCCGACCCAGGTGGTCAAGTTGCTTGACCGACCGCTCCGCGTGACGACCCTCGGCGCCGCCCTCGCCGCGCCCGGCACCATGGCGTTCGCGCCCGGCGCGACGCGCCCGTTCGAGCTGGAGCTCTGTCCCGTCGAGTCACTGGCAAAGGTCGAGGGGCGGCTCGTCCGGGGCGGCGCCGACGCCGACGGGGCCGACATCGCCATCGTCGCGCTGCCGGACCTCGTGGCGGCCACCGAGCGCCTGCGCGCGCTCGAGCCCCAGGCGTTCCTCCTGGTCGGGTTCTCTCAGGCCGCCGAGCGCCTCGTGCCGCTCGCGGCGCCGGGGGCGAGCCGCGCGCCGGCGGCGACCGGCGAGGTGAAGGTCTTCGTGCCCGCGGGCGAGCGCCTCGCGTCCCGCCAGTGGATGGCGCTCTTCGCGCTCGACGCCGCGGGCGCATCGCCCTCGAGGGTGAAGTTCGTCGTCGCCGACGAGCGCGCGTCCATCACACACCGCGAAGCGGCCTTCGTCGCCGGCTCGTTCCTCGACAAGTACGACGGCGAGCACCTCCTCTCCACGGTCGAGGCGGCCGGGCTCGTGCCCTACGTGGCCATCACGACGAAGCACACGCTCACCGCGAACGAGCCGCTGGTGCGCGCGTTCGCGCAGGCCTGGCTCGCGGGCCTCGAGCGCGCCCAGTCCGACGCGGGCGGCGCCGCCAAGCGCGTCCTGGCGAAGGAGGGCGCCGTGTTCTCGACCGCCGCCGAGCTGAGCGGCGAGCTGGGCGGTGTCGTCGAGCGCCTCGGCCGTGTCTCGCGCGTGACGCTCGACGACAACGCGCGCCTGCTCGGGGCGAGCGCGGCCGCCGCCGCGCGCCGCGCCCCGCTCGAGGCGCTGTCGGCGGCGACGGTCGACGCCTACCGCGACGCGGGCCTCCTCACCACGGCGCCGTCGTGGCCGCTCGTCGAGCGCAAGGTCATCTCCGCGATCGCGAAGGACACCTCCCCGCAGCCGACCCAGCCCCCGGCCGAGAAGCTCGACTGCTCGCGGAGCCGCCGCCGGCCCGTCGCGACGCGCAAGGAGCAGGGGCCCACCCTCGACGAGGCGGCGCTGCTCCGGCGCGTCGAGGTCGACGCCGTTGCCTACGAGGGGTGCGCGCTGCGTGTCAGCCTCAAGGGCGGCGAGAAGCCCTCGGCCACCTTCGCGCAGGGCGCGCGCGACAAGCTCGGGCTCTCGGCGCAGAAGGTCCTCGCGGGCGCGACGGCGTCGCCCGGTCCCGCGCTGATCGAGGTCGTGCCGCCGCCCGCTCCGTAGGCGCGGGGTCGCTCGCCGCGGCCTAAAGCCTTGACAGCGCGATGCGAAGCGGCTCCCTTCGCCCGCCATGGCTAAAGCGGCGCCGCACCCTCGGGGGCTCTACCTCCTGTTCTTCACCGAGATGTGGGAGCGCTTCAGCTACTACGGCATGCGCGCGCTGCTCATGACCTACATGCTGAACTACCTGCTCTGGCAGCCCGAGCGCGCCTCCGGTGTGTACAAGTGGTACACGAGCCTCGTCTACCTCACGCCGCTGCTCGGCGGGCTCATCGCCGACCGCCTGCTCGGCCTGCGCAACAGCATCGTCATCGGCGGAATCCTGATGGCGATCGGTCACTTCTTGATGGCATTCGAGTCGCTGCCGTTCTTCTACGCGGCGCTCGGGTTCCTCATCGCGGGCAACGGGTTCTTCAAGCCGAACATCTCCACGATGGTTGGGAAGATGTACCCCAAGGGCGACAACCGCCGCGACGGCGCGTTCACGATCTTCTACATGGGCATCAACCTCGGCGCGTTCTTGTCGCCGCTCGTCTGCGCCTGGCTGAAGCAGCACTACTCGTTCCACTACGGGTTCGCGGCGGCGGGCATCGGCATGTGCGTCGGCCTCACGGTGTTCCTGGTGGGGCAGAAGCGTGTGCTCGCGGACATCGCCGCGGCCGAGGTCGTCGAGAAGAGCGCGAAGGCCGAGTCGGAAGAGGCCGCGAAGGAAGCGGCCGCGAACGAGCAGCCGACGGGCAGCGCCTACCGCGACGGGAAGCCCGAAGCCGAGGGCGCCGAGGGCGCGGCGGGCGCGGACGGTGCGCGCGGCTTCGCGGGTGGGCTCGCGATGGTCTACCCGTTCGTGATGATCCTCGCGGCCCTCGGCATCGCGGGCATGTACGTGTCGATGTTCCTCTCGGGTCACGCGAAGGGCACCGCGCTCATCATGCCGGTGGCGTTCGGCGGCGTGTTCGTGACGATGGCCGTCATCTTGCTGCGCTTGAAGGGCAAGGAGGGCGACAAGAGCAAGGTCATCTTCATGCTCTTCTGCTTCGCGGTGCTCTTCTGGATGGCGTTCGAGCAGGCGGGCAACGCACTCAGCATTTGGGCCGATCAACACACGGTGCTGAAGGTGGGCACCTTCGAGTACCCGGCCGAGTACTTTCAGTCGGTCAACGCGGTGCTGATCTTCATCCTCGCGCCGCTCTTCACGATGTTCTGGATCAAGGTGTGGAACCCCTCCACGCCCGTGAAGATGTTCGTGGCGCTGCTCTTCATGACCGCGTCGTTCGCCGCGATGGTCGCGGGCGCGGGCTCCGAGAACTCGCGCGAGTCGCGCGTGAAGCTCGCCGGCGGGGTGCCCGCAGGCGTCGACGTGTCGAAGCTCGACGCCGGCCGCCTCCGCTTCGAGGGCGGCGAGCTCGTGGTGAAGGGCGTGCTCCCCATCTTTGGCCGCAACGGGGCCATCGCCGCGGCTGTGCCGGAGAGCTACGCGAAGTTCGTGGAGACCCTCGAGGACCGCACCAAGGGCGCCACGAAGGCCTCCCCTGTGACGATCGAGCTCACGACGCTGCCAGAGTACTTCGAGCCGATCATGACGAAGAACGACGAGGCCAACGGCGCCGCCGAGCTCGTGGGCGCGACGGTCGGCCCCGACGGCAAGGTGACCGCCGGCCCGGGCGCCAAGATCGTGTTTCACTTCCACGCCCCGGTCGACGAAAACTCCAAGGTGAGCGTGCTCCAGTGCGCGGCGTCGCCCGCGTGGAAGACCGCGATCGTGGAGCTCGCGAAGGCGAGCCAGGACAGCCGCGTGAGCGGCATGTGGCTCTTCCTCAGCTACCTGCTCGCGACGCTCGGCGAGCTGTGCCTCTCGCCGGTCGGGCTCTCGATGGTCACGAAGCTCGCGCCCGCGCGCTTCGGCTCGCTCTTCATGGGCGTGTGGCTGCTCGCGAGCTCGGTCGCGCAGTACGTGGGCGGCAGCATCGGCGAGTCGTGGGGCAAGGTCACCCCGGTGAGCTACTTCCAGCTCTTCGTGGGCATCAGCGTCCTCGGCGCGGGCGTGCTGTTCGTGTTCTCACGTCCCATCCGCAAGCTGATGCACGAGGTGACGTAGGCGTGTCCAAGGCCTTCACGAAGGAGCCGGACGCCGACGACGACGATCCGGCCGACGCCGAGCCCGCGCCGCGAGGGCCGAGCTACATCACCCCGGAGGGCCAGCGCCGCCTCCGCGACGAGCTCGAGCGGCTGTGGCACGGCGAGCGCCCCAAGGTCACGGCCGACGTCCAGGCGGCCGCGGCGCAGGGCGATCGCTCGGAGAATGCAGAGTACATCTATGGCAAGAAGCGCCTCCGCGAGATCGATCGCCGCATCCGCTTCCTCTCGAAGCGGCTCGACGTGCTGCGCGTGGTCGACCCGGGCGCGAGCCTCGCGAGCCGCGACGACGGGCGGGTCTTCTTCGGCGCGTGGGTCACGGTCGAAGACGAGGACGGCGCCCGGGCGACGTACCGCATCGTCGGGCCCGACGAGATCGACCTCGCCCGTCGACACATCAGCGTCGCCTCGCCGGTCGCCAAGGCGCTGCTCGGCAAGCGGGAGGGGGACACGACCCTCGTCGCGCGCCCGAAGGGGACAGTGGAGCTCACGGTGCTCCGCGTGAGCTACGAGGCCGACCCCGCGGACCCAGCCGCGCCGCGGTAGCCGGCGCGGCGCTCACGGCTCGCGCCGAGGCGCCGTCCATGTCCGTGTAGAGTGCACGCACATCGTCGGAGACGCAGGTGAGCAGGCACCGGAGGATCGCAACGCAGCCCGTGCCGATGCGGCGGCGCGGGGGCGACGGGAGTTTATCAACGGCTAGCTAGTCCCCTGGAAGCGTGATTTCTTTCAAAAACACTCATCCGTGAACCTGCAGGATTCGCTGTCCGAAGCGCTGGACCGACGCCAGGATCTCGTCGGCGGGCTTGGTCCACTTGAACGGCCGCGAGCGCTCGTTGTGCGCGTCGACGTAAGCTTGGATCGCCTGACGTAGCTGCGGGATGCTCGTGTGCGAGCCGCGCTTGAGAGCCTGCTCGGTGAGGAGGCCGAAGAAGCGCTCCACGAGGTTGAGCCACGAAGAGTAGGTGGGGGTGAAGTGCAGCTGGAAGCGGGGGTTGCGCAGCAGCCAGCGCTGCACTTCAGGGCCCTTGTGCGCCGAGAGATTGTCGAGGACGACATGCACGGCGAGCTCCGGTTCGACCGCTGCATCGAGGGCCTTGAGGAAGGCGACGAGGTCCTTCGCACGGTGCTGCTTCTTGAAACGAGCGATGACCTCGCCCGTTGCCACGTTGAGCGCCGCGAAGAGGTCGAGCGTGCCGTGACGGACATAGTTGTGGGTCTGTCGTTCCGGCTGACCGAGGTCCATCGGCAGGACCGGCTGCGCACGTTCGAGCGCCTGGATCTGCGACTTTTCGTCCACCGCGAAGACGACAGCGCGGTCGGGTGGGTTCATATAGAGGCCTACGACGTCGCGAACTTTCTCGACGAACTGCGGGTCGTCTGAGAGTTTGAAGGAGCGCACGATGTGTGGCTTCAGGCCAAACGTCCGCCAGATCTTCCTGACGGTGGTGTGGCTGATGCCCGCCTTGGCGGCCATGTCGCGCGTACTCCAGTGGGTCTTGCCCTTGGGCTTGGCCTCCAAAGTCGCGACGACGATCTTCTCGACCTGTTCGTCCGAGATCGCGCGCGGCGCCCCAACGCGGGGCTCATCGTAAAGCCCGTCGAGCCGACGCTCGACAAACCGCCGACGCCAGAGGCCAACGGTCTGCATCGACGTCCTGCAACGGGCTGCGACATCTGTGTTCGTCGCGCCCCCCGCGCAGGCCAAAACGATGCCGGCGCGAAACGCGAGGCGACGATTCGTGCGTACTCGTCGCGCCGCTCCAACTCCGCGCGTTCCTCGGGAGAAAGGGCGAGTACTGCCTTCGGGCCGCTGGTGGTCATGGTCCTTGGACTAGGAAGCACCGTAGAATATTTAAGTCATCTTGCTTCCAGGGGAGTCCCCTGGAGTCGTGGTTCGTACCAGAAGCCCGGTCTTCGGTGTCATGCCGAGGAGCGAGGGGGTGCCCCGTTTGCGGCGGCGGCGGGCCCGTCCTCAACTCGGACGTCGTTCCGCGCGGTGGAGGCGGCGCTTTGCGCTCAGGGGACAGTGGTTTCGGGTGTGACCGCGCGAGAACGCCGACCCTCGAACATGAGTATCCTCCCACCGCCGCCGAAAACGGGACACCCCCTCGCTCCCTTGTGGCGAAAGGCCGAGCCGCGCGACTTCTGGAAGGGATCACGCTTCCAGGGGACTAGGGCTCGCGGCAGGTGGGCGACTCGCCGGACTCCGGCACGCAGATCTTGAAGTCGTAGGGGCCGAGCGCGCACATGTAGTTGCCGGGGCAGTCCGACGGCTTCGAGCACGCCTGATGGCAAATGTAGCGGTTGCCGGCCTTGCCGAACGAGGAGCACATGCCGCCCTCGCACTCGAGCCCCGCGTTGGCGTCGTGCGTGGCGGTGCAGCAGTCGCCGAGCTTGCGCGTGCCGCGCGAGTAGACGTTGCCGGGGGTGCAGCGGGTGGCCGCGCTCGGGGCGCAGAGGCGGTCTGCGCCGCCGCCGACGCTCGGGCAGGTGAAGGTGCCCGCCGTGGCGAGGCAGCCGCTGGGATCGCCGCACCGGTCGAGGCACATGCGGCCTCCCGGTCCGTCGACACACTGTCGCGACCGGCACTCGCTCGCGTCGGCGCAACAATACCCGTTGGGGAGCGCGCCGAAGGGCCCCGGACCGGTCGGGCCTGCGCCTACGGGCCGGGTGGCAGCGTCGTCCGGCGCGCCCGAACCCGAGGGAGGCGCGGTCGGGGCGATGGGCACGCCGCCTTCGCCCGTCGCGGTCGGGCCGCCATCGGGGAGCGTGTCTCCGCCGCCCTCTTTGAGGTCGCTGCACGCGGCGAGCGCGAGAGCGCACGCGGCGGCGCAGAGCCAGGAGCGCGGCCAGGAGACCGTCTTGCGCGCGGGGACCATCCCCCCAGCGTACGTCGACGCGCGCGGGTTCTTCCCTCCGAAGGCTCTCCGGAGAGCCGCGCTTCGCGCTCGAGGCTCAGCGGACCAGCGAGAGGCGGGCGCCGGACCCGAACGCGGCGAGGTGGCCGCTCTCCTCCGCGATGTACGCGTCGCACTTCTCGTCGACGCGCAGGAGGTCCGGGATGGCCTCGCACGGGCCCACCGTGCCGAGGCGCGCGCCGTCCTGAGGGCGGAATACATGTACGTCAATGTGCGGCACGAAGAGCGCGCCCGAGCGGAGCACGGGCTCGAGGCGCCTCGGCGCGTCGGCCTCGTTCGCGCGCCCGAGCTCCTGACGATAGCGAACGCGCCCTCCCGCGGACTCGACGGCGAGCAGCTCGCCCGTCGGCGTGTTGCCGATGACGAGATCGTCGACCGCCAGCCACGACGTGCCCACCGGCGCTACGGCGTTCTTCGTGTCGAAGCGCGGCTTGCCGGTGGCGCGGTCGAGGCCCACGAGGCGGAGGCCGTCGCGCTCGCGGAGCGCGAGGACGACAGCGTCGCTGGCGACGAGGGGGCTCCCCTCGACCGTCACGGTGCCCGTGAGCGCGTGCGACACGCGCACCTCGCCCGAGAAGGGATCGACGATGGCGAGCTGCCCGGGCCCGTGCGCGGCGCCCGCGACGGCGTAGAGGCCGTGCTGGTCGACCGTGGGGGCGGCGCAGAAGCGGAGCCTGTCGCGCACGCGCCAGACGACCGAGCCCGTGGAGACGTCGAGCGCCGTCAGCGCGGTGTCGCCCGTGGCCACGTAGAGGAGCTTGCCCGAACGCTTCAGGCGCAGCGCGCCCGAGCTCTTGCCCCACGCGTAGCGCCAGCGAGGCTCGCCCGTCAGGAGATCGAGGGCGACGAGGTGCCGCTCGCCCTCGGACAAGATGAGCAGGCGCGGGAGGCCCGGCGCGCTCACGACGCAGCCCGCCTGGGGGCCTGCGCCGCGCGGCGCGATCCACGTGCGGAGCGCGACGTCGCCGTTGCCGAAGTCGTGGACCGTCACCTCGCCGTCGCTGGCCACCCGGGCGATGCCCGCGGGCGTCACTACGCTCGTGGCTCGGGCGGCGGGGGCGCGCCAGAGGACCTCGCCGGTCGCGCGGTCGAGGCACGAGAGCTCGTGGACCGAGCCCACGATGAGGCGGTCGCCGCAGAGGAACGTCCCCCGGAGATCGATGCCGGCGATCTGCGCGCGCCACTTGGGTGTGTAGCGGAGGCGCGCAGGCGGCACCGCCTCGCTGCGCGGTCGCGCGGCGCCCTCGGCGAAGGCGCGGTACGACTCCGGCGCGCGGTTCACGAAGGAGTCGGAGCGCTTCACCTCGCGGAGCGCGCCCTCGAGCTCGCGGACCTGGCGGCGGAACGCCGAGAGCCGCAGGTTCATCGACTGCGAGCGATCGCGGCGCACGACGGCGCGCACGACGGCGCGACCGAACGAGAGCGCCGCCTCGACCACGTCGGACACGCCCAGGTTCGGAAACGTGTAGAGTGCACGCTCACGGCTCGAGAGCTCGGCGCTGCCGAGCACCAGCGCGGCGACTTCTCTGCCGTCCGCGTCGCAGCTCGCGCGCAGCCCGACCAGCAGGCCGCCCGCGTTGGCGCGGACGTGGAAGCCCTGGCCTCGCTCCCACGAGGCGAGGGCGCCGCGCGCGAGCTCGACGAGGCGCTCTGCCACGAGGAAGGGCGCGGCCTCACCGAGGTCGACCGCGCGCCCGCGGATCTCGGCCCGCATGCGGCCGCGGAAGAGCAGCGCGTGGAGATCGGCGCGCTCGACGCTGGACGGCGCGGCGCCGCGCGCGCCCTCCCGCAGGAGGAACTCGGCGGCGAAGGAGATCGGCGCGTCGCGGTCGAGCTCGATGACGACCGGCGTGGGGCGAGGGAGGGGCAGGTCGCTGTCCGCGCCGAGGTCTTCGGTGTCGGCCAGCGAGCGACGCACCGTCTCGAGCTCCGGGGCCCGCGAGCGCATCGAGCCCGCCGCGCCGGCGCCCGCCGCGTTCGCGAGCGCGTCGAGGACGCTGGCGCGAACCTCGCTGAACGCCACCGGGCGCTCGTGCACGAGCACCTTCGGATCGCCGCCCGCCCGGTAGACGCTGAGCAGCGCCGTCGGGCCGAAGCGCTCGATCGCGAGCTCCCATGAGTCGTCGTAGAAGCGCACGATCGCCTTGCCTCGGTGGCTCGCGAGCAGCGGCGTCAGCGCGCTCGCGAGGTCTCGGAGGACACTCACGGCGTTGCGCTCGTTGACGCTCGCGGTCACGTTCGTGCCCTGGATGAAGATGTCGAGGACCTCGCGCGGGGCCGGCCCACGCGGGGCGCCGCCCCGCCGCTCCGCGAGCGACGCCTCTCCGCGCGGCGCGTGCTCGGCGGAGGAACCCTGGTCGACGAATATCTCGAAGCTTCGCATGCTCTCTACGGCTCTCCTCGGGTGGCGACGGCACCGCCATGGTAGGAAGCGTGAGGTGAGAGCTGTAGTTTTCGGCGCAGGATGAAGGCAATTGGACAAGCCCCGTCCACGCTGGTAGCCCCCCGCGCCGCCTCGCGCCGGGCGCTCGCGCTCGCGGTGCTCGGGCTCGCGTGCGCGCTCGGGCCCGCGCTGTTCATGTGGGGCTTCACCGTCGACGACGCGCTCATCTCCGCGCGCTACGCGGTGAACCTCGCGTCGGGCGCGGGCTACCGCTTCGCCGCGGCCGGGCCGGCGACCGACGGCGTCACGCCGCTGCCATGGCCGCTGCTGCTCGCCGCCCTCGCGCACCTGCCCGGCGCGGGCGGCGCGCCCTTGGCGGTGACGATCCTCACCCGCGCGAAGGCGCTCGGCGTCGCGCTCGGCGCGCTGGGGGGAGCGCGGCTGGGGTGGGCCCTCTCGGGCACGCGCGCGCCGCTCGGGCACGCCGCCGCGGCCCTGCTGGTGTGCGCGCTCTCCGTGCCGCTGGCGGCGCACTCGGCGAGCGGCATGGAGACCTCGCTCGCGACCTGCCTGCTCACGTTCGCGGCGACCTCGCGGCGGGCGCTGGCCCGCGGCGCGCTCGCGGGGCTCGCCGCGTCGCTCCGGCCGGAGCTGCTCCCGTGGGCGCTCACGCTCGCGGCGTTGTCGGTCCAGCGCGGGCCTCGCGGGTCGTCACCTCGCGCCCGCGCCGCCGCGCGCGCCGCGGCTCGAGCGCTCGCGGGGGCGGTCGTCGCGGCGGCGACGCCCTTCGCGCTCTGCGTCGTCGCGCGGCTCGTCGCCTTCGGCCGCCCCGCGCCGCTTGCGCTGCTCGCGAAGCCCAGCGACGTCGCGCACGGGCTCCCGTACGCGGGCGCGGCGCTCATCGCGTCGCTGACGCCGCTCCTCGTGGTCGCCCCCTCCGCTGCACGCGGGGCGCGTCGAGGCGTGGGCGCTCGCGGCCGCGCGCTCGTGGTGGCGGCCTGCGTCCACGCCGGGGTGATCGTCGCCGTGGGGGGCGACTGGATGCCCTACGCGCGGCTCATGGCGCCGCTCGTCCCGGGCCTCGCGTTCGCCGCGTGCGCCATCTTGCCCGGCGCCGGCCCCCGCGTCGGGCGGGCGCGCGCTTGGTCTATCGGGCGTCTCGTCGTCGCCGCGGGGGTTGGCGTGGTGCTCTTCGCGGGCACGGCGCCGCGCGGACGGGGCGTATGGCGCGATCGCCTCGCGCTCATCGCGCGGGCGCGGCCGGAGCTCGCGGGCGCCCGCGGGGTCGCGGCGCTCGACATCGGGTGGGTCTCGGCCGCGACCGACGCGCCCCTCCTCGATCTCGCGGGCCTCACCGATCCCGAGCTCGCGGCGCTCCCGGGCGGGCACACGTCCAAGCGCGTCGCGACCTCGCTGCTCCTCGACCGCGGCGTCGACGTCGCGCTCGTGTACACGACCGCTGGCGGGATGCCCGCGCCGGGCGCTTCGCAGGTGGTGGGGGCGCGCGGGGTCGAGGCTCGCCTCGTCGGCTCCGAGCTGTTCGCGCGGCGGTACGCGCCGAGCGCGTTCGTGCGCCTCGGTGACGCGGGCGCCGGGTACGTCGTGTACCGCCGTGTTCCAGAGAAAAGTGAATGATATCCGCGTTCAATGTGAGAATGATGGGGGCCTGTCACGAACGGGGGCGCCCGCGCGACGACGCGCCATGACGACTCGTGCGACACTCGCCCTCGCCCCGATGTCGACCCCCGGCTCCCCAGCGCGCCCCGCGCACCCCCTCGAAGACCCGCGCTTCCGCGAGGCGCTCACGCGCATGGTCCGGCGGCGCGTGCCCGAGAGTGACGCGGAGGACATCGTGCAGACCGCGATCGCCGAGGCGCTCGTGGCCGGCAAGCGCGACGACGAGCCCGACGCCCTCCGTCGCTGGGTGTGGGGCGTCGCGCGCCACAAGGTGGTGGACCACTTCCGTCGCCGCCGGCGTCTGACCGACGAGCTGCCCGACGTCGCCGGCGAGGACGCGGGCCAGGGCGAGCTCGATCTCCTGCGGTGGGCGCGCCGCGAGCTCCCCGAGGGCGAGAACGCCGAGGAGACCCTGCGGTGGATGCTGCGGGAGGCGGAAGGCGAGACCCTGGAGACGATCGCGGAGGAGTCGAACCTCCCGGCGCCGCGCGTGCGAAAGCGCGTGAGCCGGCTGCGCGAGCACTTTCGCGCGCGGTGGAGCGGCCAGGCGGCGGCGCTGCTGGCCCTCGGCGTGGTCGTCGTGGTGCTCGTGGTGGTGGCCCTCCGTCGGCGCAGCGACGACATCGCCAAGGACGTCCCGGCGCCGAGCGTGAGCGCGCCGACCCCCGGCCCGCGCGAGGTCGCCGAGCAGAAGCGACGCGCGGCCTTCGAGCGTTGCGGGGCGGGCGCGTACCGGCCCTGCCTCGACCTCTTCGACGAGGCGAAGGGCCTCGACCCCGCGGGCGACGAGGCCGAGGCCGTGCAGCGCGCGCGCAAGGCCGCGACCGACGCGCTCGCGCCCCCCGTCGCGCCGGTCCCGACGGCGTCGGCCAGCCCGATCCCCACGGGCGACGCCTCTCCGAAATGGGCCCCGCAGAAGATGGCGCCCGAGCCGAGCGCGCGCCCGACGCCGACGCCGGTCCCCACCGAGGCGCCGCTCATGAAGCCGACCGCTCCGCCCGCGCCGAAGGCGCCGAGCAAGAAGGCCGCGTTCGATCCCTCGGGCGGGATGTCGAAGTAGCGGGCGCGTCAGCGGAGGCGGCGCTCGGGGCGGTCGACGCGGTCGTCGCGGTCGCGCTTGGCTCCTCCGAGGAGCCCCTGCGCGAGGAGCGCAGCCAGGAGCCCCGCGCCCGCGAAGGCCATCGCTTGGCTGAGCTTCGCGTCGACGAGCGCGAGCTTGCCGGTGTTGTGGAGCACCCAGCCGAGGCCGAACGCGAGGCCTCCGAGCGCGACGGCGCGCGCGACGCTGGAGGCGCGGTAGACGAGGAGCTGCGGTAGCACCGCGACCACGCCGAGCACCCCCGGGAAGACGAGATCGGGGCGGCCGAACAGTGGCACTCTCTGCCCGTGCGTCACGAGCTCGCGCGCGCCGGCGTCGGCCGCGAACGCCGCGCCAAACGCGGTCGCCGTGAAGAGGAGCGCGTACAAGAACGCGCCCGCCCCGGCCTTGGCGGTGAGCCGCGAGGGCGCCTTCGCCTTCGCAGCCAGCTCGGTGAGCTTCGCGCGCCGCGCGGCCTCGGGATCGACGGGGACCACCGCCGGCGTTTCCTGGGCCGCGGGGCTCGTCGCGGGGCGGCGAGCGGCCTTGTCGGGCTCGCGCGTCTCGCGCTCCGCGACGCTCGGCGGACCGCCGGGTGCGCTTGGCTCGCGGTCGCGCAAGCCCGCGCCGTGCGCGCGCGCCCTGCGCTGGGCGCGCTCCCGCTCCTCGTCGGTGGCCGTCGGGTCGGTCGCGAGCGCCTCGGCGTGCCGGACGGCGCCCAACAACGCGAGCTCGCGCGAGGTTTCGGGTGCGCCGGGGGCGGGGAGACCGGCCGCGCGGGCAGCGTTCCGGTACCAAACGTCGGCCTTCTCGGCGTCGCGCGCGAAATGGACGCCGAGCTCGTACAGGTTGCCGAGCGTGATCTTCGCGTCGACGCTGCCGCGGTCGGCGGCGCGGCGGAGCACGGCGGCGCCCTCCTTCAAGTCACGGGGCGTCGCGGTGCCGTTTAGGTGGAAGAGCGCGGCCGCGTAGTCTGCGTCGGAGTGGCCGAGCTCCCCCGCGGCGCGGTACGCGGCGAACGCGCAGGCGAGGTCCTTGGCGCGGCCGTGTGTCCCCGTGCGGGCGGCCTTCGCGAGAAGGAAGAGCGTGTCCGCGTCGCCCTCGCGCGCGAGATCCGCGATCGACGCGCTGGAGAGGTCGATCTCCTCGTTGGCCTCGTCCGCGGCGTCTTCGCCCGGGCCGCCCTCAGCGTCCGGCTTCGTCGACATGGGCGCCTTCCACGGTCTTCAGGATACGCACGAGCGCGCCGACCTTCGCGTCGTCGAGCGCAGTGCCGGCCTTCGCTCCCCCCGAGCGTACGTAGAACTCGCCGAGGTCGGCCGACCACCGCTCAAAGTGTTTGCGGCCCGCGAAGACGATCGTGACCCCGGCGGCGCGCGCAGAAGTGGGCGCGTCCTCGAAGCTCACGTCGCCCCAGTCGATCGCGTCCGCGGCCTCGCGGGTCGCCTCCTCGGCGAAGCTCAGCTTGACGGGCAACGCGGGCGCGCCCCGCTCGACCTCGACGCCGAGGGTGAGTAGGAAGTCGCAGATCTTGAGCTCCAGGATCGACGCCACGAGCGACGTGTCGACCTGCGTACGCGAGAAATAGGGGAAGATCGCGCGCCCGAGGATGGGGAGCAGCAGCCGCGACGTGAGCACCTGCCGGAGGAACGTCTCCACCTGCGCGTGGGGCAGCTCGAGCGACGTCTGCCGGAGCGTCTCCGAGGCGCGGCGCTGCCACCACTTCAGAACGTGGACGAGCACCTTCTTCACCTTGTCGCTCGCCTTGATGCTCATCGTCGCGACCTCCGCGAACACGGCGCGGACCTCGCGATCGAGGTCGTCGGAGGGCACAGCGAGCAGGGCGATGAGCTCGCCGAACGCCGAGCCGGAGCACCGGCGCGCCATCTCGCGCTCCACCGCCGAGACGAGCGTCTTCGCCTCCCGCCGGAGCCGCGCGCGCTCTTCTTCCTCGTCGCGCGAGGGCGTGAGCGCCTTCAGCACGCTGAGCAGCTCCTCACGGATGCTCTCCGCCTCGCGGCCGAGCTCGCGCTTCTTCACGTCTTCGGCGAGCTTCTGGCGCATGCGCGCGGCGAGCAGCGGTACGCCGCTCTTCGGCATGCCGGTGGCGGTGTCCATCCCCTCGACGGCCGCCCATTTTTCAGCCGGATCGCGGATGAAGCGCGTGACCGCGCGCGACGCGAAATAGCCCTCCTTCACCTCCGCGTAGTCGGGATCGCCCTCCTTCAGTGTGAGCATCTGGTCGGCGTACGGGTTGCGAATCCAATAGAGGTTGTCGAACGCGCGCCCCTTCTGGCCGAACGCGTGCACCCACGACGCCTGCCCGCGCGCCCAGAAGTCCATGCAGGCCTCCTGCACGCGCGAGTCCCACCGGTCCTTGGCGTTGTCACTGCGGAGCGTGCCGAGCGACATGTCGAACTTAGTCAAGGCTAGGAAAAGACTCGGGTTTTCGACCTCGGCGATCGCCTGGGGTGTGGGCGCTCCGTAGCGGATCTCCAGCCACCGCTCGACCTGGCTCTGGAGCTGGATGGCCTCGGGCTTTGTGGGGCCGGGCGAGCAGAGGACCAGCGCGGTGATCTCGCGGTCGTGCGCGTATTGCTCGAACAGGAAGGTGAGCTTTCCACGCTTGTAGACCTCGACGGCGTGCTCGAGGCGGCCCGTGGTGAGCTCGGTCGCGCCAAACCCGTTGATGCCCTTCAGCGCACGCCCGCCCGGGAAGTCGAGGAGATCCGCGCGCTCGAGCAGCGAGCCTTGCACCGGCCGGAGTCCGAGCCGGACCTCCGCGATCAGCGCGGCGAGCACCGCCGGCTCGAGCGACACGTCGCGCCCGGCCTCCTGCGCGAAGACCGTCATGCTCGGCTGGCTCGTGCCGATGGCGTTCAGGCACGAGGCGTCGAGGAGGCTCGACGTGTCGCTCGAGGCGCGCACCTGCGCGAGCTGGAGCTCCACGTTCTCGGAGTGCCCCACGGCCTCGAGCCCGCCGAGCAGGCGCGCCGCGAGCTGGTCGAGGTCCTTCGCGTAGCCGGGTCCACCCCAGAGCAGCGAATACACGAAGAGCCAGCCGCCGAGCGAGCGCACCTCGGACTTCCACGCGCCGTCGCGCAGCACCACGTGCCTGCGCAGCTCGTTCAGGTACGGGTGGCGGTCCTGGTACTTCTTCGAGAGGCCGTGAAACACGGTGTCCCACGCTTCGGCGAAGTGCGGCGAGGCGGTCGCGCCCTGCTGCTGCCTGGCCGCCAGCAGCGTCCGATCGATGCGCTCGAGGTCGAGCGGAGGCGCGGTGCACTCGACGAGGAACCCCGTCGCCAGCGACTCGATCACGACGTCGAGCGTGAGCAGCCGGCAGTGAAAGTCGCCGCGCTCGAGCCGGGGCCCGGGGGCGGTGGAGAAGCGGGTGACGACGCCGGTGGACTCGACGCCCTTCGCGGGGTTTATCTCGCGGAGGAAGTCGAGCTCGCGGTCGCGGGCGAGCACCTTCAGGGTGCCGAGCTCGTGCGACAAGAGCGCGCCCACCAAGAACGACTTGCCCGCCTGCGAGGGGCCGAAGAGGCCAACGGCCTGCGGCCTTCCCCACGCGCGGCGCAGGCGCCGCATGCGAAGGTGGAGGTCTCGGAGCACGGTGGCCTCCGGTGACGCCTCCTTGCCGCTCACGTGGGCGAGCGCGTCGCGGATCCCCTGCTCGAGTGTCTCGATTCCCGTCATGGACGCACGTCCTGTCCTCGTGTGCCTAGTGAGCGTGCCCTAGTGAGCGTGCCAGTCGCCGTCGGCGTCCTGGTACTCCACGTCGACTCCGTCGAACGACTCTCCGGGATGGAGCTGCACGTCGAAGCGCTTGCCCGCCTCTTCCGTCCGCGCGACGCGCTCCTCTCCCGCGACGATGCGCCACGCGACCGCCTGAGGGTGATCGTGTCGGCGGTGGGGGCCGGCGACCGTGGCCGCGCCGGGGCGGGGAGAGACGGTGACCTTCACCGGGCCGCCCCCGCCCCCGCCGCCCCCGCCACCCGGCTTGAGCGTCACCTTGCCGCCCTTGAAGGCGGCGTCGTCGGCGAAGCCGGTCTTGCCAGGCTTGGCCTTCTTGCCGGCGTCTTTGCCTGCGTCGCCTGCGTCGCCCGCGTCTTTGCCCGCGTCGCCTGCGTCGGCCATCGCGTCGCCGGCGTCCGCGTCGAGGCTGGCGTCTTTGCCCGCGTCGCCCGCGTCGGCCATCGCGTCGCCCCCCGCCTCGCTCATGGCGTCGGTCGTGGCGTCGGTCATGGCGTCGGAGCCCGCCTCGCTCGTCGCGTCGGCGCCGGCGTCGAGCCCCGGCTTGGCGTCGTCGCACGACTTGAGGAGGGCGAGCAGCGCGAGCACGAGCGCGAGGAAGCCCGCGCCGAGCAAAAGCCAGAACCACAGCGGGCGACCGCTCGGATCCTTCTTCTTCTCAGCCTCGTCGTCCCTCTTCTCGGCGTCGGCGTCTGGGGTCGCGGGAGCGGGCGCAGGAGGCGCCGAGGCCTTCGCGGCGCCCACCGCCAACGCGGCCCCCGCCGCGAGGGCGCCGGCCCCGAACACCTTTCCGAACTCAGCGTAACCAAAAAGAAATTCCTTCTGTCCGGCCAGCGTCCGCGGGGTCGCCCCCCAGTTGATGACGTAGAGCCGCTTGTCGGTCGGGCTGTAGAAATAGTTGTCGGTCGTGCCGGCCTCGAGCGACGGCACCGTGAGGGCGTCGCGGTAGCGGTGGTAGCCGCTGTCCTCGTCGGCGAACGTCTTGGCGACGCGCTCGAGGCAGGCGCGGAACTCTTCGACGGCGGCCGTGGCGTCTGCCCCGTGTGCGGAGCGCGCCTCCGAGAGCGGCACGAGGCCCGAGAGGTTCCATCGCACGGTGGTCGGGAGGCTCTCGGAGCCCTCGGTCTCGGGGACGAGCAGGCGCCCGCCGAAGAACTTCTCCTCGTTCAGGTCCGGCGCGAGCTTCCAGATGGAGACGCCGCCGACCAGGTTGGGGAGCCACGTGGTCTCGTCCGCGTTCGCCTTCGCGTCCTTGTCGCTCACGTTCGCACCTGCGCTTTCATTCGTACGGTCCCGGTGGCGGTGACCCGCGCCAAGAAGCTCGCGCGCGCCGTCACGCGCGCGCTGTGCGGATCGCTGCCGCGGTCGCGCTCGTGGAGCTGGGAGTCGAACACGGCCACGTGGTCGACGCTCTCGAACCGGACGCGCTCGAGCTGGCTCGTGAGCAGCGCGGCGAGCAGCGGCGCCGAGCGCGCGACGAGATCGCGGTCGAGCCCGGCGGCCGCCGCGAACGAGTAGAACGATCGGCTCGCCTCGTAGCCCACGCGCACGCGGACCTCTTCGTCCAATTCGGCGCGAAAATAGAGGTTCAGCGCGCTCGCGAGCACGAGGGACAGCTCACGGGCCCGCTCGTTCTTGCGCGATCCGATGTGCTCCGCGAGCGCCCCGAGCACGAGGCGGAGCGGGAACGGTTTGTCGTTCGGCCGGGCGCCGAGGATCGTGTCGTCGAGGATGTCGGAGAGCATGAGGCGCGCGAGCACGTCGGCCTCGGCAGCGCCCGCGGCCGAGGGCGCGGTCACCTGCGGCTGGGGCGAGGTCCGCGCGGGGCCGAGCGCGATCTCCAGGTCGCGCCGGAGCGCCCCGGCGTCGAGCCCGCGCTCGAGGTGCGCCAGCAAGGCGCGCACGAGCGGATCGGTCACGGGTACCTCGAGCGGTCGGTGAGGACGCCCGTGTCGATCCAGTAGCGGTCTTGGGCGATGGTCTTCAGGGCGAGCAGGAAGTCGGTCGGCTCGAACTGGTAGGCGCCGCGCTGGGAGGTGACGCCGGCGATGGAGATCTGCCCGTCCGCCGCGCGTTGGAACTCCAGGCTCACGCGGTCCTCGAGGAGGGCGGCCTCCACCTCCGGGCTCTGCGGGCGCACCTCGAAGAGCGGCGCGCCGTCCATCTCCTGGGACGCGACGTTGCGGAACCCGATGCGCATGCCGTTCGTGTACGTGAAGGGCTTGCTGCGCTGCACGCCGCGCGCGCCGGAGGCCGCCCCGGTGAACAGCTCGTTGTCCTTGGCGATGTGCGGCTCCGAGTCCTGGTAGAGCCCGTAAATGGGGCTCTCCTTCGCGTCCTCGATCGCGTCGATGAGGAACCCCGGCAGCAAGTTTCGGCTCGCGAGGTGGAGGATGGCCGCGCCGGCCGTCACGGTCGACTTCGGATCCTTGATGCGGCCCTGGTCCTTCCACTTCGACGGGTACCACTCGCCGACGCGGAAGCTCGCCATGGTCTTGATGCGCGGCGGCGCGACGGGCAGCTCGTTCACGAAGAGATCGCGCACGCAGCGTAGACGCGCGGAGCGGCCGGCGAGCACGACGAGGTCGACGTCGAACTGCGCGAGGATGTCCGCGTACCGGCGCATCGGCTCGCGGAGGACCCGCGCGATGGTCTTCTCGACCTCGGCCCGGTCGAGGCGGAGGGAGAGGTTCATGAGCCCCGGGAATCCGGGCACGGCGCTCGACAGGAACGCGTCGGCCTCGGCGAGCACGGTGGCGGGCGCGTCGGGCACCTGGAAGAGCTCCAGCACCTCGGGCACGAAGTAGGCCTTCTCCGCGAGGTGCCCCGCGGGAGCGGCGCCCTCGGCGAGCGCCCAGAAGCAGCGCGCGAGGGGCATCCAGAAGTAGGGCACGAGCTTGCCGCGCAGCGTGCGCCACGAGGTGCCGAAGCCCGCGTCTCCCTCGGAGAACAGGTGCTCCATGCGCGCGCGCGCGGCGGGCGAGGGGAGCTGCGAGAGCACCTGATCGAAGATGAGATCGGCGACGAGCGCGCGGCACACCTCGTCGCCCGCGACGTTGATCCCGTCCTGAAAGAGCTTTCGGATCCGCAGTGAGGTTCCGGCGCCTGGGAGCCTGTCCTCGTACTCGGCGATCATGACGTCGCTCGTGCCGCCGCCGATGTCGATCGACGCGATGCGCAGCCGCGCCCCCCCGGCGTCGTTCGCGCCGCGGCCGTAGATCTGGATGAGCTCCTCCATGCTCCCGCCGAAGGTCTGTGACGCCTCCTGGTAGACGTAGACCATCTGGGCGGCCAGGGCCTCGTCGGTGAAGAGGAACGGCTCGAACGCGCCCTCGGCGGTCACGTTGGGGCGGTGCTCGGGCGCGATGCCGAGGAGGTGGCACGCGAGGACGACGGCGTTGCGCACGAGTGTATCATACACGTGTCGCTCCTCGGCGCGCATCGCCGAGGGGTACGTGAGCACGAGCGATCGCAGCACGCGTGGGTTCGCCTCTTTCCCTTGGAAGCGTCGGTAGCTGGGCGAGCCGAGCTGCGCGTACGCCTGCGCCAGGATCTCCACGATCGCGAACAGCATCATGGTGCGCGGCGCGTACCGTGGGTCGACGGGGGTCTGCGGGCCGTCTTCGCGCAGATAGAGGCCGCCGGCGTCCTCGGGCAGGTACTTCAGGATCCGCCCGAAGACGGTGCGGTACTCCTCGCCCAAGCGCTCCGCGAAGAACCAGCGGTCCTCGGTCTGTCGGTGGTCCCAGAGGTACCGCTTCGGGCCCGACAGGCTGCACGCGTAGCGGTGGGGCGTCTCGAGCGCGCGATCGAGCGCCTCGCGCCCCAGCCTCGCGACCGAGGGCCACGCGAAGCCGTCGCCCGTCGCCACGGGCGCCACCGAGCGGTCGAACGGGCTCGGCCGAAACGTGATGCGCGAGTCGAAGCACTCCTCGTCGACCGAGAACGGGCTCGACAGGTTCCGCATGACGAGCGGGAGCGCGAACATGCCCTTGTCGCGCGCCTCGACGAGCAACGCCGAGGAGCGCGAGTTGCCGAAGTCGAGCACGAGCGAGACCGGCACGGGCACGCGGTTCGAGATGCGTGTAAAGTGCAGCTTCGGGATCTGCGGCGCGAGCACGTCGAGCAGGGCGGCGAGCTTGAAGAGCGCCTTGTCGATGCCCGCCCGCTCGAGCCGGCGCACGAGCTCGCGCGCCTCGGCGAGGTCGAGGAACCCGGCGATCTCCTGCTTGTCGAGGGCGCGGAACGGGCGCCCCTCGTCGAGGGCGGCGTCGAGCGCGCGCCCCCGCGAGCCGGCGCGCTCGATCGTGTCCACCGCGAGGAGGGCGCGGACGCCGCCGGCCTCCTGGGCCAGGAACACCTGCACCGCGAATGGGCAGGAGAGCTGCGTCGGCACGGGCAGCCAGCGCCCCGCGAGCTCGGAGAGCGCGTCGAGCGACGACACCTCTACGTCAGGATCCTCGCCCGGGAGCGCGCGCCTCACCGACCACGCCTCGGTGCCTGGCGCGGTCTGCGGCGCTTGCATCATCATGAAGCTCGCGACCACGTCGGGCAGGCCGCTCGCGAGCGACAGCTCGTGGAACACCACGCCCGAGTTGAAGAACAGCTCCACGACCTCGGTCGTGGGCGCGATGTTCTCCCCCGCGGAAGTCGCCCTGCCTCCGCCCTCGCCGTCGAGGGACACCTTTCGTTTGACCATCGGTTGACCCGGCCCGAGACGCTATCATGAGCGCGCCATGTCCGCGCCGCTCGTCCTGAAACTCGTGAGGCACGGCCAATCGCGCGCCAACACGGCAGAGTACGATCCCCAGAGCCACGGAGACTTCCGGGCGGAGCTCACGCCGCTCGGGGTCGAGCAAGCGCGCGGGGCGGGCCTCGAGCTCGGGGCCGAGTTTCTGCGCGACGCGCTCGTGTACGCCTCGCCGTATCGCCGCGCCCAGCAGACGCTCGGGGCCATCTTCGAGGCCACCGGCGGCGCGGAGCTGCCCGCCGGCGTGTACGAGGACCCGCGCCTACGGGAGGTCGACCACGGCTACGGAGACGTGAAACAGCAGGAGCGGCTCCGCGAGACGCACGGCTGGTTCTACTACCGCTACGAGGGCGGCGAGAGCCCCGCCGACTGCTACGACCGCGTCTCGGGCTTCCTGGAGAGCCTGATGCGCCAGGTGGAGCGTAAGGCCGCCACGCGCGTGCTCGTGGTCACCCACGGGCTCGCGCTGCGCTGCTTCGTCACGCGGTTCCTGCACCTCACGGTGGCCGAGTTCGAGAGCCTCCAGAACCCCGCCAACGGGGCGGTGGTGACCCTCGCCCCGCCGGACCTCCTCGCGGGGCTGCCGGGGCCGAAGCTCGTGCGGCGGCGCTTTGGGGTCGCCGGGCTCCGCTTCTACGACGGCGCGACCTCGTGATTGTGCCAACGTGTGCCAAATGCGAAGATCGCGCGTCCGGCGCCAGGAGTGCGGGCGTCCGGCGGCGAGGAAGCGTCGAAATGCCTGGAAAACTCCCTGAGCGGCGCTTGGCGCGGGTCTTGCGAAAGCGCCCTCGTGCAGGAGGCTTCATGAGTCGAAGTGCTGGCGGGGCCCTCACGGCCCTCACCGTGCTGTTTGCTTTTGGGTGCGGGGCCTCGAGCGCCGCGGACTCGTTCACCTCGGCCTCGGATGGCCCCTCGAGCGGCGGCCCCAGTTCGCCCAGCGTGGGCGCGGACGGGGGCACCGCCGCGCCCGCGCCGCCCGAGCAAGAGGTCGAGAGCGACTACGAGGCGCCGGTCGCGACGGGGCGGTACGTGTGGGTGACGAACCCGAAGAGCGGCCGCGTCGCGCTCATCGACGCGACCACCCTCGAGGTGCGCACCGTCGAGGCCGGCAACGGGCCCACGTACCTCGCGGCCGTGCCGACGCAGACCGGCGACGCCGCGGTGGTGTTCAACGTGCTCTCGCGCGACGCGACCCTGCTCCGCGCCGAGAACGGCGCCATCACGCAGAAGACCTTCAAGGCGGCCCCGGCGAACAGCTGGGCGTTCTCGAAGGACGGCCGCTGGGCGATCGCCTGGAGCGACGCGCGGAAGGAGCCGAGCGCGGGCAAGGCGCTGGGCTTCCAGGACCTGTCGATCCTCGACCTCCAGTCGGGCACGACGACGATCCTGTCCGTCGGCTACCGGCCGGTGGCCGTAGGGTTCGCCGAGGGCAGCGCGCGGGCTCACGCGGTCACGCAGGACGGCATCGCGATCCTCGACCTCTCCGGCCCCGCGCCGCGGCTCTCGCGCAACGTGGCGATCTCGGACACTCCGCTCGAGGACTCCGGCTCGCGCGACGTGTCGGTCACACCGAACGGGCAGTACGCGTTCATTCGTCGCGACGGCCGCGCCGACATCACCGCGGTCACCCTCGAGACCGGCACGCGCACGGCGATCACGCTGAACGGGCCCGTGACCGATCTCGATCTGTCCAGCGCGGGCGACCGCGCCGTGGCGGTCGTGCGCAACACAGCCCAGGTGGCCATCCTCCCGGTCCCCGCGATCATCACGGCGCCGACCGCGTTCAGCTCGCTCACCGTCACGGGAGAGACCATCGGCTCGGTCGCCCTCTCGCCCTCCGGCGACACCGGCCTGCTCTACACGAACGCCAGCGCGGTCGAGCGCCTCAGCATCCTCAAGATCGCCGCCACTCCGACGGTGCGAACGGTCAAGCTCTACTCGCCGGTGCTGTCGGTCTTCGCGGCGCCCGACGCCCTGCACGCGGTCGTGCTCCACGACGCCTCGAAGGGCGTGGGCGGCACGCCGGGCGCCTTCAGCCTCGTCCCCGTCGGCGCCGAGCTGCCGGCCAAGATCGTCGCGACCCTCGCGCCGCCGACCGCCGTCGCCGTGCGAAACGACCGCGCGATCGTCGCCGAGCGCGACGACAAGACGCGAGTGTTCGGGGTGTACCTGGCGAAGCTTCCCTCGTTCGCGGTCGACCGCTTTCCGCTCGCCAGCCCGCCCACCGCGGTGGGCGTCATGGAGAGCGCCGGCCGAGCGTTCGTCGCGCAACAGCACCCCGAGGGGCGCCTCACCTTCATCGATCTCTCCACAGGGCTGTCGCGCACGTTGACCGGCTTCGAGCTGGCGTCGCGCGTCGTCGACGGGAGCAAGCCATGAGCCGTTCATCCAAGCCACGCGCCGAGGTCCTCCACGCCCCGGCATCGTTCCCTCGCTCCTCGGGCCGCCGGTGGACCGCCTTCACGGGCCTCGCGCTCCTCGTTTCGGCGTGCGGCGAGCGCGACGAGGTGTACGACAAAGGGATCGGCAAGGCCGAGTCGTTCGGCCTCACCGACCGCGTCGCGCTCGTCGACGGCGCCGCCGACAGGGCGCTGGTGCTCACCGCCCGCGGCGACGAGGTCGACCGCAGCTTCGTGCCGGTCGGGAAGGGCATCACCCGCTCGCTCGCGTCCCAGGACCGCAAGCGACTGTTCGTGCTCTCGGCGGGCGAGAGCCCGCGCCGAAAGGAAGACGACGAGCGGCCGAGTCTCACGATCATCGAGGCCCCGGCGGAGGTGGGCGCGGAGTCCGTGGTGCGCCGCTTCAACCTCGAGTCGCCCCACACGGGCATCGCGATCGATCCTGCCGGGCGGTACGCGGCGGTGTTCGCGGCGCCCACGACGAGCGGCGCGACGCCGGTCTTTCTGGAAAATCCGAATGAAATCATAATTCTCGACCTCGCAGCGCCCAACGGTGGCGCCGTGATCGCGCGCACCCTCCGGAGCTTCGGGGGCCGCCCGCAGCGGCTCACGTTCACGCCCACGCTGTCGCTCCCCGGCGGGCCGCGTCGTCTGCTCGTCGTCGAGACCAACCAAGACGTCGTGCTGCTCGATCTCAACCACGTGGGCGACGTGCCGCCGCGCCCGGAGATCACCGTACGACTCACGAGCGGCCTCAGCGCCAAGGCGCTCGTCCCGGCCGGCGTCGTGGTCGACGACGGAGATCCCGCGAAGACCGACGACGCGCGCATCGGAGTCCGGCTGGAGAACGACTCGAGCGTCGTCACGCTCACGCTCGAGCCGCGCCCCGCCGACCCGCCCGGCGCGCCCGCGCCTGCGCCGGGCGCCGGGGCGCTGAACGATTTCGCCCCCACCGTGAACCTCACCGACGTCGGCGGGCTCCCGGGAGACATCGCGTTCGTCCGCACCGACGCCGGTGTCCGCTTGGCGGCCATCGTGCCGCCCACGCAGAGCGCCGTGCTCATCGATCCGCAGACGAGCGTCACCACGAACGTCGCGCTGCCCGGTCGGTTCGGGCGCATCTCGCTCATCACCGACATCGTGGGCGGCGCCGCGACCCCCGGGCGCACGGACACCGCGCTCCTCTACGGCGGGACGGGCGGCTCGGCCGGGGTGGCCTTCTGGTCGCTCGGGAAGGCGAGCGGGCAGCCCTACCGCAGCGTCGAGGTGGTGAGCCTCGAGTCGGCGGTGACGGGCGTGCTCGACGTGCCGCCCCCGCGCGCCGAGCTCAAGGTGCTCCAGGTCGCGACGAACGCCGTGTACGTGCTGAACCTGTCCACGCGCACGGCGTCTCCCCTCACGGTGCAGAGCCGGGCCTCGATCCACGTCACCGACGACGGGCAGCGGCTATGGGCGTACCAGCCCGGCGGCCCCCAGCTCGCGCAGGTGGTCCTCGAGAACATCCACCCGGTGCAGCTGCCGCTCGACCGCTCGATCAGCGCGGTGTTCGAGGTGGCGAAGCCCGGCGGGCGGTCGCTGCTCGCGCTCGACGCTCGCGCCGCGATGGGCGTCACCGTGCTCGACGCGCTCTCTCCGAACACCGCGACCTCGCGGTCCTATTACGGCCTCTTGCTCGAGGGACTCCAATGAAGCGCCCCGTCCTAGGAGCGCTCGTTGCGCTCGTCGCGCTCGTGCCCGCCACCGCGCTCGCGCAGCGCGCCCCTGCGCCGCCGCCCCTGCCTGCGCCGGCGCCCCCGGCCGCCGCAGCGGCCCCCGAGGCCAGCCCGCCGGCGCCTCCGCCCGCGGCCTCGGCGCCCGCGGCCTCGGCGCCGCCCGCGCCCCCCGCCGCCGCCGCCGTAGACCTCCGCGTCCCGCCGCCTTCGCCCCCGCCGCTCGCTCCCGTGGCGGCGCCGCGGCCGGAGAGCGTCACTCCGCCCGGACCGCCGCGCAAGCCGCTCCTCCGCTTGGCGATGGGGCCGCGGATCGCCTTCATTCGCACCGCCGGCTTCGATGCTTACTCGCGGAATGACGTGCTCGCGCAGTGGTCGCTCGAGGGCACGCTCACCCTCCTCGAGGGGAAAAAGACCTCGCTGGCGGTCGGGCTCGGCTATGACGTCGGCGGCCGCAGCGCTACGTCCCGCGGCCTCACGACCTCCGTCATGCTCCACCGCATGTCTGTGCCGATCGAGGGGCGCGCGCACCTCGCCCCGTGGGTCTACCTGTTCGCGCGGGTGGCGCCGGGCGCGGGGATCGGCCTGGCCCGGGCGCAGGACTCGTCCGCACCGTCGGACCTCAAGGGGACCGTCGGCTTCGCGTCCGGCGATCTCAGCGGAGGCGCGTCGTTTCTGTTCGGGCCCCATGGCAACCCCGAGCGCCGCTCGGTGCGCATCTGGGGTACCCCGGAGCTCGGATACGGTGTCACCAGCCGGCCCCGCGTGAACGTGGCCCCCACCGGGCGCGACGCCGAAGAGGTCCTCGGCCAGGACATGCCCGCCAACCTCGGCGCGCTCGCACTGAGCGGCTTCTTCTTCCGGCTCTCGCTCGCGGCGACGTTCTGACCCCAGAAACGACACGGGAGCGCAGCTATTCTGCCTAAAGCGCCGTCGCGCGGTGCACAATCCCCCCCGATGGACGGGCAGCCCCTCGATCTCGTTGGAGAAGTCCTCGGGGCACAGTTCAGGGTCGACGCGTTCGTGGGCGAGGGGAGCCTCAGCGTGGTGTACCGCGGGCGGCACACCGAGCTGGGCGTGCCGGTCGCCATCAAGTGCCTGCATCTGCCGGCGGCCCTCGAACCGACGGTCGCGTGGCCCGTGGTCGAGAGCTTCCTCGAGGGGGGCCGGGTCCACCAAGAGCTGGCCCGTGGGAATGTGCATATTGCACAGACCCTCGCGAGCGGCACGACGGTGGCCCCCAAGAGCGGCGTCACCGTGCAGTACTTCGTGCGGCAATGGCTCGAGGGGGAGCCGCTGTCGCGAGACCTCGCGCAGCGCCGGCAGGAGAGGCGCGGCGGTCGGCCCCTCGGCGAGGCGCTCGCGGTGCTCGAGGGCGCGGCGGAGGGGCTCGCCTACGCCCACGCGCGGCAGCGGCCGCACCTCGCGCTGCGGCCCGCGAACATCTTCCTCGCGCGAGGGGAGCAGCCGGGGGGAGACTCCGTGAGCTCGACCGTGCTCGACTTCGGGATCGGCCGCGCGGTCGACGTCGCCGAGGTGGCCGTGCGAGGCGCCCAGGGCCTCCCGGCCCTGTCGAGTGGCTACCTCGCGCCGGAGCAGGTGCGACGTGGGCGCGGCGAGCTCGGCCCACGCACGGACGTCTACTCGCTGGCGCTCATCCTCCTAGAGGTGCTCACCGATCGCCCGCTGTCTGCCCCTGGCACCATGGACGAGGCCATCGAGCGCGCGCTCGACCCCGAGTCTCGGCCGTCGCCCTGGGTCGACCGTCGCCTGCCCGCTCCGGTCGCGAGGGTGCTCGAGCGGGCGCTCTCGGTCCATCCGCCGCGGCGCTTCGCGCACGTGGCGGAGCTCTGGGCGGCCGTCGAGCGCGCGGCGCGGTGCGCGCGCCTCCTCAGGCTGCCGGGGTCGGCGGCGCGCCCTCGCCGCGAAGCGCTCTTGCAGCGGCTCGGTGAGTGGAAGATCGCCCCTCGCCCCGCCGACCGCCTGGGCGAGCTCACCCCAATCGCGCCGCGCGTGGGGGGCCCCGCGGCCGCCCTGCCGCCGATGCGCGACCTGCTGCCGACGCTGGAGAGCCCCGACGACCACTGGGCCGAGCAGACCGCGAAGTGGGACGTGCTCGCGGTGCTCGAGCGCGCCGCATCGCTCGACGAGCCGGTGCGGCACGATCAGCTCGCCGCGCTGCTCCTCCGCACGAGCCCCCGGCCGCCCCGCGTCGGGCTCTCGCGCGCAGTGCGACGGCGTTCGGTCTCCGGCGCGCCTCCCCGCGGGGCCGCGCCTCCCGTGGGCCACGTGCCGGCGCCGTCCCACGTCGTGCTCGCGCCGCCCCCCGCTTCGTTGGCCGCGCCCATCTCGCGTCCGGTGCCCACTCCCGCGCCGCCTTCGTCTGGGTTGGGGCCCCGTGCTGTCGAGGCCGCACCGCACTCGCGACCGCCCGGCTCGGGCGGCGCTGCGGGGCCCGTGTCGCGCCCCGCGCCGAGCGGGGCACCCGGATCTGTGTCGCAGCCCGTGTCGCGCCCCGCGCCGAGCGGGGCCCCCGGACCCGTGTCGCAGCCCGTGTCGCGCCCCGCGCCGAGCGGGGCCCCCGCGCCCGCGCTGCCGATCCCGGCGCTGCCAGACACCGCGGCCTCGTCGGGGGGCGCGGGTCGCGGGCGAGGGCTCGGTCTGATCCTCGGGGCTGCGCTCGTCGCCGGGGTGCTGGGCGCTGCGTTCTTCTCCGCGCGTCGCGATCCACCGCCGCCGCCCGCGTCGAGCGTCGCCACGAAAGCGTCCACCGCCCCAGCGACCGGCGCGCCGTCGCCGTCGGCGCCCGCGGGGGCCGCGACCGCCCTGCAGGTTGCCCAAGCCGCGCCCGCGCCTTCCACGGCGCCCGCGCCTTCCACGGCGCCCGCGCCCGTGCCGTTTCGCCTGAACGGCGCACGCCGCGCGCTCGACCAGAAATCGGCGGAGCTCGGCACCTGCCACACGCCGGGCGGCCTGTGGGGGAGCGGCGACGCGGTCGTTGCCTTCGGACCGGAGGGGCACCCCACCGAGGTGATCCTCGGGAGCCCCTACAAGGGCGACCCCACCGGCGACTGCGTCATCCGCAAGCTCATGAGCGCCGACATGGGCCCGTACATCGGCGGCAACCAGCGCCTCATCTACGCGTTCAAGGTGCCCCAGACCCCCTAGTCCCCTGGAGTCGTGGTTCGTATCAGAAGTCCGGTCTTCGGTCTCATTCCGAGGAGCGAGGGGGTGCCCCGTTTTCGGCGGCGGCGGGCCCGTCCTCAACTCGGACGTCGTTCCGCGCGGTGGAGGCGGCGCTTTGCGCTCAGGGGACAGTGGTTTCGGGTGTGACCGCGCGAGAACGCCGACCCTCGAACATGAGTATCCTCCCACCGCCGCCGAAAACGGGGCACCCCCTCGCTCCCTTGTGGCGAAAGGCCGAGCCGCGCGACTTCTGGAAGGGATCACGCTTCCAGGGGACTAGCCAGACGCGCGGGCACGCGCAAAGCGCGTCAGAAACCAGCGCGGGACCGCGACGTGGACTAGGCTTTGGGACACATGGCTCGCTTTCTTTCTCCGGGCGCGCTCGCGGCGCCGCTCTTTGGCGCGGCCCTCCTGCTCGCGTGCAGCGCCGAGGCGCCTCCGCCCACCGTCTCGGCCGAGGAGCGCCTGTGCGAAGCCATGGCGGCCACCTCGCAGAAGTGTGGGGAAGGGTGCGAAGGACTCCTCCGCGGTGAGTGCGCTCGGCTCGCGAAAGCCCTCCGCCCCGAGGGGCTGACGGGCGCGACGGATTGCTTTCTGTCGGGCGCTTGCGCGAGCGTGTGCCTCTCCAAGGCCCTCACCGGCCTCACTCCCAGCGAGGGCCAGGTCGCCATCCGCGGCAAATACTGCGGGACGTGCGCGAAGGGTCAGGCCGACTGCGAGTCGAAGTTCTTCGAAGCGCCGAGGCCGAGCGCGGCCGGCGGCCCGGGCACACAGCTCTTGCCGTTCGCCGACACGGTCACCGGCGGGATCGCCGCCGACTGCGCGGTCGAGGAGGGCTGCCAGCTCGGCTTCCCGCCGTGCAGCCTCGAGTCGGTCAAGAAGGGCCTCACCGGGGCCGTCGGCGGGCCGGCCGCGGAGTGCCTGGTGCGCGGGCTCAAGGCCGAGGAAGGCGAACGCCGCGCCCCCGACGGCGGCGCGATCGTCGTCACGTGCACGTCGAAGAACTGCGCGGGCTGCTGCCGCAACGACCTCTGCCTCGTCGGCGACGAGAAGGACGCCTGCGGAACGCGCGGCGTGGCCTGCGAGACCTGCTCGGGCACCTCGACCTGCGAGGCGAGCGCGTGCAAGGCCCCCTGCGGACCCGACAACTGCGCGGGGTGCTGCGACAACAACGTCTGCGTCGAGGGCCTCGCGAAGGACGCCTGCGGTCGCGCGGGCGCGCAGTGCAAGAAGTGCGGCGCGTCGTCCGTGTGCGCCGAGCAGACCTGCGTCGACACCTCGTGCAAGGCCACGTGCGCGGGCTGCTGCTCCGGGGCGACGTGCCTCACTGGCGGCAGCGCCACGGCGTGCGGCAAGGCGGGCAACGCCTGCGTCGACTGCGGCAAGGGGCGGACCTGCTCGGGCACGCAAGGCACCTGCGCGCTCGACCCGAGCGCCCTCTTCGACGTGACCGTCACGTCGGCGAACCTCCCCCCCCGCACGAAGTCGGGCGGCGCTTGGGACTTCTACGAGAACCTCCCGGATCCGTACGCCCGCGCGTACTCGTCTCTCGGGGCGACCTCACACTCGGGCACCACAGCCCTCGTCGCCGACACGACGAACCCCCAGTGGTCGGTCCCCGTGCTCACCTCGGTGCCGGCTCGCGAGCTGCTGAACTCGTTCTCTGTCGAGGTGTGGGACGACGACTACGACTACGACGACTTCGTCGGCGGCTGCGCCATCAAGCTCGACGCCGCGATGTTCGACGGCAGCGTCCGGTCGGCGTCGTGTCAGGCCACGCCCAGTGGCTCGCCCATCACGGTGCGCTTCAAGCTCGTCGCGCGCTGAGCCGCGCTCGCGCCGCGCGTCGCGCGGGGGGCGCGCCGCTCGCTCCGGCCACAAGCCAGCGACGAAAAGCGAAACGGCGAGCGCCCTGAGGTGCTCGCCGCGCGCGTCTCACTTCAGCGCCCGCGGGGGCCGCCGCGACCGCCGCCACGCGGCGGACCGTCGCGCCGGGGCCCGCGATCGCGCGGCGGACCGGCCTCGCGGGACGACGCCATGCGCTCACGAGCGCGCTCGCCCTCCTCGCCCTCGGGCAGGGGGAGCAGCTCGCGCCGCGAGAGGCGGATCTTGCCGTCGCGGCCGACCTCGATGACCTTGACCTCGACGACGTCGCCTTCCTTCATCACGTCGGTGACGTTCTCGACGCGAGTGTGGGCCATCTCGGACACGTGCAGGAGGCCGTCGGTGCCCGGGAGCACCTCGATGAACGCGCCGAAGTCGGCGACGCGCGTGACCGTTCCCTTGTAGATTGCACCGACCTCGGGCTCCGCGGTGAGGCCCTTGATGATGTCGAGCGCGCGCCTGACCGCTTCCGGATCGCTCGAGGCGATGTTCACGGTGCCGTCGTCCTCGACGTCGATCGCGACGCCGGTCTGGTCGATGATGCCCTTGATGGTCTTGCCGCCCGGGCCGATGACGAGGCGGATCTGGTCGGGCTTCACCTTGAGCGTGGTGATGCGCGGCGCCCACTTGGACAGGTCCTCGCGCGGCTGGCTCAGGGTCTCGAGCATCTTGCCGAGGATGTGGAGGCGCCCCTCGCGGGCCTGGCTCAGCGCGCGGGTCAGGATGTCGCGCGAGAGACCGGCGACCTTGATGTCCATCTGGATGGCCGTGACGCCCTTCGAGGTGCCGCACACCTTGAAGTCCATGTCGCCGAGGTGGTCCTCGTCGCCCAGGATGTCGCTGAGGATGGCCGTGCGGTTGCCGTCGGTGATGAGCCCCATGGCGATGCCGGCGACCGGCGCCTTCAGGGGCACACCCGCGTCCATGAGCGACATCGAACCGCCGCACACGGCCGCCATCGACGACGAGCCGTTCGACTCGAGGGTCTCGGAGACGATGCGGATGGTGTACGGGAACGTCGACGACTCGGGGATCTGGCGGAGCAGCGCCCGCTCCGCGAGGGCGCCGTGGCCGACCTCGCGGCGCCCGGGGCCGCGCAGCGGCTTGGTCTCGCCGGTCGAGAAAGGGGGGAAGTTGTAGTGGAGCAGGAAGCGCTTCCATCGCTCGCCGGTCAGCCCGTCGATCTTCTGCTCGTCGGTCGACGTGCCGAGCGTCGCGGTGACGATCGCCTGCGTCTCGCCGCGCTGGAACAGCGCCGAGCCGTGCACGCGCGGGAGGAGGCCGACCTCGGTCATGATGGGGCGCATCGTGGCCATGTCGCGGCCGTCGATGCGCTTGTTTTGCCCGAGGACGTACTCGCGGACGACGACGTACTTGCGCTCGTCGAACTCGGCCTTGATGAGCTTCTCGTTCGCCGCGTAGTCGGCGCCCAGCTCCGCGGTGAGGGTCGCGATCATGCGGTCTTTCGCGGCCTTGTAGCCGTCGTAACGCGCCTTCTTGTCGCGAATGAGCGAAGACTCGAGGATGGCGCCGTCCACGAGGGCGGGGATGCGCGCCGCGATCGCGTCGGGGAGCTTGGGGGCCACGAAGACGCGCTTGGGCTTGCCGACGGCGGCGCGGAGCTTCTCGATGAGGGCGAGGATCGGCTGGCCCTGCTCGTGGGCGAACATGAGCGCGTCGATGACGTCCTTCTCGCTCGCCTCGGCGGCGCCGCCCTCGACCATGACGATCGCGGACTTGCTGCACGCGACGACCATGTCGAGGTCGGACGCGGCCTGCTGCTCGAACGTGGGGTAGGCGATGAGCTCACCGTCCACGCGGGAGACGCGGACGCCGACCAGCGGGCCGTCCCAAGGGATGTCGGAGATGTGGAGCGCGGCGCTCGCCGCGGTGAGCGCGAGCACGTCGGTCGGGTTGACCTTGTCGGCCGACAGAACGGTCGCGATGATCTGCGTGTCCTTCTTGAACCCCTCGGGGAAGAGCGGACGGCAGGGGCGGTCGATGATGCGCGCGACGAGGATCTCGTCGTCGCGCTGGCGCGCCTCGCGCTTGAAGAAGCCGCCCGGGATCTTGCCGGCCGCGAAGGTCTTCTCGACGTACTCGCAGGTGAGGGGGAAGAAGTCGAGGCCGGGGCGCTCGTCGCCGCACACCGCGGTGACGAGCACGACGCTCTCGCCGTAGGTGATGAGGATGGAGCCGTGCGCCTGCTTCGCGAGCCGGCCGGTCTCGAACGTCATCGGCTTGCCGTTGACGAGGATGGATTCGCGTACGAAAGACATGGGATGGACCTGAGTGCCCCCACGCGCGGGGGCGAAGCGCCGGGCGGCGACGTGGCGCCCTTGGTCCTCGGTTCGTGCCCCCGACCCAGCGTCGCGCGCCAGGCGCTAGACGGAGTCGGAGGCAGGAATCGAAGAGCAGAAGGCTGCGACGGGCTCCCGGAGGTGCGGAGGTGAAGACGTGAAGTGAACGGAGGCGAAAACGACCGAGGCGGGAGGGCCTAGGGCCGTCCCGCCTCGTGGCGTGGTTACTTGCGGAGGTTCAGCGCCGAGACCGTCTTGCGATAGCGCTCGAGGCTGGTCTTCTTGAGGTAGCTGAGGAGCCGGCGCCTCTTCGAGACGAGCTTCAGCAGACCGCGCCGCGAGTGGTGGTCCTTGGCGTGGGTCTTGAAGTGCTCGGTGAGGTATCCGATACGCTCGCTGAGGAGCGCAATCTGGACCTCGGGGGAGCCGGTGTCGTTCTCGTGGGTACGAAATTTCTCGACCAGCTCGATCGTCTTCTCGGAATGAAGCGGCATGAAGGGCTCTCTTGGAAATGGCCAGGCTCAGTCGGGACCGCACCTGGTCGACGCGCCATGGGCGCTTGGGCGCCACGCCCCTCGAAGGCAGGGGCAGGACGAAACGCGCGCAGTATAGGCAAAGTCGTCTTCAGGTCAATCGTCCCCTCGCGCGCCCCGCGACCGGGGCGTCGATTGTTGTCGTCGCACATACCCGCACATGGTCGCCCCTCGCGTACCGCGTGAAGCTTCTGCGCGGCGAGAGCGGAAACTTCCCGCAAAACGGGACGCGGTGTCGGCGCGAATGGTAGCGTCATAGGTCATGCCCGCTCCGCCGCGCCGTGGCCCGAGCCCATCGGGCGCCGCGTTCAACGACATCCGGGGGACCATCCCGCTCGTGCCGGGCGCCGCCGTTGATTTTGGTGGGACCGAGGAGGTCACGGCGTTCCGCGCGCCCTCGCCCCGAGCGAGCGCGCCCCCGCCGCCTCCGGTGGCCGAGCCCGCGCCGATCGAGCTCGACCTGCCCAAGTTCTGCTCGTCGTGCGGTCGGAGATTCGCGGCCGAGCTCTTCCTGTGTCCCTTCGACTCGCTCCCGCTGCTCGCCGACCGGCCGCTCCCCGAGGCGGTCGACCCGCTCATCGGACAGGTGCTCAACCAGACCTTCCGCGTCGTGCGCCTCATCGGGGAGGGCGGCATGGGGAAGGTGTACGAGGCGCGGCACCTACGCCTCGGCGAGCAGCGTTTCGCGGTGAAGGTGCTGCTGCCCGAGTTCGCCCAGAACGCCGAGGTCGTGGCGCGCTTCCAGCGCGAGGCCGAGAGCGCCAGCAGCATCTCCCACCCGAACGTCGTTCAGGTCATCGACGTGCACCGCACGCGCGAGGGCGCGCCCTACCTCGTCGCGGAGTTTCTCGACGGCGAAGAGCTCGGGGCGTTCGTCGAGAAGGTGGGCCGGCTCGGCGTCCCGTTCGCCGTGGGGATCGCTCGGCAGGTCTGTCGGGGGCTCGCGGCCGCCCACGCAAAGGGCGTCGTGCACCGCGACATGAAGCCCGAGAACGTCTTCCTCCTCCGGCAGCAGGCCGGCGAGCAGGGCGTGCCCCGGGTGAAGGTGATCGACTTCGGCGTGAGTCGGGTCAAGGACCACGACATCAACCTGACGCAGGCGGGAGTCATCCTGGGCACGCCGAGCTTCATGTCGCCCGAGCAGGCGCGCGCCGAGGTGGTCGACGAGCGCGCTGACATCTACGCGGTCGGCGCCGTCCTCTACAACCTGCTCACGGGGCTCCGCCCGTTCGACGCCGACGACCCCACACGGACGCTCATCATGCTCCTCACCGAGGAGCTCCCCCGTGCGGCACGCCAACCCGATGGTGCCGCCCGGCCTCGACGAGGTCATCCGCGTGTGCCTCGCCAAGAACAGGGAGGAGCGATTCCGCAGCATGGCGGAGCTCGACGCCGCGCTCGCGCCGTTCGACTCGCTCGACGGCCAGCGCGCGAGTGCTCCGCCGCCACTCGCGTTGCCAGCCCGCGCGCTCGGTGCGCCGGCCACCGGCGGTGGTGGCACCTCGTTCGAGCTCGCCGCGCAGGCGCTCGGCGGGGGCGCCCCGGCGCCGCGTGCGCTGCGGCCCACCGTCATCGGCTACGGCGCGGCCATGCTCGTGCTCGGCTACGGCACGCTGGCCCTGCTCCTGCTCGGCGTCGCGCGGGTCGTCTTCGGCGAGGGCGCGTTCGACGGCGTGGGCTCGCTGCTCTTCCTGCACATCTTCGCGCTCGGCCTCACCATCGTCGCAGGCGCCATCGTGGGGCAGAGCGTGCGCGAGCGCGCGTGGGACAACGAGCGCCGGCTCTCCGACCTGGCGCAGGACCTCCGGGCGGCGGTGGTGGTGTCGCTGCTCGGGCTCGTGCTCGCCCTCGGGCTCGCGCGGTGGCTCGCGATCGCGGTGCTGAACGACGCCCCCATCGCTTTCTCGGGCGCGTGGGACATCCTCGCCGCGCTCGGCTGCGCCTTCGGCGCGTTCGGGTTCGTCGCTCGGCGCCTTGCGGCGAGCGCCGCGGCCGACACCAAGGCGACCATCGCGGGGCCGCCGCGCCCTTTTCTCTAGCTGCTGCGGGCAGTTGGCAGGCTCGTCAGGGGGCGTCCAGCGCGGTCGCGCGGGCCGAGCGTCCCGGCGTGGCGAGGGCCTCGCGCGTCGCGGGCCGCGACGGGAGGGTCGACAGCCGCCCGCCCTCGCTGTCGACCGTGATGTCGCCCTCGAGATCCGTGCGGTGCAGCTCCGTCCCCGCGAGCGCGAGGCGGCCCAGGGTGGCCGCGTGGGGGTGTCCGTAGTCGTTCGCCCGTCCGCACGACACCACGGCGACGCTCGGGTGCACCGCGCGCAAGAACGCCGCGCTCGAGGCGTGCTTGGAGCCGTGGTGGGCGACCTTGAGGACGTCGGCCGCGAGCGCCTCGGGGGCCTCGAGCAGCCGCGTCTCGGTGGGGTGCTCGGCGTCGCCGGTGAAGAGCACGTGGCGCGTGCCGGCATCGCCGCCCGCGCTGGCGTGGGAGAGCCGAACGACCACGCTGTTGGCGTTGGGGTCGCTCCGCGTGTTGTGGAGCAGCGGCTCGCGGGGGCCGAGGATCTCCACGTCGGCGTGCCGGCCCAGGCGCAGGTGCATCCCACGCCGCGCGATCACGTGGGGCACGCCGCGCGAGCTGAGGACGCGGAGCGCGCGGTCGTAGGCTGCGACGGGGTGCTCGGCGAACCCGGGGTCCCAGAGGGCTCCGATCCGTGCGGTGCGCGCGAGGCTGTCGAGCTGCCCCAGGTGGTCGGCGTGGGCGTGCGTGACGAGCACGGCGCCGACGGCGCCACCGAGCCGCGCGAGCTGCTCGTCGATGCGAGGGGCCGCCTCGCGTGGGCCGAGATCGATGAGGAGAGACGCGCCGTCGTCGGTCGTGACGAGCGCGCCGTCGCCCTGACCAACGTCGAGGAACGTGATGCGCACGTGGCCACCCGGCTCGAGCGCGCCCTCGCCAGGGGGGGCGGGGGGGGCCGAAGGGACCGACGCCGTCGGCGCGGTCACCACGGGCACGGGGACCCCCGGAGCCGCGGGCTCCGGGCGTCCGCACGCCGCCAGCGCCGCGACGACGAGCAGCGCGAGCGCCGCAGGCCGCGGGCCGCCGCTCACGCTCAGAAGCGGGCCTGGATCGCCGTGCCGATGCCGAGGCGGTCGGGGCTCTGGAACACGCGGAGAGAGGCAGTGCCCTCGCTCGGATCACGCACGATCAGGGTGCCGTTGTTGTCGCGCACGTACTGCGCCCAGAGAATGACGGCCATGATCTCCGAGGCGTCCCAGCGGAGGCTCGCGCGCGCCTGCATGACGGGCGTGCGGTCCTTGTTGTAGGGCAGAATCGACTCGTCGCCCTGCTGCCGGAGCACGATGGTTCGCGAGGCCTGTACGCCGCCGTCGCTGAACTCGGCGCGGAAGGTGGCGGGGAGCTGGAGACCACCGCCGACGCCGGGCGTGAGGTGCAGCCCGGGGAAGTGGTAGTCGGCCGTGACCGCGCCGAATAGCTCGGGGTCCGACTGGGACTCCTTGGGCAACGACACGAAAGGAATGAAGCCCGGCACGTTGCGCACGACGAAGTTCAGATTGCGGTAAATGCCAGTCGCGCTGAGTCGCAAGTAGCCCGCCTTGAGCACGCCCTGGAGCGCCCCGGCGACCGCGTATTGATCCTTCAGCGCCCCGGCCTGGTCGAAGTCCTTCACGCGCTGTCCCAGCGCAGAGCCCTCGGCGCTGACGCTCCAGGCGAGCTCGCCGGCCTGGTATTTCTCAGGCGCGAACAGCACCATCGCCTTGTTCGGGTCGTTCTTGTAGAGGAGGAAGTCGACCGAGCGAGGGACCGGCATGTTGTCGTGAACCACGAGGCGGCTCGACGCGCCGTAGGTGTACGCGGGGCGGCCGCGCACGTCTTCCAGGTCGAAGCGCCCTTGTTGGAAGTAGCCGGCGCCCGCGTCCATACGGAAGTTCTTCGTGAAGTCGAGGCCCGCGCCGCCAAGGAAGCCGTAGTTGGTCTCGCCGACGCGCACCGTCTCCACGTCGCTCTCGCCGCCGGGGCGCAGCACCTGCTGCGGCTGGACGATCGTGCCCGTCTTGAAGCCGAGGAACGCGTAGAAGCCGTCGCGGTCGTACTGCACCTTGAGGCCAGGCGCAGCCCCCTGCAGCTTGGGGAAGATCGACTGGTTGATCGCGACCGCCGTGCCACCCCACGAAATGTCGTACAGGTAGCCGAGTCGAACGCGGTCGGTGTCGAGCGGGAAGAAGACCGCGCTGATGCCCTCTTTGTCGGTCTTGCCGGTCTGATAGAACATGCGCAGGTACGAGCCGCTGTCGTACAGGGCGGAGTTCAGCGAGCCCGTGCGCGACGAGAGCGCCCCCAGATCGAAGCGCAACACGAGGGAGGCCTCGGTGGTGAGCTTGTCGATGAACGCGGGCATCTTCTTGTACATCACGAGGTGCGTGAGGTTCTCGCGGCCCGTGAAGCGCGAGTTCAGGTTGTCGAAGAAGAGGCGGTACTGGGAGCGCTCGCCGACGTTGAACGTTGGAGAGAGCGGGATGAGCTCGCCTGTCTTGTGCAGGAAGTCGTCATCGCCGAACGTCCACGTCAGACGCGTATCCATGAAGTTGCCGCTGGGGCTCACCGAGGGCGTCCCCGCCGCGCGCGCGCCCGCCGTCCCGGCGATCTCGGGGACCCGAGTCTCCGCGGGCTTGGCCTCGCCGGGCTTGGGGTCTCCCGAGGTCGCGTCCTTGGCGTCGGCGGGCTTGGGGTCTCCCGAGGTCCCGTCTTTGGCGTCTGCGGGCTTGTCTGCGGGCTTGTCTGCGGGCTTGGCGTCGCCCGCCGCTGGGTCGGCCTTCGGCTTGTCGCCGTCCGTGGCCGCGGTCGCGGTCCCCGCCGCCTGCGCGGCGGCGTCGCCGGGGGTGAGCACGAAGGCGAGGCAGGCCGGCACGAGGACGAGAGTGGAGAAGAGGCGAAGCGAGCGCATCGAGGGAGACTCCGTGAGGGACCGTGAGGTGGAGCGAGAGGTGCGGCGCGAGCCGGGGGAGGGGAGCGCGGCTTGGGCGGCGTGGCGTCCAGGGAGAGGGCGGCTCACTGGGGACTCTCCTCGGCGAACGTGCGCGGAAAGACGCACGCCTTGTCCGAGGGGAGCGGGGCCTTCGCGACGTCGACGACGATGTCGTCGCCGCAGCGAGCCTCGATGGTGAACTGCGAGCCGCCGGAGAAGTAAGTGAGCGTGCCCGTGAAGGCGCGGATCTTCTTTCCGCGGAGCTCGTCCGGGTGAAAGGCCGAGTCCGTGCTGCCGTTCGCCTGGATGTTCGCGACCCGAATGCCGTCGGTGAACACCAGCCGGAACGAGCTGCGGCCCTGGAAGTTCGAGAACTCGGTGCACTCGCTGTTCTTCGTGCACGTGTCCGAGCAGGCGCCCTCGGGATCGTCGGTCGCGAAGCTTATCTTCCCGTCCTCGTTGAGATCGCAGTTGGTGGCGTCTTCGGTGAGGAGGAATTTCGGGAGGCTCGGGTTGTCCTTGATGGCCGGGTTGGGCTTGGGGTGACCCGGGCCGAGCAGCTTCGTGATGCGCACCTCGAGGCGCCCCTCGGAGCTGGCGCGCACAAGCGAGCCGGAGAGCTTCAGCAGGTTCGCGATTTGGACCGCGCCCGTGGAGTCGACCACGTCGCCCGGCTCGAGCAGCCTCGGCTCGGGGACGCCGCAGGGCCGCAGCTTGGGGTTCCACTCCTCCAGCGTCCACGTGGGGAAGCTCACCTGCGTGAACCCGAAGAACTCGGTCGCGGTGCCGCCGTGTGACCGAATGCGGTCGCACACGCGCATGCGTGGCGGGGGGTTGAAGTTGAACGAGAACACGCTGTTGAAGCCGCGGCCGTCGCTCACGTCGCTCGTGTAGAAGCCGTTGGCCGCGATGCGGGTGACCACGGTGTCGAAGTCGAACACCTGGGTGCCGTCCGGCCGCTCGTGGAAGCCGGTGTCGAGTCGGATGGGCTGCTTCGGGTAGGCGGTCGTCCCACCACCCGTGTTGACGCCGCGCACGTCCGCGATACGGGGCAGTGCGAAATAGAGTGTGGGGCTCGCGCCCTCGGCGTAGGTGCCCGACTCCTCGGTGTCGTCGTTCGCGAACGCGCAGCCCGGATCGGCGGGGAAGTCGATGAGCCCATCGCCGTCGTTGTCGAGGCCGTCGGCGCACTTGGGCGGCGGGTCGCGCACTGGATCGGCCGGCTCGTAGCCCGCGTCTTGGGCGAGGATGTACGACTCGCCGTACGCGTTCTCGAGGAGGACGGTGATGTTCGACGCCACGCCGTTCTCGAGCTTCACGCTCCGCCCGCTCACGCCCGCGCCCGAGAGCGACTGCACGTTGCCGGGCTTCGCGTTGAGGCGCATCCAGCCGTTGAAGCTCGTGTCGACCGCCCCGTCGGCGCGCAGCGCGGCGACGTTCACCACGAAGGGCACCGGGCCGTCGAAGCTGAGCGGGAGTGGCTTGAAGCGCTCTCCGGCGTTCGTCGACGGGGCCAGCTCCACCTTGACGCGTGCTTTTGTGTTCAGCGTGCCAAAGCCGGAGGAACAGTCGATCGCGCCGAGCGCGAGGCACGCGATCGCGCCCAGGCTCGCGAGCGAGGGGCGAGGCGAGCGGAGAGGCGCGGCCGCCGCGCGCGGGAGTCGAGCGAGTCGAGCGAGTCGAGCGAGTCGAGCGTTGAGTCTCATCGTCCGATCATCTCCACGCGACCGTCGGAGTAGCTCCCGAGCTTCGCGTCAACACACGACAAGATCTTGCACTCCTCGCCCGCGAGGGCGCACGCGTTGAGCTTGGTCCTGCACTGCTCGCGGTCCTGGGCCCGCGCGTCCGCGCAGGAGCGCTGGTGAAACTCCGCGACGCGGCTGCGGCAGTCGTTTCGCACGCACCGGCCCGCCCCGGAGATGCACGAGGCGCCCTTGCGCGAGCGGCAGAAGGCGTCCGCGTCCGAGCTGCCGGTCTCTTCCGCCGTGGCGGGGCAGGCGCACACGAAGTTGGGCTCGCACTCCGCGTCGGTGGCGCAGACCTGGAGGCCGTCGCCGCCGTTCGACGCCTTCCAGCCGCACGGCTTGCCGCCGCGTAGGAAGTCGGTGAGGGCGTCACGCTGTTGGATCTTGGTGTCGATCTGCGTCGTGTTGCGCTGCAGCACGCGGAAGCCCGAGCCGCCCTGGGCGAGGTAGGTGCTCGTGGCGAGCTCGTAGCGGTTGGTGGGCGTGATGCGGGCGAGGCACAGGCCCTCGGCGCCGCCACCGCTCCGGTCGCACTGGCCCGGGTGGACCACGCCGTCGGCCGCCTTGCACTCGTCGTCGGTTCGGCAGCGCTTGTAGGAGTTTCCGTCGCGGATGTGACCGATGTAGATCTCCTGGGCGCACGCGCCCACGACGCACTTCTTCTGCGTCAGGTCGCACTCGCCGCGCACCGAGAGGCAGTCGTCGTCGTTCGCGCAGGTCACCGAGGTCGCGGTCTGGCACCCGGCGCAGTTCAGGCGAATGCGCGCGCCCGCGATTTGGGCCTGGGTCGAGCAACCACGCGAGGCGGCGCGACGCGCGGTGAAGTCGAACATCTCTTGGACCTCGATGCCCGAGAGCTGCATCTTCGAGATCGAGTTGTCGAACGGAAACACGTTGTACATCTGCTCGATCGTGATGGGACCGGGCGTGATGTCGGCGCGAACGCCGGTGGTGTTGGTGAGCGCGAAGTCGGTTTGCACGCCCAGCCGGAGCCACATGCCCGTCGCGACGAGGTTGCCGAGCGGCGCGTCGCCGCCGTTGCCTGAGACTCTGCGCGAGCCCTCGGGGCTGTAGCCGACGAGGATGTCGAGATCTGCGGCCGTGTCGAGCCCGCGACGGTAGGGCTGGAGCATGTCGGCGACGATGGGGTCGTCGGGGACCGAGTCGTCGATCGGGAACGCCTGGTAGCGGTTCGACAGGAGCTCGTACCCGTTGACCTTGTCGTAGTCGTCGGGGTTGCCCGTGGGGCTCACCGCCGCGGGGTCGTTCGAGAGGACGAGGTCGAGGCGACCCACGTACTTCGCGAACGCGCCCGAGTGCGCGATGATCACGCGCCGCGGGCGGCAGACGCGCTTGGTCTGGTAGGGGTGGAAGTCAGGGTCGTAGTCGCCGAGCGGGCCCTTCAGCGCGGGATCGGCGTCGTCTTTCGGGGGGTTGCCCGGCGACGGATCTTGCTTCGGGTCGGGCGTCCACACGAAGCCTGGCTGCGTGGGATCGGAGGAGCAGTCGGAAATCTGCTGAGGCGGGTTGATGACGACGTGGTTGTGCCCGCCGAGCACCACGTCGATGCCCGTCGTGTTACGCACCATGCGCTGGTCGACGTCGAGCCCGAGGTGCGTGAGCATGACGATCACGTCGACGCTCGGGCGGAGGAGGTCGACGTAGAACTGCGCCACCTCCGCGGTGTTGAGCGGGGTGATGCCGAGGCGGTTCGGCTGGTCGAACACCGACGAGAGGCTCGACAGGTTCGCCATGCCGATGACGGCGATCTTGAGGCCGCCCTGGTTGAAAATGCTGAACGGGCGGGTGACCGAGCCCATGAACCCGCTGTTCGGCGTCTCGGGCGTCTCGAACTTGTAGTTCGCCGCGAGCACGCTGAACGTGGACCACGCCTGGAACTGCCTCGCCGCGTTGAGGGCGCCGAGGTCGAACTCGTGGTTTCCGACGACCGCCGCGTCGATGCCCATGGCGGAGAGCGATCGGACCTCTGGCTCACCCGAGTAAAAGTTGAAGATCGGCGCGCCCTGGAAGCAGTCGCCCGAGTCGAGGTGGAGCACGCGCTCGCTCCGTGCGCGCTCTCGCCCGATGACGTAGGCGAGGCGCCCCACGCCGCCGACGTTGGCGACCGATCCGAGCGTGCCGAGGCCGAGGTCCGCGTCGATTTGGGTGATGACCTGCTCGAAGGGGAGCAGCCGCGAGTGGATGTCGGACGTGTGGATCAACGTGAGGTTGACCTGGCAGCTCTTGCTCTCGCCCGGTCCACAGGGGCTCGACTGTGTGGGACCGTCGCCACCACATCCAGGCGAGCCCGCCAGGGCCGCGGTGAGACCCGCGGCGACGACGACCTGGGGGAACGCGCGACGAGGAGCGAGCGACGAGAGGAAGCGACGGATGCGGCCCATGCGTGCTCGCACACTAGAAAAGAAAAGCGAATTTCGCACGAAAGATCGCCCGACGCTCTTCGAGCGCCAGCGAGGCGGCCCGGCCTACGACCCGCCTGCCCCGAGGTCGTCGAGGCGGCCGCCGAGGCCCTGCGCGAGCGCATGGGCTACGTCGGAGGTGGTCGACGCGCGGAGCGCCTCTCCCGCGATGGCTTCGAGCTCTGCCAGGCGAAAGCGCGAGAGGGCCTCGCGAACCTCGGGGATGGCGGCGCTCTCCATCGACAGCTCCCGGACCCCAAGCCCCACGAGCAGGCACGCCTGGGCGGGGTCCGAGGCCATGGCGCCGCAAACGGACACGGGGATCGGTCGACCGCCGGCCGCCGCCACGACGCCCGAGAGCAGACGGACGATCGCCGGGTCGAGCGGTGAGGCGAGGTGGGCGAGGGTGCGGCTCGTGCGGTCGATCGCGAGGGAGTACTGCACGAGATCGTTGGTCCCGACGCTGAAGAAGTCGGCCTCGCGCGCGAGGATGTCGGCCATCACGGCGGCCGACGGCACCTCGATCATCGCGCCGAGCGGGAGCGGAGGCACGGACACTCCGTGGGTCGCCCGCACCTCGGCCTCGGCCTGCCGGAGCAGCGCGCGCGCACCCCGAAGCTCGGTGAGGGTGGAGACCATGGGGATCATGACCCGGACGCGACCGTGGGCGGACGCGCGCACCATCGCGCGGAGCTGCACGAGGAACACCGCGGGCGTCGCGAGGGCGAGCCGGATCGCGCGGAGGCCCAGCGCCGGGTTCATCTCGGGGGGCAATTGGAACGACGAGGCGAACTTGTCCCCACCCACGTCGAACGTGCGCAGGGTGACCGACGCCCCCTCGAACGCGGACACGACGCTGCGGTACGACTCGAACTGCTCGTCCTCGCCGGGCAGGTCGAGGCGATCGATGTAGTGAAACTCGGTGCGGTAGAGCCCCACGCTCTCGGCGCCGTTGCGGCGCGCCAGCTCCGATTCGGCGGTGAGCTCGATGTTCGCGCTCAGCACGACGCGCACTCCGCAGGCGGTCGCGGCTGGCCCCGCCTGCCGCCCGAGCAGCCGCTCCGCGCGGGCGCGGTGGCGGAGCTGGCGGGCGCCGGCGAGGGCCTCGTCCTCCGCGGTCGGGTGCACGGTCACCGTTCCGGTCACGCCGCACACGATCACCCGGTCGCCGGAGCGGATGGCTTTGAGTGCGTCTTGCACGCCGACGACGCTCGGGATGTCGAGCGCGCGCGCCATGAGCGAGGTGTGGCTCGTGCGCGAGCCGATCTCGGTGACGAAGCCGAGCACCGGCTCACGGACCATCCCCGCCGTGTCCGCCGGCGAGAGATCGCGCGCCACGATCACCATCGGCTCGGCGAGGCCGAGCGGCGCCGCCGCGTCGCCAATGAGCGTGCGCAGCAGGCGATCGCACACGAAGCGGACGTCGTGGCGTCGCTCCGCGATGTAGGCGTCCGCGCCGTCGGAGCCGGCGCCCTCGAACAGCTGCGCGAGGTCGTGCCGCGCCTCGCTCACGGCCCACTCCGCGCACTTGAGCTCGCGCCGAATCTTCGCCTCGACGAGGTCGTGGAGCAGGGGGTCGGCGAGCATCAGGAAGTAGGCGTCGAGCACCGTGGTCGCCGTCCCCGAGGAGGACGGCAGCCCTGCGGCGACACCGCGGATCTCCCGCTGCGCCTGGGACGCCGCGTTCCTGACGCGAGTCACCTCGCGCTCGCGCTCGCTAGGATCGATCGTGCGACGCACGAACGGCGGGTGGTGCCCGGTGATGACGAGGGCCCTCCCCACGGCGACGCCGGAGGAGCCCGAGACGCCCTCGAGCACCGCTCGCTCGCTCGGGAGCTCGTCTACGGACGCAGGTGGGGGTGCGTCCGACGGCGGCGGCTCGGAGACCGTCACGCCGCTAGCTCGCCTCGCCGAAGCGGTCGGCGATGAGCTGGCCTATCGCCGCGACGCACTCGTCGGCGCGGTCGCCCGTGGCGCGCACGTCGACCCTCGTCCCTTTGGAGCCGCAGAGCAGGAGCACCCCCATCACGCTCTTCGCGTTGGCGGTCTGGCCGGCGTGGGTGACGGAGACGTCGCACGGAAAGCGCGACGCGAGCTGGACGAGCTTCGTCGCCGCTCTCGCGTGGAGGCCCAGATCGTTGACGATGGTGAAGGTGCCGGTGTGCGCCTGCGCGGAGTCGTTCATGAGGTCTCGCTACTCCTTCTCCTCGGCGGCGCGCGCGTACGTGGCGGCGCGGCCGGGAGGCTGGCCCGGAGCGGCCAGCGCTTCGTCAACGTCGTCGCGGGGGCTTCCCGCGGTGGGAGCCTCGAAGACGGCGCTGTCCACGCGCGCTGGCCCAAGGCCGCGGAGCACGTCGCGGTGCATGACCCGAACCCCCGCGCCGAGGGCGCGCCCGAGCTCCTCGGCGAGCACGACGGAGCGGTGGCGCCCGCCGGTGCAGCCGAAGCCGACGGTGAGGTAGCTCTTGCCCTCGCGCTCGTACTTAGGGATCACATACTTAAGTAAATCCAATAACTTGCCGAGAAGCTCGTGCGCCTCGGGCTGCGCGAGCACGAAGTCGCGGACGGCGGCGCTCGTGCCCGGCTGGGACTTCAGGTCGGGCACGAAATACGGATTTTCGAGGAAGCGAACGTCGAACACCAGATCCGCGTCGACGGGGGGCCCGTATTTGAAGCCGAACGAGACGACGCGCGTGACCATGCGCGCCGCTGTGGTCTCGGGACCGTAGTGCGTGACGACGAGGCGGCGGAGGTCGTGCACGCTGAGGCGGGTGGTGTCGATCACCCGCGAGGCGCGGGCGCGGAGGGGAGCGAGGCGCTCACGCTCGACGGCCACCCCCTCGACGACCCCGTGCACCCCCGCGTCGCCGTCCTGCGCGAGCGTGTGCGGCCGTCGTGACTCGGAGTAGCGGCGCACCAGCGTCTCGTCGGACGCGTCCAGGAACAGCACCTGGAGATCGCGCTCACCAGCCGCCTCGAGCTGGCTGAACGTGTCGGCCACGTCGCCCATGAAGGCGCGCACGCGGACGTCGATGCCGAGGGCGACGCGTCTCACGCCGCCCCGCTCGCAGAGCGCGACGGCCTCGGTCGCGAGCGCGGTAGGCAAGTTGTCGATGCAGAAGAAGCCCAGGTCCTCCAGCGCGCGGAGCACGGTGGTTCGGCCGGCACCGGAGAGCCCGGTGACGACGACGACGAGCGGCTTGGCCGGGACGTTCAAGGCGAGACCTCGCCTTCGGCTCGCGCCCGCCTTCGACCTGGGTTCGCCCCTTCGGGGCTCACGTTCCGGTTCAAGGCGAGACCTCGCCTTCGGTGCCCGGGCCCCGGGGGCCCAGTTCCGGTTCAAGGCGAGACCTCGCCTTCGGCTCGCGCCCGCCTTCGACCTGGGTTCGCCCCTTCGGGGCTCACGTTCCGGTTCAAGGCGAGACCTCGCCTTCGGGTCGTGCCCGCCTTCGACCTGGGTTCGCCCCTTCGGGGCTCACGTTCCGGTTCATTCCTCGTCCTTGCCGAGCAGATCCGCGTCTGGGAGGAAGACGCTGCTCTCGGCGGTCTCGGGGGTCGGTCCTTCCGGCGCGAACCGTCGCGCAGGAACGCTGGGGAGCGCGTCCACCCTCGGGGGAGCGATCGACTCGCCGTCGGGGTGGCCCGCGGCGACGTGCGAGGGCGCGCGCTCCCTGGCGGCGTTGAGCCGCTCGAGGAACGTGCGGGCGCTGAAGGTCCCGGCCCTCCGCAGAAGCTCGTCGCGCGCAGCCATCTCGAGAATTGTACCCATCTCGCGGCCTGGGCGCACGGGGACCGTGAGCAGACGGATGGGCGTCGCGAGGATCTCGTGGTGCGCGTCGTCGACGCCGAGGCGGTCGTAGTCGCGCTGCTCGCTCCACTCCTCGAGCCGAACCACGACGTCGATGCGCTTTCGCGCGCGCACCGCGGTGACCCCGAACATGTCCTTCACGTTGAGGATCCCGAGCCCGCGCACCTCGACGTGGTGCCGGAGGACCTCGTCGGCCGCGCCGAAGACCGTGCCAGGGGGCCGCCAGTCGCAGCGGACGACATCGTCGGCCACGAGGCGGTGGCCACGGAGCACGAGCTCCAGGGCGCACTCGCTCTTGCCGATGCCGCTCTTGCCGAGCAGCAAGAGGCCCACGCCGAAGACGTCGACGAGCACGCCGTGGAGCTGGGTCGAAGGCGCGAGCAGCTCGTCGAGGCTCGCGTGCAGCGCGTTGATCGTGCGGCTCGTCGCCGCGTGGACCACGAACAGCGGCGTGCCGCTCGCCTCCGCCGCGGCGACGAGGGGCTTCGCGGGGGTTACTCCGCGGGTGACGACGACCACCGACAGGCCGAGCCCGAAGAACGCTCGGCACGACGCCGCGCGCTCCGCGGGGCTCAGCGCCTCGAGGTACGAAAGCTCGGTCTCGCCGAGCACCTGGACACGCGTGGGGACGAGGCCTCGGAAGTGGCCTGCCAGCGCGAGCCCGTTCTTCTGCACGCGGGGGTGCTGGATGGGCCGGCCGAGCCCCGAGGCGCCCGCGTGGAGCGTCGCGGGGAGACCGAGCCGTCCGTCGGAGAGCGCGTCGGCCACGCTGACGTCGCGCAGGGGCGGCGGCGCCTCGGACACCTCGCCGCGGGCGCTCATGGGCGTCGGGGCGCGCTCACCCCGCGCGCTCCTGCTCCTCGTGGGTCACGAGCTCGAAGGCCGCCGCGGGCTCCAGCGAGCGGAGGAGGCGGGCGCGAAAGTCGGCGCTGCGGAGGAGCTTGGAGATGCGGGCGAGGGTGCGGAGGTGCTCCCCCACTTCGCGCTTGGGTCCGACGACCGCGAAGAGATGGTGCACCTTGGCGTCGTCGATGGCGCCGAAGTCGAGTCCGCCGGGGACGAGCAACAGCGCCGCGACGGGGGTGCTCGAGCTCGGCGACCGCGGCGTGCGGGATCGCGACACCCTCGCCGATCCCGGTGGATTGGAGGTCCTCGCGCTCACCGAGCGCGTGGCGGAGGCTCTCCTCGGGCACCGAGCAGCCCGTGGCCAGGAGCCGCGCCAGCGTGCCCAACGCGTCACGCTTCTCCAGCGCCGTGCCAGCGAAGGCGATGCGGTCGGGGGCGAGCATTTCGGAAAGGCGCATGAGCGTTCTTGATTCGTCGGGGGCGAGGGGTGCCGGACGCGCCGCCCCCACGAGGCCGGCACCGCGCTCGCCGAGTGGGCTCAGTCCTCGACGTCGGGCAGCAAGTGCTGCGAGGCGCGGTCGGCGCCCTTCCGGCTGCTCCGCTCCGCGCTCTTGGTCTCGCGGACCTGGCGCTCGAGCTTGTCGATGACGCGATCGATGGACGCGTACATGTCCTCGCTCTGCTCGTGCGCGTGGAAGTGCTCGCTCCCGGAGTGCACCTCGACCTCGGCGAAGTGGAGCGTCTTCTGGACGCTCAACGTGACCTGGGCCTTCATCGGCTGCCGAAGAAACTTCTGGATCTTCGCGACCTTCTCGGTCGCGTAGCTCTTCACCGCCTCGGTCGTCTCCATTTGACGGAACGTGATCGCAATGTTCATGCGCGAAAACCTCCTGGCCGCGGGCCGAAAGCCGGCCCCGCTGTCTGCGAGCGCGCGAGCTCAGGGCTCGGCCTACGAAAAATCATAGAGGCTTTTGACGGAAGTGCGGCGAAAAACGGCCCGGCGATCAAAAATGCTTCTTCCGCTTGCTGGAGGCGAGGATCCCGAGCATTTCGCGGTACTTCGCCACCGTGCGGCGCGCGATCTGGATCCCCTCCGAGCTCGTGAGAAGCTCCACGATCGCCTGATCCGAGAGCGGGCTCGACTTGTCCTCGTCGTCGATGATCTTCTTGATCGCCTGCTTCACGCTCTCGGAGGCGATGTCCTCGTCGGCGACGCGGCGGATCGACGAGTTGAAGAAGTACTTCAGCTCGAAGAGGCCCTGCGACGTGTGGACGTACTTGTTCGTCGTGACGCGGCTGATGGTCGACTCGTGCATCCCGACGGTCTCGGCGATGTCGCGCAAGATCATGGGCTTGAGAAACGCGACGCCCTTCTCGAAGAAGTCGCGCTGCTTCTCCACGATGCACTCGGTGACGCGGATGATGGTCTTTCGGCGCTGCTCGATGGCGCGGATGAGCCACTGCGCGTTCCGGAGCTTCTCGCCGATGAACTCCTTGGCGTTGGGGTCTTTCAGGAGCTGCTTCGTGAGGTTCTCGTTGATGTACAGCCGCTGCACGCCCCGGTCGTTGTCCGTCACCACCCACTTTCCGTCGCCGTCTTTCACGATGTAGACGTCCGGCGTGATGGCGATGCTGCGGTCGTCGAGCTCGGAGAAGTTGCGCGCGGGCCGGCTCTCGAGCTTCTGGATCTCCTTGACCGCCTCGTAGACCTCCTCGACGGGCACCTTCAGATCGCGCGCGATCGCCTGGTAGTTGTGCTTCTCGAGGTTGTGGATGTGGTGCTCGATGATCGTGAGCTCGAGGTCGTCGCACCCGTACATTTCGGCCTGGACGCGCAGGCACTCCTGCAGGTCCCTCGAGCAGACGCCGACCGGATCCCACTCTTGCATCATGCGGAGCACCTCGGGAGCGTCCTCCGGATCGAGGCCTACTTCGTGGGCCAGCTCCTCGATCGTGAGGTCGGGGGTGCGGCCCTGGGGTCGATCGATGCCCTTGAGGTCGAGGAAGCCGTTGTCGTCGAGGTTTCCTAGCACGAGCTCGGCGAAGCGACGCTCGGCCTCCGTGAAGTCGCTCACCTGGAGCTGCCAGCGGAGGTGGTCGACCAGAGAGGTCTGCTTGGTGAGGTTCTGCTCGATCGGCGGCAGCTCGTCGAACGCGCCGCGGTTCGAGGGGAGGGCCTGCTGGAGGTTGCGGTTCTCCAGGAACTGCTCCCAGTCGATGTCCTGGACGCGCTTCTCTTCCGCTTTGGTCTCGCTCGATGCCGCGCGGACCCGCTCTTCCATGCGGTCGACCAGTCGCTCGCCGTCGGCGTTCCCGGTGCCGGAGTCACGCTGGGCCTCCCGGCTTCGGGCGCGCGGGTCGATGTCGTCGTCGGCGAGGACGGGGTTGCCGTCGAGCTCCTTGCGGATCTCGTCGATGAGCTCGAGGCGCGAGAGCTGCAGGAGGCGGATCGCCTGCTGGAGCTGGGGCGTCATGACGAGCTGCTGGCTCAGCCGAAGCTGCTGCTTGATCTCCATCGCGCGTGTTCCTTCGGTGCCTAAAAAAACAGCCCCGAGGGAAGAGTAACAGGCGAGACGAGGCGCGACAGCGATTTTCGTGCCAGCGCGAACCCCGCTCGCGTGCGAGGGGCGCGGCGCCGCCAGCCTCGCGAGGAGTGACGTGTGGAGGCCGGTGGGGGCGGGGCGGGGCGCGGCGCGCGAGGCGCCGATAACTATTGGAAAACTAGCGTAGGTTATCCTGAAGATGGGCTCTCGGAGGCCGGCGAAGCGCTGAGCGTGCCGAGATAGCGCCCGCGCACCGTCGCGTGCTCGCGGAACTCCGCGGGCGTGCCCAGCGTCACGAGGGCGCCGTCGAGCAACAGCGCGGCGCGGGTGCAGATCCGGAGGGCCTCCTCGACGTGGTGGTCGGCGAGGAGGACGGCCACCCCCGCGTCGGCGAGCGCGGCCAGCAGGTCCCCCAACCGGGCGGCCTGCGCTGGGTCGACGCCCGCGAACGGCTCATCGCACACGATCACCCGCGGTTCGCCTGCCAACACCCGCGCGAGCTCGAGCCGCCGACGCTCGCCGCCGGAGAGCTGACCCGCCCGCGTATCGAGCTGCGCCTCCAGGTCCACGCGTGAGACGAGCGCTCGTGCGCGGCCCGCGAGGTCGGGCCCGGCGCGACCCGCGCGCGCGACCGCGAGGAACGTGTCGACGTTCTCGCCGACCGTGAGGTCCCAGAGGACGCTCGGGCCCTGCGGCATGTAGCCCAGGCCCCTGCGCGCGCGTCGGAAGAGGGGCTCTCCCGTGACGTCGACGCCGTCCAGCTTTACCCGGCCGCCGTGGTCGGGCTCCTCGCCCACGAGCACCTGGAAGAACGTCGACTTGCCTGCCCCGGAGGGCCCGAGCAGGCCGGTGACCGTCCCGGCCTCGCACGCGAGCGAGACGCCCCGGACGATGCGCTTGCCGCCCCGCTCAACGACCACGCCCTCGGCGGCGAGCCGTGGCGCGCTCGGCGCCTCCGCCGTCACGGGCTCAGTTCCCCTTGGGGACCGGGATCTGCCCCTTCACCTGGTGCGCCGTGACCTTCCCGGTGGCGATGTGGATGGTCGCGCTCTCCGCCTGCAGAAAGCCCTGACCGCGCGAGAGCTTGACCCCGCCGCGGAGCTCCAAGAGCTGCTTGCGCAGGTCGAGCTCCACCTCGGGGGCCTCGGCGTGGACCCCGCGAACGTCGGCCGAGACGCCGCCCGATCCCTTCGCCCAGCTGAGGTGGGGCGCGTGGTCGAACTTGAGGTCGATCCGTGGGCACTTCACCGTGAGATCGCCCTTGGCGAGGGTCACGTTCCCCAGCAGGGTCGCGGTCTGCGCCCCCACGTCGACCTCCAGGTTCTCGGCCTCCACGCGCACGTCGCCACCCGCGGCGAACCCTTGAAGAGCAGGATCGGCGCCGGCTTCGCGTGGCGCGGCGAGTGGCGCGGCGAGGAGGCCCGCGGCGAGCGCGAGGGCGAGACGCCACGCCTTCTTCTGCCGGGCCATGTTCTTCAGCGTAGTGGCTCCGCGCGGCGCGGTCGAGCGTCGTGGAGGGCACGCGCCGCTCGGTGCCCCGGGGCTCGTCCCGCAGCGCGAGGCTCAGGCGCGCGCGGAGAGCGCACCGGCGAGCGCCGCGAGCTCGTCGACGAGGCCGGACCCGGCGCCGGCGGCGGGGGCCTGGGAGGCGAGGGCGAACAGGTGCTCGGTGAGCGTCGCGACCGCGCTCCGCGCGAGCGGCGCCAGCGCGTCGGCCCGGCCGCCGGTGGCGGCGAACGTGCGCGCGAGCGCGCGGGCCGAGGGGAGGCCCGCCTGGGCGGCGGCCGCGATGTCGGCCTCGCTCGCCCCCTCGTGACCGAGGTGGGCCAGGACCCGCGCGAGGGTCGGCGCGAGGTGGAACGTTGCGCGGTCGACGTGGTAGCGGAGAAGCACCGCGTCGGTCCGGAGGGCGTCTGCGTCGCGGCCGGTCACGATGACCTCGAGGTCGTGCTTCCACGCGAGGGCGTCCCGGGAGAGGGCTCCGGCGATGCGCTGGGCGGTCTCTTCAGCCTCGCCCTCGAGCTTCGCCGCCCGCTGGGCGAAGGCCTGCGCCGCGCGCTGCCGGGCGTCCTCGCGGCTCGCCTCCTCCGCGGACAGCGTGCGGGCGCTCGCCGCCAAACGGTGGACGATCCGCGCGGCGCGGTGGCGCAGGGCGCGCTCCTTCAGCACCGCGCTCTTGCCGAGGATGGTCGCGTCGAGGAGCTCCTGCACCGCGGGCCACCCCGACGCCGCGAGGGCCGCCTCGTCGCCCAGGCGGCCGGCGAGCGCCTGCCGCGCCGAGAGCGCGAGCGGCTCGCGCCACGAGGCCAGCCCCGCCGCGCCGAGCGAGGTGCGCACCATGGTCATCACTTTGGAGAGGTCGGACGGCTGCAACCTATCGGATTTGTTGACTAATATTTGAACGGGCAGCTCGAGCGCGTGGGCCTCGGCGAGCACGGCCTCCTCGCTCTTCTTCATGGGCTGGGTGGCGTCGAGCAGCCAGATCGCGAAGTCGGCCTCCTCGAACGCCTCGCGCGCGGCGGCGGCGTGCCGGGGATCCGGCGCGTTGAAGCCGGGGGTGTCCAGGATCTCGACCTGCGTGAGGGACGAGAGCGGAAGGAGGATCTCGACGCGGCGCACCTCGGCGGCGTCCAGCGCCTTCAGCGTCGCCCGAAGCTCGGGGACCGGAAGGATGCGGTCGCGCGTCTCGACGTCGCCGGCCCCCGAGAAGAAGAAGATCTTGGCGAGGGGGTCGGGCGCGTAGCGCAGGTGGTGCAGGGTGGCGGTGGTGGGCAACACACCCGTCGGGGCCACGTCGGCGCCCATGACGGCGTTGATGAAGGTGCTCTTGCCGGCGTTGAACTCGCCGACGATCGCGACCCGCACCGGGCGCGAGCGCTCGATGGACAGCTCCGCGAGGCGGGTCGTCGCTTGCAGATCGCGGAGATCGCGGGCCTGCCGGTCGAGCCGCGCGAGGAGCCGCGGCCAGTCGGTCATGGCCGCAGGGCCGGCCGCGTCGCTGGTGGCGTTCGGCACCCACCGGGCGATGAGCTCCTCGCGGAGCTGCGCGGCCCATGGCCGCACGAGCGGCGTCGCGACGAGCCGGAGGTCGTCGAGGAGCGCCTCGGTCGCGTCGGCGTCGGCGACCCGCGCGGCCGACGGGAGGCGCCTCGCGTCCGCGAGGGTCGGATCCGTCGCGCCCGGCGGGGAGGCCCGGAGCGCGGCCTCGAGCGAGGCGTAGTCGCGGTCGACGAGCGCGGCGTCGAGGAGCGGCCTGGCCGCGGCCAAGTCGCCGCCCTCGAGCGCCTCGCGCAGCGCCTCGCGGGCCTCGTCGCGGCGCCCTTCGGCTTGCGCGAAGGCTGCGCGCCAGCGGATGGGCGAGCCGGCCGGCTGGCTCGCGAGCACCGCGCGAATGCGCGCGCGGGTCTCCTCCGAGGAGGGGAGCTGCGAGACGGCCTCGGCGAGCGCGTCGGCCGCGCCGGGGGCCTCCAGCGTGAGCGCGCGGAGGAGCTGCGGGAACGCCTCCTCCTGGCCGTCGAGCGCGAGCGCGCGTCCGCGGACGAGCGCCCCGCGGCCGTCCGTGGCCGGACTCTCGAAGGTCGCGAGCCAGCGGCGCGCGGCCTCGACGTCACGCAGCGCGAGGCGCGCCTCGGCGCGCCGCAGCGCGACCTCGGGCGACGCGTCGTCGGCGACGCGCTCGAGCCAAAGCTCGGCCCTCGCGCCGTCCCCGAATTCGATGTCGAGGTCGGCGAGCGCGAGCAGGGCCTCGCGTCTCGCGTCGCTCCCGCCTTCGGCCACCGTGAGCGCGCGCACGTAGGCCTCGCGGGCCTCCTCGCCCGACTCGTCGACGTCTTCGCGCACGCGGCCGAGCCGGACCCACACGTCGGCCCGCGAGGGGACTCGACTCGCCAGCTCCTCCAGAGTGAGCGCGAGCTCGGCGTCGAGGTGGCCCGCCTCGCAGGCGTCGGCGAGGAGCGCCAGGCCGATGGGGGAGCCCGGGACCTTCGCGAGGAGCGCGTGGGCCTGGGCCCTGGCGCGCATGGGCTCCTGCGCAGCGAGCGCGGCTTGCCCCTCCTTCAGGTGCCCCTCGGCTCCCGCGAGCGCGACCTCGACCCGTCCCATCCAGCGTTCGATCGTCTCGGCGAGCTTCACGCGGCGACGATACGGCACTGAGCGGGCGAGGTCGACGCTGGCGGGCGTCGACGGTCGTCACTCGGTCGCTTCGCCGTCGAGGAGGGCCTCCACCCGGGCGGGCTCGACGCGGAGCACCAGTACACGCTCGCGGTCCACCACCACGAACCCGGGGACGGCGCCCTTCGGCTTCCGGAGGTGCTTGCGCGCCGCGTATTGCACGTCCACGACGGCCTCGCCTCGCGCCTCGGAGAAGTGGGCCGCGAGGTGCGCGGCGTCGAGCAGGTCGGCCTCGCGGAGGTTCTCGCCCCGTCGCTGCGGGAGGATGACGTGGGCGCCGCGGCGCTCCTTGGCGTGCAGCCAGAGGTCGTGCGGTGAGGCCACGCGGAACGTGAGCGCGTCGTTGTCGGCGCCGTCCCGCCCCACGAGGAGTCTCGCGCCTGAAGTGGATGCAAATGTCCGAAAGGGCACGCGCGCGTGGCGTCGCTTGGGGCCGGCCGCTCGGGGGCCCCCGCCGGGGGGCGGAAGGCTGAGGTCCCGCGGAGCCGCGGCGCGGGCGGCGCTTGCGGCGGCCTCGAGGCTCGCGGCGTCGGTGCACGAGGCGAGCTCCAGCCGCGCCTGCGCGAGGGCGGCGCGTGCCGCGCGGGTCTGGGCGAGGCGCGCCGTGGCCAGCTGCGCGCCCTGCTCGCGGGCGCGGAGGCGCTTGGCCTTCCGAAAGAGCGCCTCGAGCTGGTCGGTGGCGGAGCGGGCGGGGTCCAGCGCGAAATGGAGGGGCACCGCCTCGCCGCTCGACCAGTCGGTCACCGAGAGCGAGGTCGAGCCGCGCGGGGCGGTGCGCGCGGCGGCGGCGAGCCAGGGCGCCTTCTCCGCGAGCGCCAGCGTGCGCCCCATCTTCGCGAGATCGCCCTCGATCGCGGCCTCGCGGCGCGCGAGCCGCGCGTCGGCGCGTTCGACGGCGCGGCAGAGGGCGGTCCGCCGCTCTTCGGTCCCGAGGCTCGCGATCTGCGCGAGCGCCTGGGCCGCCGTCTCGCGCCACGCCCGGCGTTCGGCCTCCGAGGCGTGCGCGAGGGAGGACTCGCCCTCGTCTGGCGTCGCGCCCTGCCGCAGGGTCACGCGCCCTCCGCGGGCCGCGAGCCGCGCGGGCTCGCCCGTGGCGAGCGTGAGGGAGACGTGCCCCGCACCCAGGCCGACGACCTTGGAGCCCACCAGCGCCGTCGCGCGTTCCATGGGCACGCCCGGGGGGACGCGCCCTCCGAACGCCGCGCGCCGCTCCTCCGGGCTGACGACGATCGCGCGTTGGAGCCCCGGCAGGGCCGCCACGAGGACCACCCAGCTCGCTCCCGGCACCCGCACCTTCAGGAGGGCGAGGCGTTCGGAGAGATCGGCCTCTTGCACCATCGCGAAGGTCGCGCCCGTCGCGGGCTTGCCTGTCGGGGCCTCCACTCCGTGGGTATAGCGCGCAGCACGCAGCGTTCGCTATGGTTCATGGGGGTCGCGCGCGCGTCGCACGACCCACGAGAGCAAAGGGGTCCGCGTGGAGAAGAGGGGATTTCCCCGAGGCAAGACGACCGCGTCGCGGCTGAAGGTGCTCTTCGCGTGCTACGGCGCCCGAAAGGGGCGCGCTGCGGCCGGGGAGTGGCTCGCGCTCTCGCACGTACGCCCGGAGGAGCTCGAGGACGAGACCCGTCTCCTGCCGCTGACGGCCCTCGCGCGGTCACTCGACGCCTTCGTGGAGGCGTTCGGCTCCGAGGCGATCGACGAGGCCGCGACAGGCTTCCTCGCGCGGGAGAACCTCGGCCTCTGGGCGCGCGTCCTGCGCGGCCACACCACGCCGGAGGCCGCGTTCCCGCGGCTGGATGGCACGGAGAGCGAGTACGGCCGCACGACCGTCTGGGAGACGCTCGAGGTGGCCCCCGGGCGCTGGCGTGGGCGCGCGCGCCTGGCCCACGATCCGCGGCTCGAGCTGAACGGGAACCTCGCGTCGCTGCGGGCGGCCGAGCTCTCTATCGTACCGTGCTTGTTCGGGTATTCGCGGGGACGGGTGACCCGCACCGCGGGTGAGGGCGCGGACGAGTACGTCGTCGAGTGGGCGCTCCCGGTATCGGGGCCTCGGGCGCTGGCGCTCGGCGCGTGCGGCGGGGTCGCGGTGGGCGGCGTGTCCGCGGGCGCCGCGTTCGGGGCGCTCGCGGGCGCCGCGACGGCGCTCGGTGCCGGCATCGTCGGGGCGCTCGCGGGGCACCTCGTCGCGCGCGAGCGCGGGCGCAAGATCGCGGCGCGCGCCCAGTCGATCCGCCTCGCCGCCCTCGAGCGGAGCCTCGAGCTCCGGGAGCTTCGCGAGGGGAGCGCCGCCGGCGACCTCGTAGGGACCATCGTGGCCGGCCAGTACCGACTCGTGACGAGCATGGGATCGGGCGCGACGGGCGTCATCTACGAGGCCCTACGCATGGCCGACGATCGGCCCGTCGCCGTGAAGCTCCTGCGCGCCGCCGCGGCCCACGACACCGTCGCGTCGGACAGGCTCCGTCGCGAGGCGGAGGCCCTCGGCTTGGCGTGGCACCCCAACGTCGTGGAGTCGCTCGACCATGGGCACCTCCCCGACGGCTCCGCGTACCTCGTGATGGAGCTCCTGCGCGGACAGTCGCTCGCGGACAGGTTGCGCGAGCGCGGCCGGCTCTCGCCCGAGGAGCTCCGTCCGCTCGCCGTGGTGCTCGCCGACGCGCTCGCGGCCATCCACGCTGCGGGCGTCATCCACCGCGATCTGAAGCCGGACAACATCTTCCTGGTCAAGGGAGACGACGGCGAGGAGGTCGTGAAGATCCTCGATTTCGGCATCGCGCGCGTCGAGTGGGAGGAGATGCGCATCACGAACCTGGGCACGCCGATGGGCACGCCCGGCTACATGGCGCCCGAGCAAGAGGCCGGTCAGGAGGTCGACGCGCGCGCCGATCTGTACGCCCTCGGCGCCACGCTCCACGAGTGCCTGGTGGGCGAGCTGCCGGCGCATCCGGGCGCGCCTTCGTCCGCCGACGAGCCTCGCGAGCGAGCCCTGAGCGGGCACGCGGGGAGCGGCGTCCATCGGAGCGCGCTGCCCGCCGACTGGCGGAGCGTGCTCGACGCCTGCCTCGCGCGGTCGCCCGACGATCGGTACTCCGACGCCCGAGGGCTCGCGCGCGCCCTACGCGGCCTCGGCGACGGCGCGCGCGCCGCCGAAGAGCGCTGACGCTCGGGGAGCGCGGGCTGACGCCCGCGCTTCGCGGGGGTACACTGCCGATACCTCCTTCAAGGACTGCTTTTCATGCGCTCTCCTCTCCTTGCCGCACTTCTCACGCTCGGCTCGCTCGGTCTCGCGGTCGCGTGCACGCCGCCGTCATCCCGGCAACAGCAGCCGCAGGTTCCGCCGCAGGGGTACCCTCAGCAGGCTCCGCCGCAGGGGTACCCTCAGCAGCCCGGGCCGTACCCGCAGGTTCCGCCGCAGGGGTATCCGCAGCAGCCTCCGCAGCAGCCCCAGGTTCCGCCGCAGTCAGCGCAGCGTCCGCTCCTGCCTCCCCTCATCGGCTCGCAGGCGATGCAGGCCGAGCTCCGTTCGATCCTGGGCGAGCTCATCGCGGCGCTCCCCGCCGATCGGCAAGCGAAGGTGCGTGGCATCCCGCTGGTCGTCGACCCGTCGTACGAGGTGAACGCGTTCGCCGGCTGCGACGAGCGGGGCGCGCCGTTCATGGCGGCCACCGAGGGCATCATGGAGGCCATCGACGCGATCGCGCAGACCCGCGCGACCGATGAGCTGTTCGGCACGCAGACCTACGAGGCCTACTGCACGGCCGTCATCCCGAGCTTGGTGAGGAGCGAGTCGGCCCGCGCGACGCTGCCTCAGGGCCTCATCCCCGCCCAGTACGGCGGCGATCCGCGGCGTTGGTCACGCGCTCGGGAGATCTTCAACGACGTGCTGGCGTTCACCTTCGGGCACGAGCTCGCGCACCACTACCTGGGCCACACCGGGTGCGCCAACGGTCAGCCGATGGGCGCGGGCCCGAACCCGGCGCTGCTAGGCCGCCTGGTAACGCGCGTGGTGCCGGGCCTCAATCAGTTCAACGAGGCGGGGTCGGACACCGAAGGCACGGTCAACACCTTGGCGGCGGGGCGCGCGCGGCGTCCCAACTTCGAGTTCAGCGAGAAGGGCGGTCTGATGCTCTTCGACTACTTCGGGCGGATGGACCGCGCCGCGGGCGGCAACCCGCTCTCGCCGGTGGGCTTCCTTCGCACTCACCCCAACCCGGCGTTCCGCGGGCCGCTCGTTCAGAGCGTGGCGCAGAACTGGTACGCGCGGAACGGTCGCTAGCGGTGCGCGCGGAGCGGCCGCTTGGGGACGTGATAACGCATTAAAATCGCTGATAAAACGAAGAGAGCCCGGCGAACCGGGCTCTCCTTCGTGTCGCCCTCAGCGCGGGACGGGCGGCGTGGGCGGCGGCGGCGGCGGCGGCGGCGCCGGCGGCGGCGGCGGCGGGACGGCGGACACGACCTTCTCGGTCCACTGGCCGAGGTGGTTCGAGGTCTGCAAGTCCTGGAAGGGCAGGAAGAAGCCCGTGTAGCTGCCGTCCTTGCCCGCGAGCACCTCCGCGGGGTTCACCGCGAACATCCACAGGAGCTGCTGCCCCGTGCCCGTGCGCTTGCGGAGGCCAGGCTCACGCCGCGAGGCGACCGTATACCAGAAGAGCTTGCCCTTGCCTTGCTTCGTCTGGAAGGGCGAGGTCTTGGGGAGGGTGTCGGCGAGGGCCGTCGCGGCGCCGTCGGAGACGCCCGGCGAGCCCGCGTTCGCGAGGAGGATCGGCGACGCGCCCGTCGCGGGCTTGACGGCGTAGGTGCGCGCCGTCGAGTCGGCGTTCGCGTCGCAGTCGATCGCCGCGTGATCCCCGCCGGGGCACTCCGCCTGGGTGTACAGGAGGAACGAGGAGTCCGGCACGAAGCTCGGCGTGAAGCGGTTCGCGCCCGCGCTCGGCGGGACCACCGTCTCGGAGGGGAGCCAACCGCCGGCGCCGTCGGACTTGATGACCTCGATGCCGGTGTTCGCCGGCTCTTGCGAGGTGGTGGCCTCGTTGTCGACGCGCGTGACGGCGATGGTCTTGCCGTCTGGCGACCAGTCGGGGTGACTGGGCTTGTATGGAAGGTCGATGGACCCGTTCCTGAGGCCCGTGGAGCCGTCCATCAGGAAGAGCTTCCTGAAGCCCATGTCGGTGGGGATGTCGCTGCCGACGGGCAGCAGCGAGTCCGCCGTGAGCAGGAACGCGTCGCGTCCGACGTTGCCGCGGTCGCCGAACACCGCGACGATGCGGCTGCCGTCCGGGTTGAACGACGCGAACTGGACGCGGTTCTTCGCCGGCTCTCCGGTCGCCGCGCCGTCGCGCGTGAGCCACCCCGGCGAGCCGATGGGCTTCGCCAGATCGTTCACGAGGATCTGGCGGCCGTCCCAGCGCCCGCCGACCGACGCGATGAGCTTCTTGCCGTCGCGCGAGAGCGCGTGGCAGCCGACGCACTGGTCCTGCTGGAGGCCATTGCGGCCAGGCACGAGGAAGGGCTCGGGCGCGGAGGCCGTGCCGCCGAAGTCGAAGCGAAGCACCTCGCCGCTGCCGTTGCTCCCCGCCGGGTTCGTGGGCGGGATGACCTTCCAGTAGTAGAGCCCGCCCTCGACGTTCTCCTCGGCGAAGGAGACGTCGAACGATGCCGACTCGCCCACGCCCGTGCCGGTGTCGTCGGTCGCGCGAATCTTCAGCTTGGCGGTCTCGCCGCGGTTCGAGTCCGAGAGGTAGCGGTAGCCGGTCTCGTCGAGCTGGAACGCGCAGGCCGCGGTCTTCCAGGTGGCGTCCGCCGCGCCGCAGCGCGAGTGGTAGACGATCTCGACGCTGGGGCTGCGGAACGAGACCTCGAAGAGCGTGTTGGCAGGCGCTCCGGCGTTCCAGTGGACCTCGAGGCGCCGGAGGTTCGGGGGCAGCATCGTGCCGTTGTTCGGGTAGGCTAGCGTGGGGGCGCGCGCCGCATCCACCGGGCCGCCGAAGAGCGCGCCGGGGTTCGCAGGGAGCGTCGGCGTGGCGTTGGGCGACGTGATCGGCGGCACGTTGAGCTTCAGCGTGAGCGAGGTCGTGACCTCGCCCACGGTCCCGTCGTACGCCCGGGCGAGGGCCTGGACGGTGACCTTTCCGCCCCGCTGCGGCGGATCCGTCGGCAGGGTGGGGAGCCGGTTCGAGAACGTCGGGCTCCCGTCGAGCGGGAAGCCACCGACGAGGTAGTTGTCGGGGACGTAGAAGACGAATCGGCTCGTCAGATCTTGCTCGAGCGGGCTCTCCTTGACCTTGCCGAGCACCTTGAAGGTCTGCGTGACCTTTTGGCCCGGCGTGACGCTGAGGGTCGCGTTCGGCGGCTCGATGCGCACCGAGGTGAAGATGATGTCGCCGGTGACACCGCCCTCGACGCTGCCGTCGCTGGTGCCGATGGGGGGCGTCGTGGGGCCGGGCGGGGGGCCAGGAGGTGTCCCCGCGTCGTCGAACACGCTGTTTGGATCGGTGCTGTCGCACGCTGCGAAAGGGAGGAGCGCGGCAAGCAGGACGAAAGAGCCGAGGGCGTAGTTCACTCGCATTCGGTAATCTTACAGTCTCGGCGGGAGGCGCTCCAGGTGCATTCGCGTTGCGACGCGATCTTTGCGAGGTGCCCACACCTCATCTGCAGGCCCGCGGCGAGAAATACCCACCGGCCACGCTCTTCCTTGCACGGTCGCGGAAGCGGCCCGAATCAGCGCCGGGGCGGGCGCACGTCGTCGTCGTCGAGCATCTCCACGTCGTCGAAGTCGTCGGCGATGATCACCTCGTCTTCGGAGTCCACCGCGAGCGGCGAGCGTCCGATGGAGGTGGCGAGCTCGTGGTCCTCGACGTCGAGGATCTCGTCGTCGCCCACCATCTCGTCGGCCTTCTTGGACGTCACCAGGGCGTCCAGGTCGTCGAGGGGAGAGAGCGGGGGCGCTGCAAAGGCCGAGATCTGCGCGGGGGCCAGCGCCGGCGCGCTTCGGTCCACGAGGGGCTCCTCGCCATCGCGCGTGACCTCGTCGGCGAAGTCCACCCGGGCGGGCGCGCTGTCGGCGGGGGCGCCGAACCCAGGGCGGGGCGGCGAGGGCTTCGCGCTGCGCACGAGCGCGTCGAGCGCGATGTCGCCGTCGAGCGTATCCGGTGCGGACGCCGGGGCAGGAGTCGACGGCTGGGCGTCGCTGCGGCTCGTCAGGCTCGCGGCCATGGCGGGGCTGAGGATCGCGGTGCGATCCGCCATGTCCTCGGACGACTCGCCAAAGGCGGGCGCGGGCATCGACCAGCCCACGTCCGGCAAGGCGTCGGGTGCGTCGCCGAGCGCGTCCAACGCCGGGATCGGCGGAGGTGCGCTCGGGAGCGCGGGTGGCGCGCTGGGGCTCCGCGTCGCCGAGGCAGGCCCCGGCGGTGGCGCTGGCGGCGTCGCGGGCCCGGCGTCGAGGGCCTCGAGGTCGGTCGGCGGTACGATCGTCGCGGGCGCTTCAGGCGCGGCGGCTACCGGCGCCGCGGCGCTGGGCTGAGGGAGGCGAGGACCGCTCGCCCGCGCAGGTCGCGGTCGCTCAGGCACCTTCGGGGCCAGGGGCGGCGCCGCGGGCCCGAGGCCGGCGGTCGTCGCTCCAAGCGCGGCGAGCTTGGCAGGCGCGGCCGCGCCAGCCGGGCGGGGGCCACGGGGCGCGAACGCCGCGGTGCTCGTGGCCGGCGAGGCCAAGGAGGGCGCCGGCGACGAGGCCGAGGAGGCCGCCGACGACGTGGACGCCGACGTGAGTCGCGGGCGCGGCTCGGGCGGTGGCGGGAGACGGGGCGGCGCGTAGGCTGACGCGGCGTCACCGTCGGCCACCTTAAGCTTGCCGGACTTGGCACGCTCGAGACCACCGGTGGCCTCCTCGTCGCCTGCCTTCATGCGCAGTACGCGGCGCCATGCGTCGGCCGCTTCGCGCGCGTCGGCGAGCTGCTCCTCCCACATGCGAGCGACCTTGCGCGCGAGCTCGGCGCGGACGTTCATGTCCTTACCGCGGAGGATCTGGTCCTCGTAGAGCTGCACGAGGCCCCGATAATCGCCGAGCTCCATGAGGAGCGCGGCGAGGTCGTCGAGGACCTCCTGATCACTCGGCGACAGATCGTGGAGCCGCTTCATGTCGACGGCGGCGAGCGCCGGTTCGGCGAGGAGCTCTCGACGAATCTTCGCGCGCCGCGCGAGCAGCTGCCGCACGAGCGGTCCGTCGAAGACCTCGGAGAGGGCGTGGGTGAGGCCACCCTCCGCGCGCCGTGGATCGCCGATCTCGACGCCGAGGGCCTCGAGGAAGTCGAGCGTCTCCACGTCGACGTGGGCCACGAGGCTCTCTCCGAGCCAGGTGAACGCCTGATCGAGGTCGTGGAGGTCCGCGTGGGCGATGCGCGCGGCCCGACGGAGCAGGGCCCCTCGGGTGCGCCCGCCGTCTCGCGCGCCATGGCCCCCGGTGGCCATGGCCTGCGAGAGCGCTCGCCTCAGGCGATCGCCGCCCGCGGCCCGGTCTCCCTCGGCCGCGCTGCCTTCGACGAGCTCGAGGGTCTCGTCGGTCGGGCTGCCTGCCAAGGCCAGCTCGAGGAACGCGCGCGCGCGCTCGGCCTGGCCGCGCGCCGCCGCCACCTGCGCCACCCGTGCGAGCGCCCGCACGCGATCGGTCGGGGCCTTCGCCCGCGACACCTGGCGTTCGTAGAGGTCGACGATGTCGGACGGCTTGGCCGCGAACGCCGCGAGGCGCTCGAGGAGAGGCTCCGCGTCGGCGGGGGCGATGCCGGAGAGGCCGCCCTCGCCGTGCGCGATGGCCTCCGCGCGACCCATCCCCGCCTCGACGCGCACCTCGCCCTGGCGCACGAGCTCGTGTGCTCGGTCGGCCCCGCTCACCTCGCGCGCGAGCAGGTCGTGCGCGACGCCGAGCGCGTCGTGATCGCCGGTCTTGACGGCGAGACGCTCGAGGCGGCTGGCGAGCTCGAGGTCTGCGCCCTTCGAGCGCAGCAGCTCGATGGCGACCGACACCGCGTCTTGGTCGCGGCCTACCTCGGCGAAGCGCTCGAACGCCCCGTGGAGCGCCGCGGTGCGGTCGCTCCCGTGCCGAGAATCGAACCACCACTCTTTGAGCTTGGTGGCGACGATGCCCTTCCAGCCCAGGCGGTCACCCAGCTCGATGTACGCCTCGCGCACCTGCGCGTCGCCCTGATCGGCGAGGTCGGTGAGGGCGGCGAGCGCCTCGTCCCCGCGGTCGAGCTTGTCGGCGAGCATCTCGGCGAGCTTCATCGTGAGCGCGCTGACCTCGCTCTCGTCGGCCTCGACCTCGATGCGCTCGACCATGAGCTCGGCGACGCGGCCCCATTGCTCCGTGATTTCGCAGAGCTCGCTCAGGCGCGTGAGCGCGTCGAAATCCTCGGGGTCGGCCTTGCGGACGAGGTCGAGGGCGCGGATCGCGCTGCGCGGGTCGTCGAGTTGCTCGTACAGCCGGGCCAGGCGCGCGGCGATTTGACCGCGCTCGAAGACGTCGGCGACGAGCTTGAGCTCGCGCTCGAGGGCGTCCGCGGCCAGGTCGAGGCTGCCGCGATCTTCCTGGATCGTGGCGATGGCCTGGAGGGCGGGCCGGCACGTCGAGTCGAGGTCCGCGAGGATGCCCTCGTAGCGGGAGATCGCCGTGTCGAGATCGCCGACGCCTTCGGCGAGCAGCCCCGCCTCGCGGAGGGCAACGCGAGCGCGCTCGGCCTTGTCGACCGTGTTCGCTCCGAGGCGGCGCAGCAACGTGGCGGCCTCGGTGTGATCGAGGCGATCGATCGCGTCGTCGATGAGGCGCTCGAGGGCCTCCTTGTCGTCGCCGTCCTCGAGGACCCTCAGCCACAGCTCGCGGCCGAGCTCACGGTCTTCGAGCCTCGAGACCGCGAGGGTCGCCGCCTCGCGCCGCAGCGCGACGCGCTTGGCGCGGTCGTTCAGGCGCTCGCCCCGTCGCGCGAGGAAGCTCACGAGCCGGTCGATTTGGTCGTTCTGGTTGTAGCGAGCGACGATCGACGTGGCGTAGTCGTCGTTCAGAGGGTCGAGGTTGTTCGCCTCCTCGAGGCGCTCGAGGGCGCCCTCTTCGTCGCCTACCTTGCCGAGGTACTCGGCCGCCCGCGCGTGGTACTGCGCCTGCAGCTTGACGTCGCCCGTGAGGAGCCCGCGCTGGTGCGCGGCGTTCGCCGCCTTCTCCCACGACTCGATCGCCGTGTAGAGGCGCTCGGCCTCCTCCCAGAGCTTGCCGCTGCGCAGCGAGTCGGCCGCCTCGGCGAAGGAGTCACCGGCGGCGGTGGTGTCGCCGAGCTGCTCGTAGAACTCCGCGAGGCGCTGGAGCAGGTTGCCCTTGGCGATCGGGTCCTCGAGGTACGGCGCGCTCTCGGCGAGCGTGCGGGCCGCGAGATCGATGCGCTCGGCCTTCTCGAAGAGCTTCGCGGCCGTCTGGATGGCGTGCTCGTCGTCGGGCGTGAGCTGCACGATGCGGCCCCAGGCCTCGCCGGCGCCCACGAGGTCTTTGCGCTTCTCTTCCTGGAGCTTCGCGAGCTTTCGCTCGAGGCCGATCTTGGTCTCGACGTCGCTCTCGATGTTTGCTTCCTGCTCGATGAGGGTGGCGAGGTCGTCCCAGCGCTGCCCCTTCTCGAGGAGGCGCATGAGCGCGCTACGCGCACTTTCATCTGACCTATCGACCGCGAGGAGCTGGCGCCAGGCGTTCACCGCGCCATCGATGTCGCGAAGGTTGCCCTCGCAGAGCCCGGCGACCTCGCGCAGGCGCTCCTTGCGCGAGTCGCGATCGATGCCCGGCGCGCGAATGCTGAGGAGCAGCACGTCGCGGAGCTGGGTGTAGTCGCGCTTCAGACGCAGGTAGTCCTCGACCCAAGCGAGCGCCTCGGGGTGGGCGGGATCGTGCTCGAGCACCTCGCGGTACTTCACGAGGGCTTCGGGCTTCTTGTTCTTCCGCGCGAGCATCTGGGCGGAGTCGAGCAGGCCCTGGAGCTTGTCGGCGGAGAGCGGCCCCGGGCGGCGCGGGGGCTGTACGTCCTCTTCGGAGGCCGCGGCGGGCGGCACGACGGGCAGCGCGTCGCGCGACGAGCGTCGCGCGGGCGTCGCCTTGACGGGCTGCGGGGAGGGCTGCGCGGCGGGGACGGGCGCGGGACGCGACGAGGCCGGCGGGGGATCGAGGGGCCCGCTCTGGGCGGCGAGCTCGAGCCGCGGGCGAGCTGCGGCCTTCTCGGCCTTCGCCGGCGTCTCGGGCTTGGCCTCGAGCGCGTCGAGCGCGTCGAAGCCGCCGTCGCGTCCCTCGCGGGCGTCCGCGGCGATCGCGCCCTGAGCGTCGGGCGCCATCGCGCCGTTGGGGTTCGCGTCGAGGTACGCCCGGTAGCGCTTGACGAGGGCCTCACGGTTCTCCTCACCGGGACCGAAATGAGCGAAGAGCTGCATCGCGCGGTCGTGTCCCGCGTCGATGTCGAGCGCGGACGCCGTGTAGGCGAGTGACGGCTCGCCCGCGTACGCCTCGGCGAGGCTCACGAGCATGTCGACCGCGTAGTTGCGCTCGTCCGCGGAGACCGCCTCGCCCCCCTGAACTCGGTCGCACACGGAGAGCGCGTACTCGTGCTGCAGGGCGGGGTCCTCGGGGTCGATCTCACGGGCCGCCGCGAGGGCCGCGGTGGCGCCGGGAAGATCGCCGCCAAGCTTCCGCGTGGCCGCCTCGTCGCGGAGCAGGCCGACGCGGCGGGCGGGGTCTTGCTCGATGTCGAGCTCGGCCTGGTACAGCGGGTACGCGTCGGCGTATTGCCCCTGCTGCTTGAGCAGCTCGCGAGCGCTGTAAATCGCGTACGCGCTGCGCGGGTCGAGCTCCACTGCGCGGCGGAACGCCTCGAGGGCCTTCTTCGGCTGCGAAAGCGGCGCTTCCGCCCAGAGACGGCCCATCTCCTCGTACATTCCGGCCATTTCGTCGCGCAGCTCGGGCTGCTGCGCCACGAGCGGAGCGAGCGCTTTCGCGCGGCGGTCGAGCAAGGCGACGAGCGCCTTGGTGTCGCCCTTCTCCCGGTACAGCGCCCCGAGGCGCTCTGCGGCGACCTGCTGCGTGGGGTCTTTGTCGACCGCCATCATCAGGAGGCGCGCGGCCCGGTGAACGTCGTTCAGCGTCGTCGACCACACGTTCGCGGCTTCGCTGAGCCAATGGCTCGCGTACGCCGGATCGCGGGTGTCGGAGCCTACGCGCTCAAGGAGCTGGGCGTACGATTTGGGGTCAGCTTCGCCCTCACGATGCGCATAAGCCAAGGCTTCTTCGTCGTGAGGGTCCGCCACGAGACGCTCGACGAGGCCGTCGATTTCGGACCGATCCATGGGGGCCGGGACGCTACACGTATCTGGCGCGTCAAGCAACGCTCTGAAGCGTCGCTTTGAAACGTCGCCGTGTCGAGCTATCGCGCACGCCAGGGTTCGTCGCGCGTTCGTCGCGGTTCGTCGCGCGCGGCGCCTCGAATGCGCGCGCGCGCGCCGTCGCGTATCAGGGCTCGAGCGTGCCGTAGCGCGGAGGTGGCGCTGAGGGAGAGGGCGCGGCCGAGGGCTTCGCGCTCGGAGCCGTGCCCGACACGAAGGGCTTTTTGACGCCCGAGGTGGCCGGCGTTGGGGTCGTCGGGGCTCCGGTCGGGGGCGCGGGCGGGGGAGTGACGACGGGAACCTTCGCCCCGGACGGCACGATCGGGAGCGCATCGACGGAAATGGTCGGGGTGTCGTTGGGCGTGTCGCGCACCGCGCTCGCTGGGGCGCTCGGTGCGGTGGTCGTGGCCGCCGGCGGGAGCGGCGACCGTCCGCCCGGCTGGCTGCGGGCGATGAGGAACGCCAGCAGCCCGATACCGATGACCCCGAGCCCCATCATGATGAACCAGATGGAGCCCCGATCGGGCGCGGGCGCGGCCGGCGGCGGCGGCAGCGACATCGCCGCCGGCGGGGGCCGCATGGAGTCGGGGATGGCGATGCCAGCCGCGTTCGTGACCATGGCGCGGACGCCGCTCGTGCCGGCGAGCGCCGCTTCCACCGCGGCCAAGAGCTCGCTCGCCATGACCTCCGCGCTCCCGGGGCGGTCTGCGGGGTCCTTCGCGAGGGTGCGCATGACCGCCTGCTCGATCTCGGGCGGGATGGTCGCCTCGGGGCAGGCCTCTTTGAAGGGCTTGGGCGGGGTCTTGATATGCCGCGCCATCACGACGATGGCGTCGTCGTCCGTGAAGGGCGGCCGCCCGGTGAGCATTTGGTAGAGGATCACCCCGAGCGAGTAGAGGTCGCTGCGCGCGTCGAGCGGCTTGCCCTGGGCCTGCTCGGGCGACATGTAGCGAGGCGTGCCGAACACGGTGCCGGCCTGCGTCTCGACGACGTTCATGGGGCCGTCGCCGTCGCGCAGCATCTTCGCGATGCCAAAGTCAACAACCTTGACGATCTCCTCGTGCCGGGTCGTGCGGAGGGAGTCGTCGCCCACGAGGGCGCCAGAGAGGACCCTCGCAAAGAAGAGGTTGTCGGGCTTGAGATCGCGGTGGACGATGCCCTTCGCGTGGGCCTCGCCGAGCGAGCGTAGCGCCTGCCTCGCCGCGTCGATCGCCACGTCCGGCGCCAGCCGGCCCACGCGCGAGAGGCGCTGGCCGAGCGACTCGCCCTCGAGCAGCTCCATCGCGAGATAGAGCTCGCCGGTCTTGCTCTGGCCGAAGTCGAAGACGGTGACGGTGTTCGGCGAGGCGAGGAGGCTGTTCGCGCGCGCTTCGCGGAGGAAACGCGCCTTCGAGCTCTCGTCGAGGGCGCGATCGCTGCGCAAGATTTTGATGGCGACCTCGCGGCCCATCGTGTGCTGCTTCGCGCGGTACACCGTGCCCATCGAGCCCGCGCCGAGCTTCGACATGATGGTGTAGCGCCCTTCGAGGCTGCGCCCGATCATCGGATCGTCTTCGTCGACCACCACGGACGCGCCACCGCCATCGTCCCTGGCTCCTTCGGGGAGCCCGGAGCGGGAACCAGCGCCGTTCCGTAGTGCGGTCTGCTGAGACACCTTTCGCTCCAGTCTCGCGCGCCTCTGCTTGCCGCGCAAGCTCCGCGTGTGGAACGGCGGAGGTTACCGCAGTGGCAGGACATTGCGCGGATCACAGACGACGCTCACGCTCTCGCCGAGGAGACCTCCGCCGCTGGGCACCCGCGTGAGGTCGACTCCATCGCGGATCCGCCGGACCTCGAGGTGGAGATGCACGAGCTCGGGCGAGCCGGTGTCGCCCACCCCGCCGATCACGGCGCCCTCCGGGAGCCGTAGGCCGGTGGAGATCCCCGGCGCGATCGACTCGAGGTGCCCGAAGAGTACGATGTACTCCCGAAGCCGCCCGGCCTCGTGCACCCCGTGGCGTGTGACCACGGTGGTGCCGAAGAGCTTCCCGGCGAACAGCACCTCGGCGTCGCCCTGCTGGTGCTCGAGCGCCACGAGCTTGACGGGCGTGCCCCTCGCCTGAGGCAGGTCGAGCCCGCCGTGGCCGACATGCCGCAGTGTGCGCCCGCGGCGCTGGAGGGCGTCGGGGCGATCGAGGTCGTAGCCGCTCACCACGTACTTCCCGCCCGGAAGGCCGGGGGGGATGGGGTAGCGGTAGGCCTCGTATGCGGCGGGACGCTCGCTCAGCCGGGGAATCTGCTCGTAAACGGCCCAGGCCCCCGAGCGCTCGCGGTGCGCGTTGGCGGTGGCCTGCTTCGCGGCTCCCTCTCCGGGATCGCCCGTTGGCAGATGGACGCACACGTCGTTGTCGGGGAGCGTCCCGGGCGGGCAAGCGGCCGCCGGAGGCCGCGGCGCGAGGGCTCCGGCGCTCGGTAGGCGCGGCGTCGGAGCGCGCGCGGGGAGCGCCGCGCCGTGGCCGCCAAGCAGGAGCAAGAGCGCTCCGGCTGTGAACGCGAGCCAGCCGCGGGCCCCAGGCCGGCCCGCCGGGCGTGGGCCGGCCGTGGGCGCAGGCTTCGTGGGGGGCGGAGGGGACGGAAGCGGCATGGGCTCGGCGATGCAGGCGGCGGGGACGCGGTCGACCCACGACAGTTTGGCAAAAGGCGCTATAGCGGTCGCCATGAAAACGAAACTCGAGGAGCTGTTCTCCGCCGAACGCGCTGTCCGCCGGCTTCATGCCGAGCTGTCGAGCGAGCCGAACAAGCCGCTCTTGGCGGCGGTGACCGCCGCGACGCGGGCCGCCCTCGCCGAGGGTGACACCGACGAGGCGGCGCTCCGCCTCGTGCGGCTCGCCGCGCTGCTCGGGGAGCTCGAGGGCCCGGACGCCGTCGATCTTCTCATCGACGTGCTCGGCGGGGAGAGCCCGGAGGCCCGGGCGGTCGCGGGCGAAGAGCTGGAGAACGTGGCCTTCGAGCGCTTCAAGGAGGTGGCGCTCGGCATCGAGCGTGCGCTCGCGCGCCTCCCGGGCGACAGCGCCGCGCTCACCGAGCTCCCGTACCTCCTCGCCGAGGTCGGCGAGCCCGGGTGCTTGAAGCTGCTCGGTCGCTTCCTCTCGCACAAGTCGCCGGAGCCAGTCGCCGCCGCGATCGAGGCGCTCGCGGAGCTCGGTGATCCCGCCGCCGCGGCCCTGCTCGCGCCGCTCGAACGCGACGCGCGGCAGGTCGAAGTCGACGACGAAGCGGGCGGCCTCCTCGTGACCATCGGCGAGCTCGCCCACGAAGCCCGCGAGCTGCTCGGCGAGGTCGAGGAGACCGTCGCCCCGCCGAAAGCTGGGAAATCGAAGAAGAAGTCGTAGCGGTCTCGGCCGACTCGACGCGCGCTGCCGGCCTGAGGGCGAAGGCGCGCGTCGCCGGTGCCTTTACCGGCAGAAGCCGTCGATGCAGAGCAGCGGGCTGTTGCAGCTCTTGCCTTGCGCGGGGTCACACTCTGAGCCGAGGTTGGAGTCGGATCCGCACACCGAGTACTTGCCCGTGGGCGTGGTCACCTGCTTGCACACGTTGAAGGTGTCGCTCGCCCGGCACGCGCTCGTGGCGTCGCTGTCGCACGCGATGTAGCAGCTGTGGCGCAGGCAGATGCTCCCCACGGCGCACGCGTCGCGCTCGCCTTCCTTCGCGCAGGTGAAGACCGGTCGCTGATCGGGGATGCAGCCCCCGTCGATGCAAATGAGCCCGGACGGGCAGGTGTTCCCGGTGCCGCACGGCGTCACGCAGCGCTCCTGGACGCACGTGGTGCCGGCCGCACATTGGTTGCCGCCCTCGGTGCACGGAGCGGGGTTCTGCGTGCAGACGCCTTTCGCCACATCGCACCCGAAGCCCGTGGGGCACGGCTTGCTGGCGGAGCAGGAGGGGGTGCACACGCCCTGAACGCACTGGTTGCCGCCCGCGCACTGGGTGGCGTCGGAGCACTGGTCGACCGGGGCGGTGCAGGTGCCGGAGAGGCACTTGGCCCCCGCCGTGGAAGCGCAGTCCGCGTCCTTGTAGCAGCCCGGTCCGACGCCTCCGTCGTTCTTGGGGGGGGTGGAGGACGAGCACTCGGGTACGCCGTTGGCGAGCCGGCAGACCTGGTTTGACGGGCAACCCCAGTCGGCGCAGTTTCCAGCGTGGCACCGGCTGTCCGACCCGCACACTTCGCCCGGACGGCAGTCGGCGGTGCTCGCGCAGGAAGTGCCAGGCTTGGGTGGCGTGGTGGCCGCCCCGGAGACGCACCGGCTGTTCGAGTCGCACCGGTAGCCCGAAGGACAGGCGCTCGAGCTCGAGCACTGCCAGTCCACGCACCGCTCGTCCAGGTAGCCGTCCGGGCAGAGGTAGCAGCCCTCGGAGTCGCACACGCGCGTGTTGCGCGCGTCGGGGAAGATGGGGCAGCCCGCCAGGATCGCCGTGAAGGCGCCGAAGATACCGATCGTGAGAGCTCGCTTCATGGCTATTCCTGGGTGCGTGTACGCGGGTCGGGCCGGCCGGGCAGGGATGCACCCCGAGGATAGCAATGGGCGTGCCGACGAGAACCCTCTATTCGGACCGACGAACGGGCCGGCCGTCCGCCCACCGTGGACGGCGGTTCACGGCCGCTGTGGACGAGCCGTCATGATGCGTGGGCGACGAGCCCACCATCGGGCGGGGAGTGTTCGGCGTGAGGCCCGCTCGGGCCGCCGCGGCGGAATTTGCGGAGGCGGTGAGCGGACGAGCATGGTAGCGTTCCCCGCGCCGGGGGTCGTCTCGGCAGTGCGATCCTGCCCATGCATGTCCAGTGCGAGAGCTGCGGCACCGAGTACGAGTTCGACGACGCGCTCGTGAGCGGCCGTGGGACCACCGTCAAATGCTCTACGTGCGGATTCCAGTTCAAGGTGCGCAGGGCCGGCGCGAACGCGAACGGGGCGTCGGACCAGTGGACCGTGACGTCGGCCGACGGCGCCGTGTTCGTGTACGGGTCGTTGCGCGAGCTGCAGCGCGCGATCCTCACCGGAGAGGTGGTCGCCAGCGACCTGCTCGAGCGCGGCGGCGTGGCCCCGCGCCCCATCGGGCAAATTGCCGAGCTTATTCCGTTTTTTGACGGCACGAGGCTCGCTCCCTCCGATCGAGCGGCGCCCGAGACGCCCAACAGGCCTCGCGCAGGTGACGACCCGCCCACGATCCGCACGGGGTCCGGTCGTCCGGCGGCCGCCGCGGTCTCCGGTGGTCCGCTTCCGGCCTACAGGCTCGATCCGGATCGCACGGCCGCCACGCCGGCGCGTCTCCTCGAGGAGCACCTGGCCGCGAGCCGCACGCCGCTCCCGGGGCCTCTCCCGACCGCGCCCGGCGAGCCCCTCAGCGCGCAGCCCGTCTCGGGCGCCGGCCCCGCGCCGTCCACGCTCGACCCCATGCGGCCGCGGGTGCAGACCGAGATAAGCTTCCCAGCCCCTCCTCAGCGGGCGCTCGACGACCTCGGCGGCGACGACGATCCCACGCGGGTCGCGGACTCCTTCTCCGTGGAGTCGGCGCTGGCGGAGGCTGCACAGGCGCGCGCCGCCGCGGAGGTGCCTCAGGTCCCGGCGCCGCAGAATCAGGCGCCGCCGATCGCGTACGTCGAGGCCCCGCGCGCGGAAGCGCACCCGTCGGCGGAGCCCACCGGGAACGTCCGCGTGACGGCGAAGCTCGACCCTGCCCTCGACGAGAGGCTCCCCGAGGTGTCGTCCCCGCTGCCGCCGCCCGCGCGGCAGCAGCGCTGGGAGGTCGAGGCGGACGTCGACTCCGCCGTGCCGCGAGGTGTCGCGCCTCGGCGCTCGGTCGGCGGCGTCGTGGTCGCGGTGGTGGTCGCGCTGGCCGTTGGAGGCATGGGCGCCTACTACGTCCGCGAGCGCGGCGAGAAGCCCGCCGCAGCGCTCGATGCGAAGGCCGAGGCGTTCCTCGCGGCGGGCGAGAAGTCGCTCGTGGACGGCGACTTGGAGCGGGCGAAGGAGAACTTCGACAAGGCGAGCGTGCTCGCGGAGAAGAGCCCACGGCTGCTCCTCGACAGCGCGCGGCTCGCGACGGCTCGCGCCGACCTGTCGTGGATCCGCCAGCAGATCCTCGAGCCCGGCGGTGAGCGCGACGCGGCGAAGGCGAAGACGCTCGAGCTCGCCGCGCTCGCGTTGCCCGCGGCGGAAGCTGCGGTCGCGGCTGCGCCCGACGACTCCGCCGCCATTCGCCTCAAGATCGACGCGCTCCGCGCGGGCGGCCAAAGCGACAAGGCCCGCGCGCTCGTCCCGAAGGTCGTCTCTCAGGGCAACCAGGCGGAGTCGGCCTACGTGCTCGCCACACTGGACATGACCACGCCCGATCCGGTGTGGAGCACCGTGCTCCAGCGCCTGCGCTCTGCCGCGACCGGCGAGGGGGCCGCGGGCCGCGCCCGCTCCGCGCTGGTCGTCGCCCTCGTCCGCGCGGGCGATCGTGAGGGCGCCAAGGGCGAGGTCACCCGGCTCGAGACCGCGCACGCTAGGCATCCGCTCGTCCCGCCGCTCCGCGCGTACGTCGAGCGCGCGGTGTCGACGCCGTCCCCGGCCTCCGTGGGCGACGCGGGTGTGGTCGACGTGAGCGCGCTGAAGGCGCTCTCCGGCGGCGCCCCGACAGATCCGCGCGTGCTCGTGTCGCAGGCGGAGACCGCGCGCGGGAAGGGCAAGCTGGCCGTCGCGAGGCGCCTTTACGAGCTCGCGCTCCAGAAGAATCCCCAGGACTCGGAGGCGCTCACGGGGCTCGCGCACGTGGCGCACGCGGAGCACGACATCGCCGGCGCGCGGTCGGCGTACCGTCGGGCGCTCGCCGTCAACCCGAGCTACGTGCCAGCCCTCGTCGGCCTGGCCGATCTCGACTGGGAGTCCGGAGATCGGGCCTCGGCCCAAAAAAAGTATCGTGAGCTCGTCGAGCGGTTCCCCGAGAGCGCGTATCCCGCGCGGGTGAGGCAGCGGGCCGAAGGGGGCGCGCCCACCGCGCCGACCGCGCCGACGACCGAGCCGACGTCCGCCCCGTCCGCCCCGTCCGCCCCGTCCGCCGCGCCCACCGAGGCGCCGCCCGCGCCTAGCGCACCGCCATCCCCGGCTCCGCCCGCGCCCCCGCCTGCTCCCGAGGACCGACCGTGAGCCGCGCGCGGCGCGGGCTCGCCGCCCCCTTGGGAGTCGCCGTGATGTTCGCGCTCGGCGGCGGGAGCGCGGGGTGCGAGGGGCGACCGCGCTCGGTCACGGAGCCGTCCGCGGCGCCGGCCAAGACCTCGGGACCCTACGTGGCGACCCTCGACGTCTCGGCCGGGCTCCCGGAGGCCGAGGACGCCGGTTATCTGGGGCTGACACCGCCAAAGCATCGAACTTTCTGGGATTTTTTGTCCGTCGTCGACGCGATTCGGAAGGACAAGCGGGTCAAGGGCGTGTTCGTGCGGTTCGGGAGCGCGAACCTAGGTGCGGCGCGCGCCGAAGAAATGGGCGACGCGCTGTTCGAGCTCCGCCGCGGGGGGACCCCCATCCACTGCCACGCCGAGGCCCTCAGCAACACGACGATGATGGCCGCCGCGCAGGCGTGCACGAAGATCACCATCTCGCCCGCCGGCGACGTCGACACGATCGGCCTCGCGGCCCAGGTGATCTACCTCCGGCGACTCCTGGTCGACGAGCTTCGGCTCTCGGTCGACATCCTCCAGGTCGGCAAGTTCAAGGGCGCCGAAGAGCCCCTCACGCGAGACGGACCGAGCGACGAGGCGCGAGCCTCGCTCGAGGGTGTGCTCACCGACCTCCGCGCGACCTGGCGCGACACCACGCGCGCCGGGCGCGCCGGGCGGGCGGGGCGCGAAGGCGCGAAGGTCGAAGACGCCATCGAGGACGGCCCCTTCTCGCCGAAGGCCGCGGTCGCGCGGGGCCTCGTTGACGCCGTCGGGTACGACGACGACGCCCTGAAGGACCTCGAGAAGGTGGCCGGCGCCGGGCGCCACAAGGCGCGCTTCGGCCCGGGCGGCGGTTCGGAGGAGGACGAAACGCTCGGCGAGCTCGTTCGAGCGCTCGCGGGCGACGGCGCCGCCTCGGGCCCGGTGGCGCTCGTGCGGGCGGTGGGCAGCATCTCGATGGGCGGAGGCGGCGGGCCCTTCGGCGGTCGCGGCGGTATCACGGAGCGCGAGCTCTCGAAGCAGCTCGCGACCGTGGAGAAGGACGACGACATCAAGGCGCTGGTGCTTCGAATCGACTCGCCCGGCGGCAGCGCGCTCGCGAGCGACATGCTGTGGCACGACCTCATGCGTATCCGCGCGAAGAAGCCCATCGTGGTGAGCGTGGGCGACATGGCGGCGAGCGGTGGGTACTATCTCGCGTCGACGGGGAACGTGATCCTCGGCGATCCCATGAGCATCGTCGGCTCGATCGGAGTCGTCGGTGGGAAGGTCGGAGTGGGCGCGGCGGTCGAGCGCTTCGGCGTGCGCGCGGTCACGTTCCCCGCCGCGAAGGAGAAGCCTGGGGCAGGGGCGCGCGCGGCGTATTTGTCGTTCTTCAGCACGTGGGACGACGCGACGAAGGTGCGCGTGCTCGAGTCGATGACCGCGGTCTACGATCTCTTCCTCGCGCGGGTCGCCGAGGGGCGAGGGACGACACCCGACAAGATCGCTCCGCACGCGGAAGGCCGAATTTTCTCGGGGCGCGAGGGCAAGAGGCTCGGGCTCGTCGACGAGCTCGGCGGGCTCCGCGCCGCGGTCGTCAAGGCGCGCCAGCTCGCCAAGCTGCCGGACGACGCGCGGGTCAGCGTCGTCGGGGGCCGCCCCACCTTCCTCGACAGCCTCGAGCCGGGCGGCGCCGAGGAGAGCGCCGCCGTTCGTCGAGCGGCCGGGCTCGATCCGCTGACGCTTTTCGGGCGCGTCGCGCCGGAGGCCACTCCGTTCGTCACGAGCCTGCTCCCGCTCGCCGAGCGCGAGCGCGTGTTGGTGGCGACACCGTTCGCTCTTTGGATACGCTAGCGTGCCTCGGCGTATCGGTGTGCGCGAGGCGAGGCGAGGCGAGGCGACATGGGGACGCGTGGGGGGGAAATCTTGAGCTCGATGGCGGCGCCGACCTCGCTCGCCGCGGGCCACGCTCGCCGGTTCGTGGTCTCGGCCCCGGCGCTGGCGCGTCGCGTCGGTCCCGCCGCTGCCGAGCACGACCTCCGCGCGAAGCTGGCCCTGGCCCACGGCGCCGGCGACAGCTCAGCCGAGCGCAGCCTCAGCATCGAGCTGGGCGCGCTGCTCGAGGTTGGGCGCTTCGACCTTGGCGGCGCCGCTGCGCTCTACGCGAGGGCGGCGGACATCGAGCCGGAGGTGAGCGTCCTCCTCGTCCTCGCGGCCCTCGAGGAGCGTCTCGGTCGCTCGGCGCGGGCCGCGGACGCGCTCGAGCGCGCGCTCACGCTGGGCGACGCCCCGGGCGGGTGGCTGAGGCTCGGGTGGCTACGCATCCGCGCCGGCCAAGTTCGCGATGCGGTCCAGGTGCTCGTCCAGGCCTCCGCCACGTCGCGGGAGCCGCGCGTGGCCGAGTGGCTCGGCGCGCTTGGGTTCGTCCCCGGCGCCCACGCCTCTCTCGCCGACGCCGCCGAGGCCTACATCGACGCCGCGCGTCGAGCTTCTCTCCTACCGAACCTGACCACCTCGTACGGGACGTCCCTCGAGCTGCAGGAGCTCGGACGCGCGGCGTCGCTCTCTCGAAGCGTGGCGGTCGAGAACGCCTTCACTGCGGCCCTCGGGCGGCGAGACCCGGCGCTGGCGGACGCGTTCGCCGAGGCCTGGGCGTTCGCAGCACCACCCGCACAGCGCGCCGAGGCGCTCGCCAACCTCACTCGCGCGCGCGCCGCGCGTGGCGACGTCGAGGGGCAGCTCGTGGTCGCGCTGCAGCCGGGCGGCGCCGTCGGCTCCGAGGGGCTGTCAGGCCTGCTTCTGCGCGCGGGGCTCCCCGCGCTCCTCGCCGAGCAGATCGCGCTTCGCGCGCGAGACGCTGCCGGCGACGAGCGCTGCCGCCTGCTGGTCGAGCGCATGCGCGTGCTCGCCGGGCCCGTCTCGGACCCCGTCGCCGCGGCGCGCGCCTCCGCCGATGTCCTCGCGCAGGCGCCCGCGGAGCCGGAGGCGCTCTCGCGCCTTGAGGCGTACCTCGCCAGCGATCAGGCTGGGCCCGGGGTGCTTGCCGCGCTCGTGGAGCGCGTGGGCCGCGCGGAGGGCCCACTCGGCCCTCTCGCGGAGGTCATCGCCGCCGCAGGGGCGCGCTCGCGCAACCCTGGGTTCGAGGTCCTTGGGCTTCGTGCCGCGCTACTTGGCGGCGAAACGGCCAAGCTCCGCGAGCGCTTGGTGGCCGCCGAGGCTCGCTGCCACGCGTCCCTGGCCCCGCCGAGCGGTCCCGTGTCGGCAGAGTGGCGGCGCGATCGTCTCCGCATCCTCGGTGCCCTGCCGGAGCGCCGGGACGAGTGGGCGCGCGAGGTCGACGCGTACCTGCGCGAGGGCCCGTGGTCGCCGGAGGTGGTCGAGTTCGCGGTCGATCGCGCCCTGGCGGCCGGCGAGTCCGAGCAGGCGCTTCGATGGGCGCGCGCGGGGCTCGACCGGGCGATGGGGATCCAGCGGTCCGTGGCGCGCAGGCTCGTGCTCCGCGCCCTGCTCGCGACGGACGGAGCGGCCGCCGCGCCGGCGGACCTCGGCCCTGACGCCCCCGAATCCCCCGACGTCGCCAACGCGCCGCTCGCCCTGCTCGTGGCCCTCGGCGCGAGGGACCTCCCGGCGCTCGCCGCCGCTTGCGAGGGGCTTGCGCGCACCGCACCGCCGCGCACCGCCGCCGCGTTGCGGCGGGCGGCGTCGCGGGCGCTCGTCGCGGAGGGCCTCGTCGACGAGGCGCGTCGGATCGCGGGTCGGGCGCTCGGCGTGGATCCGTCCGATCCGCTCGCCGCGGACGCGTGCGTCACCGCGTGGGCCGCGGCGCCCATCGAGCACGGCGCGGTGGACGCGGCGTACCCGCGCCTGCGGGCCGCCTCGGCGATGCTCTGGCCCGACGCCCGCCGCGCGGAGCTCCTCGGGGCGTTGGCCGCTCGGGCGAACGCGCCCGCGGAGTCCATCGCGTTCTGCCGACAATGGCTGGGGCTGCGTCCTGCGGATCCCGCGCCGCTCCGTGGGTACCTGTCGGCCCTCATCGCCGCGGGCGAGGGAGCCGCCCTCTGCGAGGCCGTCGGGTGGCTCCCTTCAGCGCCCTATTCCGCGTCGCTTCTCTGCGAGACCTTGAGCACGGCGCTCACGGCGCTCGGCGACGAACCGTCGCTCCTCATGGCCGCGGCGCGTGGCCTGTTCGACGCGCTCGGGGCCGCCCACGCAGGGCTGCGTGCGAGCCTCCTCGACGCGGCTAACAGCGCGGAAGAACATCTCTTTGCGGCGGAAGTTCTCGAGCGCGGGCTCTCCTGCGATGGCACGGCCGCGCCCCCCGAAGCCCACGTTGAGCTCGCCAACCTGTGGCGCCTCGCCGGCGGCGTCCAGGGCGCCGAGGGCGAGGTCCGCGCGCTCGCGGCTGCGGTTCGAGGTGGCGCGACCGTCTCCGACCTCGCCGAGCGTCTCGCCCGCCTGGCGCCCCACGCGCCGGGCATGAGCACCGACGCCGAGCTTCTGTGGCTGCGTCTGCGCGCGGAGCACGCGCCCGACGACGCGACCGCCGCCGAGGAAGGCCGGCGGCTCGGCGCCGCGCTTTGGGATCTTGCGAATGACCGCCCGGGGGCCGTGGTCGCCTGGGTCAACGCCGCGCGTCGCGCCCCGCTGCGCGGATACCCGACGCTGCGCCGCGATCTCGTCGCGTTCGCCGGGAACGCCGAGGCGCTCGAGTGCCTCGTCGCGCTGGGCGAGCACGAGCCGGATGGGGCGCGCGCGGCGAGCCTGTTCGCGGAGGCCGCGCGCGTCGCCCAGTCGGTCGAGCAGTTCCCTCGCGCGCTGGAGCTAGCTGCGCGCGCGCTCGAGCAGAACCCGCGCCAGACGGAAGTGCTCGCGGCCGCCGAGGCGGGCGCGTCGCCAAGCGACGACGAGCGCCTCTCCACCCTCTACGCGCGCGCGGCGAGGGGGGCGCTCGGGCGCTTCGGCCGGCGCGCGGCCCATTTCCGCGCCGCCCGCTTCTTCGAGGGGAGGGCCTCCGACGCGCTCGCGATTCGCCACGCCACTCAGGCCTTCCTCGCCGTGCCGACGCAGGGCGCCGCGCTCCAGATGCTCGCCCGCGTCGGAGCGCGCTCCGGCGATGCCGTCGCGGTTTTCCACGCGGTGGAGCAGCTCACGGGCCAGCTCGGCAGCGCGACGCAGCGCGCGGGGTGGCTCGTGATCGCGGCGGACCTTGGGGACCCGACGCGGGGGAACGCGGAGCGCATCGACGCGCTCGTGCGCGCGTTCGTGCTGGTCCCGGACGCGGAGACCCTCGCCCGCCTCGCCGGCGCCGTACGGCGGGAGCTCGCGGCGGCCCCCGGCGAGGTCGAAGGGGTCACCCTCCGGTTCGTGCGCGCTGCCGGGGCCGTGCTGCCCAAGTGCGAGGGCCCCGAAGGGGCGCGCGTCGCCGTGCGGCTCACCGAGCTCGCCATCGAGCTCGTGCACGAGCCCAAGCTCGCATGGAAAGCGCTCGTCTGCGCCTTCACCTGCGACGGTGACATCGACGAGTACCGTGGCCTCGTGCGCCTCGCCGCAGCCCTCTTGGCGGCCGAGGACGCGAAGGAGCGCTTCGCTGAGGCGGTCGCCATCACGGAGCGACCCTACGCGAGCCTCGGATGGGCGGCCTGTGGCTTCCTCGGCGTGCTCGCGCGCGATTTGGGCGAGCCCGATCGCGCACGCAAGCTCCTCATCAGCGCGGTCTCGCGAGACTCTGACGACGATCTCTATGTCGTCCTCGCCGACGAGGCGCTCGCCGCGGTCGAGGAGCCGAGCGATCGCAAGAAGCTCGAGCGCGCGGTCAAGGCTCCACGGCTGTCCGAGGCGCTCGTCGCCGTCGCGGCGACCGATCGAGCGGCGGGCGACGTCCTCTCCGAGCGCAGGCGACTGACCCGGCTCGTCGCGGTGGGGTCGGAGGAACAGGTCAAGGCCGCGCAGCGACGGTTGGTCGATCTCGCGCCGCCCGACGTGGATGCGCCGGCCGAGGCGGAGCTTACGGCGGCGCCTCCCTCGGTTTCGCCCGCTTCGGTCGCGCTCGTCCGAGAGCGCATCGGCGTCGACGACCTCGCCGGCGCGCTGGCTGCGGCGGGCGGCTCGCGCCATGACGCCCTGCTCCAGGTCGCCGACGCCGCGGAGGCGGCGGGCCATCACGCGATCGCCGAGCGCGCCCTCGAGGCCTTGGCGGACACCGCGCCAACCCTCGAGGGCCAGGTGGAGGCGCTCCGGCGCCTGGGGCGATCGTTCGACGCCCATGATCCCGAGCGGTCGGCGGGGTACTGGCGGAGAGTCGCGGCCGTCCGCCCGCTCGACGAAGAGGCGGATCTCGCCCTCGAGGACCTCCTCCTCCGGGCGGGGCAGGTGGCGGAGGTCGCCGAGCACCTCGGCCGCCGCGTCGCGCGTTTCCAGGGCGATCCGGCCCGCCGAGAGGCCCTGCATGCCCTCAGGCTCCGGCGCGCCGCGCTGCTGGAGCAGCGCCTGGGGCGGCCCGAGGAGGCGCGCAGAGAGCTCGAGGGCCTCCTGGCGGAGGAGCCGTCGAGCAAGAGCGCGCTCCGCTACCTCGCGGACCTCACGGCGCGAACGGGCGATCACGACGCGACCCTCGCGGTGCTCGAGCGGCTCCGTGACCTCGACGCTGACGACCTCGGCGGCCGCGCCGAGGTGGAGGTTCGAATGGCCCGCATCCACCTCGAGGGTGGACGCCCCGACCTGGCACGTGCCCTCGTGGAGTCGGCCCTGGCCGGGCGAGAGAGCGCGGAGGCGCTCCAGCTGCGCGTCGAGATCGCCCGGGTCTCCCCCGCGGCCGAGGAGCTCGGCGCGGCGCTCCAAGCGCTCGCGCGGGGCAGCGCGGACGACGCGCACACCCGCGGCGTGCTGCTCGTGGAGGCCGCTCGCTTGGCAGTGGCCGCTGGCGATCTCGAGCTCGGCCTCCAGCGGGCGCAGGAGGCGGCGCGGGTCGCGCCGGGCCTCGCGGGAGCGGTAGTCCTCGCGCGGTCTCTCGAGTATCGATCCCGGGGGATCGCCGGGGTCGAAGGGGCGATCGCGGTCCTGGCCGACCTCGCGACGAGCTCGCGCGAGCTGTCGGAGGGCGAGCGCGTGGTGCGGGCGTTCCTCGTGGCCGCGGCGACGCGGGTGGCCCACGGAGCCGCGCGCGCGATCGCGAGCCTCGAGGCGATGGTCGCCGATCTAGGTCCCCACGCGCTGCTCTCCTTCGCCCTCGCCGAGGGCTACGCGGCGGAGGGGCGATTCGACGCCGCGCTCGCGGCCTACGATGGCGCGCTGCAGGGCCCGCTTCACGGCCTCCACGAGCTGGGAGAGGTGGCGATCTTGGCCTCCGCGGCGGCGGAGGCGGCGGGCGACGTCGCGCGGGCGATGCGGTACGTCGACCTCGCGGTGGCCGCCCCAAGCACGCGGGTCGCCGCGCTCGAGCGCGGTCGTCGCCTCGCGAGCAAGGTCGGAGACGTTGAACGGGAGCGCTCGCTCCTGAGGGAGCTCGTCGCGACCCTCGACGGCGCAGCCAAGCTGGACGCGGCGCGAGAGCTGGCCCACGCGCTCCTCGCTTCGGCCAGCGCGACGGACCACGAGGAGGCCATGGCGCTCAGCGCGACTCTCCCCGAGGCGAGCCCCGGGTCGAAGGAGCTGCGCGCTCGTATCGAGGAGCTGCTCGGCGAGGGCGACCGGAGCACGGCGCCCGCGCCGGCACCTGTGATGCTCGCGCTCCAGCGGGCGGGGGCCGCCGTCCTCTCGGCGACGCTCGCGTCCGCGGGATCCGAGCCGCCGCCGTCCGGCGCGAACGCACGGCGGCCTCCTGGCCGTTACGCGCCCCCCGTGGACGACGCGTCGCTCTCCCCGGAGGCGATTGAGGCGTTCTTGTCCGGCGGGCGGCACGCGTCCGTGGGCCCGCCCGCGCCCGACCCGTTCCCGCAAGACACAGTGCGCGATCCCTTCGGGTCCGCGGCCTCGCGCGACCCCTTCGGGCCATCGCGCTCTGCGCCGCTGCCCGGCGCCCCCGATCCGGACGCCGCGTCGGCCAAGCCCGCCCCGCCTCGCGCGACGGCCGTCGCGGCGTCGGCGTCCGCGAGCCCGCGCGTGGAGGCGCTGCCGTCGATCCCCGTCGAGGTGCTGCGCGCCGTGGAGAAGGGCACCCTCCCGGACGCCCGCGGCGACGCTGCGCTCGAGAAGGCCCACGCGTGCCTCGCGGAGGGCCGCCAGGACGCCGCCGAGCCCCTCCTGGCCTCGGCCGCCGGCGCCGGCTCGGCCATCGCCGCCGATCTGCTCGCGGGCCTCCTCGAGGAGGATCCGCGCCGGCGCACCCTGGCGATCAAGGCGAGGCGCCTCGCCGCCGAGCTCTCGCCGGGCGACCCGCGCCGCCTCGCGGCGCTCCGGCGAGCCGCCATGGCGGACCAGAACGCGAACCACGAGCGCGCGCTGGCCCACCTCGAGGCGTGCCTCAAGGGGGACGCGGTCGCGGCGCCGCCAGAGCTGCACGTCCAGGCGGAACAGCCGGGCATGCTCGAGGTGCTCACGCGTCCGAGCCGGACGGGCGCCGGCGAGGCATTCCGCCTCGTATGGGAGCACGCAGCGCCCACCCTGGTGCGCCACGCGGCCGTCACCTCCGACGGTCTCCGCCGCCTGCTGCCGGGTGAGCCGAGCCTCTCCGGCGTCCTATTCAGCGAAGTCGTCCGGCTGCTGGGGCTCCGAAAGGCGGCGCTGTACCGAGGACAGGGGGCCGGCGGCCCGTCGGCGCGGAGCCTCCTCCTCGCGCCTCCCGCTGGCCTGCTCGACGGGCGGGTTACAGACGTCTCGCCGGAGCTCCCGTTTCTGCTCGGCGCCGCGCTGGGGGCGTCCCAGCCGCCCCAGGTGGTGCTGCTCGGGCAGCCTCTCGAGAGCGCGCGCTCGCTGTTCCGCGCGATGCTCGGCGCCTTTGGCCCGTCCGTGGGGGCCCTCTCGATCGATCGCCACACCGCGGAGCTCGGCGAAGCGCTCTGGCAGACGCTCCCGGCGCGCGCGCAGCGGCGACTGACCGACCTGCTCGCGCAGGCCACCCTCGCGAGCTTCGACGAGGTGTACGCCTCCGCGCGCCTGGCCTCGCTCCGCGTCGGGCTCTTCGTCTCCGGTGATTTCCGGCAGGCGGTGCGCGCGGTCCTCGTCATGGTCGGGCAGGACCCCCGGCTCGCCGATTCGCCTGGCGCCGTGATGGACCTCACGAGCGAGCTGCCCGCGCTCGCCGACCTGTACCGCCTCGCGCTGCGCATCGAGTACGCCGATGCGCGGTTCTTCCTGCCGGGTCGCGGAGGGGGGCAGTCGACCCCATGAGACGAGGGGTGCGTGAGCTCGTGCGCCGAGGGATCGCGGGCACCGCGTGCGCCGCCATGGTGGCGGCCTTCGCGTCGTGCATCATCGCCGAGCCGCCGTCCGACCTTCCGCAGCTGCCGAGGTTTCGCCCGACCATTCTGCGCGGCTCGGTCGTCCCGTCGGCGAACGGCGTCCTCGGCACGTTCCCGGACCGCTTTATCGTGCCGGTCGAGCTCGTGGACCCCAGCGTCACCCTCAGCTACCGCGTGTATCTCGACTACAACCCGATCACGGGCGAGGGGCTCGACTTCCCTGGCACCATTGGGCCGAGCGGCACTCCTCCACGTCTCATCGACCTCGACGCCTCTCGTGAGCCCGCCGCTCGCGTGATCGAGTTCAAGGCCACCGCGCCCCCCGACCTCAACCGCTGCCACGTGATTGAGTTCCTGGTCGCGGAGTCGTTCCTGTCGTTCGAGGGCAAGAGCGCACACACACCGCGTGAGCCTGGCGGCGACAGCGTGACCTGGTTCTACAGCCCCGGCGGCGACCTCAGCGGATGCCCAGTCGTCGACGCGGGGGTCGCGCCGTCGAACGACGCCGGGGGCGACGCCGACGCGGGGGGGGCGTGAGCCGCCGACAGGTCGCGGGCGGGCGGCCGACCTTCCGGCCGTTTGGCCTCGCGGTGGCGGTCGTCGTCGTCGCGTCGTGCGCGCCCATCGTGGGCTCTCCCGTCTCCTCAGCGCCGCGCAACACCTGCGAATCAGGCCCCTGCGAGCGCTACGACCAGCCAGGCCCGAAGCCTGGCTGTACGAGCGCGGGTCGCTGCGAGGTCGCCGGGCGACCGGAATACCCCTACGTGCTCGCCGTGGCGATCCCGGGGACCTCCTTCTTCGCTCCCAACCGCACCATGCTGCTTCGGAGCCAAGACCTCCGCGGGGGGCCGGACTGTCCTGCGGCGACGTGCATCTCGCTCCCGCCGCTCATCGACGTCTCGGGCGCGTACCGGGTCACGCGGGAGGCGGCCGCGCTCGTCGGGCTCGACGTCGGCGCCGAAACCCGCGCCCTCCCAGCGCAGACCCAGTTCTTCCCCGAGATCGTCCTCGACGACGGCCCGCGCGTGGAGGCGAGGGACGTAGGCCTCCCGGCCCAGCCCGTGTTCGCGGAGCCCCGGCCGGGCCCGGGGTACCGCGCCTTCCTCCCGCCGGGGCCCTTCCGTCGCGTCGCCTATCCGGCGCCACCGCTCGACGGGGTGCTCCCGCCGGTCGCGTCGTCGGTCTCGGTGCGCGTCGACACCGTGCAGAACAACATCCCGCTGTTCTCCGACGCCTTCGAGGTAGGCCGCGCGCCCAACGGCCTCGACGATCCGAGCGGAGAGTCGCGCACGGCGCAGGTGCGGCGCGCCGGCGGCCTCGACGGCTTCGTCGCCTATTTGCGCGACCGCAGGACCGAGCGACGCGTGTCGTCCGCGCGGGCGCTCTCGGGCCCGATCGCGGAGGTCCGCCTCGACACCGTCGCCGAGAACGGCGCAGGCGGCGCACTCCGAGACGGAATCGACATCGTCGTGGCGCCAAGCCCGAGTTGGCTCGCGGTCCCGCTCTTGGTCGACCGCATCATCGCGGGCGCGGGCCTCCGCCTCGTGTACCCCGAGTTGCCTCCGCCGACGCCCGTGGTGGCGCGCGTCGTCGCGCCGACCGGCGGCGTCGGCGCCCGAGTCTCGTTCGAGAGCGCGTCGATCGAGACGAGCGGTGGGACCGCGACCCCTTCGCTCTCCTACCGAACGACGGTGCGGACCGATCCGGACGGACGGCTCGCGACCGTGTTGCCGCCGGGCACCTACGATGTGTTCGTCGAGCCGGAGGACGCTGCGCGCGCTCTTGGCGAGGCCCGCCAGAGCGTGACGGTACGCGGCGGGAGCGCGGAGCTTGAGCTGCGTGTGCGTCCGAAGGCGCGGGTGTCGGGTCGAGTACTACTGTCGGACGGTCGCCCGCTCGCGAACGCGGACATCCAGTGGAACCCTTCGGCCGCCAAGCGTCCCTCGACCGGGCTTACGCCGCGGCCGGCGCGCACGTCGACCGACGACAAGGGCGCGTTCTCGGTGCCGCTCGACGAGGGCGAGTACGAGCTCTCCGTGGTGCCGGAGGCGCTCACCGGCTTCCCGCGCCTCGTCTCGCTCCGGAGGCCCGTGGGGCCCAACGACGCGACGCTCGAGGACCTGGTCGTGTTTGCGCCGACCCGGCTGGCCTGGACGATCAAGGATCCCGGCGGCCTGGCGCCCATCGCGCGCGCTGTGGTGCGCGCGTTCGGCTATGTTGCGAACGAAGCGGCGTACGTCGAGGTCGGCTCCGCGCTGACCGACGCGACGGGCGGCTTCGAGATGCTCGTCGGCCCGCTGCCGAAGTGAGCTTTCAGCCTGCCGAGGGTCCAGGAGAGTGGCAAGGATGCAGCAGCAAGACAACGTCCCGATCGTCGCGCGACTCGTGCGCCGCGGCGCGGGCGACTCGGGAAAGAACGTGTCGATCCTCGCGCTGGCGGCGGCCGCGTTCGGGGCTCAACAGCCCCCCGATCGCACACCGCCGACGGGCTTCGATCCCGCGACCGTCGCGCTCTTCGAAGGGCTCGTCGAGTGCGCGTACCTCGTCGCGAACGCGGACGGAGTCTTCGACGAGCGAGAGCGGGAGGCGTTTGAGCGCCTCGTCCACGCCTCTTGCGGCGGCGTGGTCTCCGGCCGACAGATCTCCGCCCTCCTGGACGACTTCGAGGCCCTGCTCGAGGAGGACGGCCTCGACGCGCGCCTCGAGGCCGCGGCCTCCGCCTTCACGCGCAAAGTCCACGCGGAGGAGGGGCTGCGCGTGGCGGTCGCGATGGCCCACGCGTCGTCCGGCGTGAGCGCCGAGGAGCGCGCTCTCATCGACCGGCTCGCGACGCGCTGTGGGCTCACCCCCGAAGACGTGGCCGCCGCGTGCGCGGAGGTCGAGGCCGAGCTCGAGCGCGCGCGCGCCAGCGCTGGCGCCAGCACGTAGTCGCTCGAGTAGCCTAGTGTTTCCCTTGGTTGCCGTGGTGCTGCTGCCTCAAGCGAGGGCATCTCGCGACATGGCGAACAGGGAGGCCTCTTCCTGCCGCCCGGCGTCATGTGCCTCGCGCTCGAGCCTCGCGAGGACCGCCCGCTGGTGCGTGAGCAGCGCCGGTCGTCGCCCCTCGGGCGCGTCGTCGAGCCGCGCAGAGAGCAGCGCCAAGAGCTCCAGGCTGCGGCCGAGCATCGTGAGGAGCTCGACCAGCTCGTCGACGACGGCGTCTTGGGTCGGATCGGCGCGGAGCCGGTCGATGAGCACCTCCACCCGCGCGTCCAGCGCGTGGTCGTCGGGCGCGCTCTCGAAGCTCGCGCGGGTCGCCGGCGCCGAGTCGACCTCGGCGTTCGCGGAGTGAGCTCCGAGCACCGTGGGCTTGGGGCGGCAGCTGTCGTCGTCGTAGGCGTCGGGCGGCGCCGACTCACGCACGAGGGCCCGGCGCTCGGCGAGCAGCTCGGGCGAGGAGGGCAGCAGGGAGAGACCGAGCTCCAGCGTCCGCAGTGCCGCCACGGGGCTCCGCAGCACGTCGGCCTCGAGTCGGATGGCTTCCATCACCGCAGGGAGCAGCTCGTCGCCCGCGATCGCTTCGATGTGGTCGCGGAAGGCGCCGAGCGCCAGGGAAGCCCCGGCGGCGTCTCCGAGCGCCGCGCGACACCGCGCCTCGACCAGGCGCCCGAGCCCGGCCTCTGGCGTGTCGCTCGGGATCGCCGCGGCGCGCGCCGCCGCCGCGGACAGATCGCGGAGCGAGACCTCGAGCAGGCGCGCGAGCGCGAGGCCCGCCTTGGCCTCCTCGCGCGGAGACGGCGCCACGCGGGCCGCGCGCGCGAGCAGGGTCGCGGCGCGCGCCGCGTCGCCCGTCTTCGCGAGCGCGCTGCCCAGGCCCGCCAGCGCGGTCGGCTCGTCCGGCACGAACCGCAGCGCGCCCTCGAAGAGGGCCGCGGCTTCGCGCGGGTGGCCGTGCGCGGCGAAGGCCGCCCCAACGTCGACGAGCGTGGCGCACTTGGCGGCTGCACCGCGGATCATCGCCTCGAGGAACGCCGCGTCGGCCTCGGCCTCCCGGGGCATGCCGGCAGCCAGCGCGCACGCGAGCCGGGCGCGTCGCACGTACGCCCGATCGGGCGCGTCGCACGTGGCCTCGTCCAGATGGGAGAGCGAGGAGAGGGTCCCTGGGGCGAGCTCGGCGGCCTGCACGCGCAGCGCCGCGCGGAGCGTCGCGTCTGGCTCGCGCTCTGCGTCGCGCACGGCGCGCGCCCTCGCGGCCTCCTGTCGGCCCCGACCGGCGAGCAGCCGCGCGGGCAGGTCGCCGAGGTGTGGGCTCGCCGTCTCGTCGAGCTCCCGGAGCGTCGCGAGCGCGGCGTCGGCGCGACCGTCGCCGAGGGCGTCGAGCTCGATGAGCCGCCGGAGCAGCCCGGTGTGCCGGGGCGCCGTCGCGAGCGCTTCGAGCAGCGCGGTTCGCCCGAGGTCGAGCTCGCCCCGCGCCACGCGCGCGTCCGACGGCTCCGCGAGGCGCGCCCCCTCCGCCGCTCGGAAGCCCGCCTCGTCGCCGACAAATCCCCTGCCAGGACGGATAGATAGCGTAAACTGAAGGCCCTCGAATGCGAGCGCCGCCGCGCCCATCGTCGACGGGCGAGGGGCGCGCGCCCCCGCCTCGGGGAGCAGGGTCGCCGCGACGCGCGCGGCGACGCCCCGGAGAGTGAACGTCGAGCCCGCGCGCCCGAAGGGCTTGCCGAGCGCGCGCGCGAGCGCCTCTCCCGCGAGGCGCTGGGCGGGCGCGGGGAGGCTCGCGCCGCGCGCGTCGGTCGCGACGAGCTCGACCGCGTCGTCCTCGATCCGGCACGCGACCTCGAAGACGAGGACGCGGTCGGGGTGCTCGCGCGACGCGGGAGCGGGCGACACGGTGACCCGCACGCGCCCGTCGGCGGCCGCGAGGCGCACGTCGGGCACGCCGGCCCCGATGAGCTCTCGCAGCGCGGGCGCCGTGGCCGTGGCGATCACGCCGAGGTCGCCCACGAGCGTGAGCTTGCGGAGCTCGCCGCGGCGATGGCGGAAGCGATGGACGCCCCCCGAGACGTCGAGCGGAAAGCTCATCCCTGGCAGCGCGACCTCGAGCTCGCGAACGGAGAGCGGGCCGAGCGCGACCGGCGCCGCGAGCGCGAGCCCCACGCCGGACGGGCCGATCGACAGGCAGAGCTCCACGCCGCGGGGCGGCCTCGTGACCGCCGCCGCGGGCCGCGCCTTCCGGCCTTGCTCCCGTCTCTCGCGCACCCATCGCACGAGGCGCAGGGTACCGCGCGGCCCCGACGCGGGCGACTTTGCGGCGGCGCTCGGGTCCACGCCGCGCGCCCGACGATGGTGCAACCAGGCCTACTTCCGCTATGAACGCGGGGAATGGCCGAGGAAGACGACCCCGACGACGCGTGGCTCTTCGGCGAGGGGGCGCGGGCCGAAGCGCCGCGTGCCGGCGTCGCGCGCCGGCTGCTCGAGTCGAGCGCCGCCCTCCGGGACGGGCTCGCCGCCTACGAGACCCGCGAGGGTCAGCTGGCGATGATGGACGCGGTCGAGCGCGCCCTGGCGGAGGAACGCCACCTCTTCGTGGAGGCCGGCACCGGCACCGGCAAGACCCTCGCGTACCTCGTCCCCGCGCTCCTCTCGGGCAAGAAGGTCGTCATCAGCACCGCGACCATCGCGCTCCAGGAGCAGATCTTCTCAAAAGACCTGCCGCTCGCGCGGGCCATCGTCGAGGAGCACGGCGTCCCCCTGCGGGCCGCGCTCATGAAGGGCCTCGCGAACTACGTGTGCAAGCGGCGGCTCGGCGAGGCGCTCGGCGCGTCGTCCGCGCCGTCGCTCCTTCGGCTCGCCGAGTGGGAGCGCACGACCGAGACCGGCGATCGCGCGGAGCTCGGCTTCCTCGCCGAGGGCGACCCGACGTGGTCCCTCGTGAGCTCGTCGACCGAGACGCGAATAGGTGCAGAGTGCATGCACTTCGACACCTGCCACGTGACGGCGATGCGTCGTGAGGCCGAGCGCGCGAACCTGGTCGTCGTGAGCCACCACCTGTTCCTCGCGGATCTTGCGCTCCGCGCGGGGCCGCGCGGCGAGTACGCGAGCGCGATCCCGCCGTACGACGCGGTGGTGTTCGACGAGGCGCACCAGCTCGAGGCCGTCGCCACCGAGTTTTTCGGTGTGCGCGTCACCTCCGCGCGCGTGGACAGCCTGCTCCGCGACGCCGAGGGCGCCCTGCTCTCGAAGGGCGCCCTCGAGGCCCACCGCCTCGTGGACCAGGGCCGACTCGCCGCGCGCGCCTTCTTCGCGCGTCTCACCCTCGCCGTGGGCGGGGCCTTCGAGCGCAAGCCCTTCGCGCCGGGCGACGTCGACCCCGAGCTGCTCGCCACCGTCCAACGCCTCGATCTCGCGCTCGCGGGCGTGACGGCGCTCGCGGAGCTCGGCGAGCGCGACGAGACCCACGAGCTCGTGGCGCGGCGCACCGAGGAGCTCCGGGGCGACCTGCGCGAGGTCCTCCTGGGCGATCGCGGCGCGCGCCTCGCCGACGGCACCAGCGGCGCGAGCGGCGCGGGCACGGCGGCCCACGTCGGCCGCGTCGCGTGGGTCGAGGCGAAGGAGCGCTCGGTCGCGGTGGGCGCGAGCCCGATCGACATGGGCAGCATCCTCCGCCGGGCCCTCTTCGATCGCGTGCCTTCGGTCGTGTGCACGAGCGCGACGCTGGCCACGGCGCACCCGGACGGCGCCCTCGGCTTCGAGTTCGCGCGCTCGCGCCTCGGGGCGCCACCCGACTCGGAGGGGCTCGTCGTGGAGTCCCCCTTCGACTACGCGGCGAACGCGGCGTTCTACGTGCCCCGCGATCTGCCCGAGCCGAACGCGCGCGGGTACGAGGGGAGGGCGACGCAGGTCGTCTTGGAGCTGCTCGACATCACCCGGGGCGGCGCCTTCGTGTTGTGCACCTCGAACCGAATGATGCGTACGCTCGCGGCGAGCCTCCGCGCGCGGACGCGGCTCCAGGTCCTGCTCCAGGGCGAGGCCCCGAAGAAGCTTCTCCTCGGGCGATTCCGCGCCTCCGGTGACGCGGTCCTCGTCGCCACCGCGAGCTTCTGGGAGGGCGTCGACGTCCCGGGGGACGCGCTCCGGCTCGTCGTACTCGACAAGATCCCCTTCGCGGTGCCGAGCGATCCCGTGGTGGTCGCCAGGTCGAAACAGATCGAGGAGGGCGGAGGGAATCCGTTCGTCGAGTACTCCATCCCCCACGCCGCCATCTCGCTCAAGCAGGGGTTCGGCCGCCTGATCCGCACCTACACGGACCGCGGCGTCGTGGCCCTGCTCGACCCGCGCGCGCGCACCAAAGGCTACGGGCGGCGCCTCCTCGCCGGCCTGCCGCCGGCCGTCCGCTGCGACACGCTCGACGACGTGCGCGCCTTCTGGACGCAAGACCGGACGCAAGACCTGCGCGTGCGCTGATGTGCTTGCTCCCCTCGCGGGCTCGGTGATTTAGTGCGCTTGCGCGGGGCGAGTCTCGTCGCCCGCGACCGTGAAGGAGCCCCCATGACCGAGATCAATGCCGTCATCGCCCGTGAAATCCTCGACTCCCGTGGGAACCCCACGATCGAGGTCGAGGTCCAGACCGAGAGCGGCCGCGGCCGCGCCGCCGTCCCGAGCGGTGCCTCTACGGGCGAGCACGAGGCGATCGAGCTGCGCGACGGCGACAAGCAACGGTTCGGCGGGAAGGGCGTGCAGAAGGCCGTCGAGAACGTGAACCAGGTGCTGGGCCCGTCGGTCCTCGGGCTCGACGCCCTCGACCAGACCGAGGTCGACGCCATCTTGTGCGAGGCCGACGGCACGCCGAACAAGGGCAACCTCGGCGCGAACGCGATCCTCGGCGTCTCCATGGCGGTCGCGCGCGCCGCGGCCGACGCGCTCGGGCTGCCGCTCTGGCGTTACCTTGGCGGCGCCAACGCGCGCGTGCTCCCCACGCCGCTCATGAACATCCTGAACGGCGGCGCCCACGCCGACAATGGCCTCGAGATTCAAGAGTTCATGATCGTGCCGGTCGGCGCCGCGAGCTTCGCCGAGGCCGTGCGCATGGGCGCCGAGGTGTTCGCGGCCCTCAAGGCCGATCTCAAGGCGCGCGGACAGACCACCGCGGTCGGCGACGAGGGCGGCTTCGCCCCGCGCCTCGGCTCCAACGAGGAGGCCCTCCAGTCGGTGCTGAAGGCGATCGAGACCGCCGGCTACCGCCCGGGAGAGGACATCGCCCTCGCGCTCGACTGCGCGGCCAGCGAGTTCTACGACAAGAAGGCGGGCACCTACACGTTCGACAAGAAGGTCGTCACGGGCGACGAGCTCTTGGCGATTTACGCGAGTTTTGTCGAGAAATACCCCCTCGTCTCCATCGAAGACGGCTGCGCCGAGAACGACTGGGACACCTGGAAGAACCTGACCGATGCGCTCGGCGGGCGGGTGCAGCTCGTGGGCGACGATCTCTTCGTCACGAACACCACGCGGCTCGCCCGCGGCATCGAGGCGCGCATCGCCAACTCGATCCTCGTGAAGGTCAACCAGATCGGCACCCTCACCGAGACCCTCGACTCGATCCGCATGGCGACCGACGCGGGCTACCGCAGCATCATCAGCCACCGCTCGGGCGAGACCGAGGACACGTTCATCGCCGACCTCGCGGTGGCCACCAACGCAGGTCAAATCAAGACCGGGAGCCTCTCGCGGTCCGATCGCGTCGCGAAGTACAACCAGCTCGTGCGCATCGCGTTCGAGCTCGGCCGCGGCGCGGTGTACGCCGGCAAGGCGCCCTTCAAGCGAGCCTGAGGCGGGCGCTCGAGCGCCGCAGCGACACGGGGCGTCGGGCGCTGGCTCGGCGCCCCGCGCACATTTCGGTGGTCGCCCGTACGAAGGCGGGGGTCGGCTCGCTCCGCGCCGCGTGGGAGCGCAACATTCCGCGCCTTGTGGCTCGGCTTCGCGTAATTTCTCGGGCATGGGAACCTTCATCACCGACGCCCTCGAGGCGACGGCTCGCCGACTCCCCACGAAGCGCGGGATCGTGTGCGGCGACGCCAGCATGACCTTCGCCGAGCTTGACGCGCTCACGAACCAGCTCTCGCAGGCGCTCGTCGCCCTCGGCGGCAAGAAGGGCGACCGAGTCGGGATCTGTCTCGAGAAGTCGCACACGTACGTCGCGATCCAGTTCGGGGTCTTGAAGGCCGCCGCGGCCTACGTGCCCATCGACTACGCGTTCCCCGTCGAGCGAAAGCTGCAGATCCTGGAAGACTGCGGCATCCGTGTGCTCTTCACCTCGCGCTCGGTCGCCGACGCCCTGATCGCCGAGCGCCTGTTCGAGCGCACCGCGGTGGAGCGTGTCGTGCTCCTCGACGACGAGCCGGCGGGCGACGACCGGGTGCGCGGCTTCTCGTTCGTGACGAGCCAGCCCGCCGCGCGTCAGACGCGGCTCGCCGCGCTCGACGCCGACCTCGCCTACGTCATGTACACCTCGGGCAGCACGGGCAAGCCCAAGGGGGTGATGATCACCCACCGCAACATCATGACCTTCATGGAGTGGTGCGACGAGAAGCTCGACGTGCGGGAAGACGACGTGGTCGCGCAGGTCGCGCCCTTCACCTTCGACATCTCGGGCCTCGACACCTACAACGCGCTCCGCCAAGGCGCCACGCTGGTGGTGATCAAGAACCAGCTCATGATCAACACGATCCTCGCGGCCGTGCAGGCCGAGAAGATCACGTTCATGTCGACGGTGCCCACCGTGTTCGGCGCCATCGTCGAGCGGCCGCAGCTCTTCAAGCGCTACGACCTCACGAGCCTGCGCGTGCTCATCAGCGGCGCGGCGGCGTGCCCGGCGATCTTCATGAAGAAGCTCCACGAGCACCTCCCGAAGGCGCGGCTCGTGAACATCTACGGTCCGACCGAGGCGACCATCTACTGCACCTACTTCGAGATCGACGCGGACGCGCTCGAGCTCGACAAGCCCGTGAGCATCGGCCAGGCGTTCGAGAACACCGAGGCGTTCGTGGTGACCGACGACGGCCGCGAGTGCGCGCCCGAGGAGGTGGGCGAGCTCATCTTGCGCGGCACGCACGTGTCGCCGGGCTACTACCAGAACGCCGAGAAGACTGCGTTCGCGTTCCGCAATTTCCCGCTCCTGCCGCACCTGAACGAACGCGTGTATTTTACAGGCGATCTCGCGCGCAAGGACGCCGCCGGGGACATCTTCTTCTTGGGGCGCAAGGATGACATGATCAAGAGCCGCGGCTACCGCATCGAGCTCGCCGAGATCGAGATCGCGCTCTCGCTGCGCGACGCCGAGCTCTCCGAGTTCTGCGCCGTGGCCGTGCCCGACCCGATGATCGAGAACGAGATCTGGGCGGCCGTGGTGTTCCGTGAGGGGAAATCGCTCACCGAGGCCGAGCTGCTCGATCACTGCCGCCTGAAGCTCCCCGACTACATGGTCCCGGCTCGCGTCTTCGTGACCGACAAGCTCCCGCAGACGACGAGCGGGAAGGTGAGCCGCCGCGACATCGTCCAGGCCATCGTCGCGGGGCCCCGGGCGACGTGACCGCCGAGCCCGAAGAGGCGGCGCGGATCACGGTCGGGCGTCTGCGTCGAGGGCGTCGAGGGCCAACGCGGGGGGCATGGGCGCGCCCGTGACGGCGCCCATGTAGGCCGCGAGCGCGTCGTCGAGCCGCGCCACGAGCGGAGAAAGCGGCCCGTCGGGCTCGGGGTCGCAGAGCACCACGGGCGCGGCGCGGGGTAGGGGCGCGCCGAGCACCGCGTGCTCGAGGATCGCGTGGCCGAAGACCAGGACCCGCGCGCCGCCCAGCTGCGTCTCACCGGCCGCGATCGCGCGGTGGAGGCCTGCCGCGTCCTGCGGCCGCACGGCGAGCAGAGCGCCCCCTTCGTCGAGCATCGCGAGGACGTCCTGGAGGCGCGTTCGCGCGCCGGGGAGCGCCCCGTGGCGATCGAGGTGCCCCAAGAGCTCCCCGGCCTGCCGCGCGTGGAGCGCAGCCTTCGCCCTCGGGAACGCGCGGAAGACGAGCGCGTTCATGAGGTCGTGCCACGAGCCCTCCCGCGTAGGCAGGCGCGCGTCGCGCGTGATGCGCACGTCGTAGAGGGCCGCCCCGTCCGGCGCGGAGCGCGCTCCTCTCGGGCGCCGCGCCGGCAGTGGCGCCTGCGCCTCGAGCTGCGGGCTGCCGCGCAAGAGGGCGTCGAGCTCTGCCACGGTCGGGAAGGCGTCGCGCTCGGCCAGCGGCGCGGCGACGTGCCGCACGCCGTCGAACACCCACAGCGACGGATCGACGAGCCACCCGCGAGTCCACGCCGGCGGCGCACCCGCGGGGCCGCGCGCCAGCCGCCCGCTCATCGGAGCTTGACGACGGGGCCCTTCACGATGGAGCCGTCGGTGAAGCGGACGAAGACGCGGACGCCGCCCGCGCGAGGCGCGTCGCGGCTCGACACGTAGAGCTCGAGGCCGTGTCTCCCGGGCTCGAGCGCGGGCAGGTGCCCCTCGGACGCGTTGAGGCGGCGGCCCCCCTCGTACACCCCCACGCCCAGCGTGTGCTTCCCGAAGCCGCCGAGCTTCGCGACCTCTGGGGGCAGCGCTTCCTTGCCGGTGAAGGTGTCCGCGGCGAGCTCTCCGTTCGGTTCGCCTTGGTCGTCGGTGGAGGTGAGGAGCACGCCGTCGGCCGGGCCCTCGATGTCGAGATCGAACACGTGGTCCATCACACCGTCGGGCTCGAAGCTCCCGTCGCCCTCGCCCACCTTGTCGGCGCGGAGGTGGTTGGACGCTTTCTCGAACCTGCGGATGTCACCGGACATTTTGGCGTGTGTGGGGGGCGCCGAGCCGCCTCCCACGCCCCCGAAGCTCACCGCGCCGTCGCCCGCGCCTGAGGGAGCCGCCGGGGCCATCGGCGCCGCCGCGCCGCCGCAGGCGGAGAGCGCGCTGGACGCGCCGGCGATCGCGACGAGCGCGACGCGGGAGGCCACGCTGGGGCGGGGGCGAGGGCGAGGGCGAGGCAGCATCCGACGAGACTATTCCCGAAGGGAGGGGGCGGGCCAGTGGAAGGCGCGTCAGCCCGGGCCGGCGTCGCTCACGCTCGGCGTCAGCCCTGGCTCGGGGGCCGGCTTCGAGGCCTCCGGCGCCACCGCGGGTGCCGGAGCCCCGGGCGGCGCGCCGGCCTCCGGGACGGCCGGCTCCAGGTACTCGGGCGGCGGGCCCTTCATGGTCGGCGGGGTGAGCGCCGGACCGCAGGCCGTCGCGAGGAGCGAGACCGCCACGAGCGCCGCGAGCGCGCCAGCGACCGCGCCAGCGACCGAACGGGAGGAGCGTGCAAGGACCACGCGCCGGTCCTAGCACAGGCCCTGGCCCTCGCTCAGGGAACCCGCGAGCGAGCCGCGAGCGAGCCGCGACCGGAGCGAGGAAGGTTTGCCAAGGGTCGCGTGCTCGCTTGACACCGCGACGGGCCCGACTAGGGTGCGCGCCTCTCCCAGAATCCACACGTCCCTCACACACACTGCCCCGTTCGGTGCATTCCGCGGCGAAAGCCAAAGGTTGCTAGCGGGGAGGAGGGGCGGCGGCAAAACCGAAAAGGACCTTCATCATCATGGCCATGAACGCTCAGGGCGTCCCGCAGCTCCGCGTGGACTTCCCGCTCCCCCTCAAGTCCCTCCTCGACGCCGGCGTGCACTTCGGTCACCAGACCAAGCGCTGGAACCCGAAGATGCGCCCGTTCATCTACGGCGCGCGCAACGGCATCCACATCGTCGACCTCGACCAGACCGCTCGCCTCTTCGCGCGCGCGTTCCACTTCGTCCAGGAGACCGTGGCCCGCGGCGGGCACCTGCTCTTCATCGGCACGAAGCGCCAGGCCCAGGAGATCGTCCAGGAGGAGGCCCTCCGCTCGGGCTCGTTCTTCGTGGTCAACCGCTGGCTCGGCGGCACGCTCACGAACTTCCGCACCATCAAGGGCGGCCTCGAGCGCATGCGCCAGCTCGAGCGGATGAAGGAGGACGGCACCTACCTCCAGCTCCCGAAGAAGGAGGTCTCGCGCCTCGAGAAGGAGCGCGATCGCCTCGAGAAGTACCTCGGCGGCCTGAAGAACATGGGCGGCCTCCCGGCGGCGGTGTTCATCATCGACCCGGCGATGGAGACCATCGCGGTGCAAGAGGCGAAGAAGCTCAACATCCCGATCATCGCCATCACCGACACGAACTGCGATCCGGACCTGGTCGACTACGTGATCCCGGGCAACGACGACGCGATCCGCTCCATCCGCCTCATCACCCAGCGCATCGCCGACGCCGTCGTCGAGGGCACGCAGCGCCGCAAGGAGCAGCCGTCCCGCGGTGACGAGGGCGGCCACCGTGGCGGCCCGCAGGCCGAGGTGTTCCGCGGCCGCCGTGGCCCCGCGGCCGACGCCGCCCCGCCGGCTGACGCGCCGACCAACTGAGCGCCGCGCGACGGACGAGCCAGCGCTCGCGCTCGCTCACTCGCCGCGCCACGAACGAGGGGGGCGCCCGGCCATCGGCCCGAGCGCCCTTCTCCCATTGTTTCCACTGCTTACGAAGACAACAGAGACCGAGGTACCGTCATGGCTGAGATTACCGCCAAGCTCGTGAAAGAACTCCGCGACCGCACGCAGGCCGGCATGAGCACGTGCAAAGAGGCCCTCGTCGAGGCGAGCGGCGACATCGAGAAGGCCATCGAGATCTTGCAGAAGAAGCGCGAGATCAAGAGCGCGAACGTGGCCGGCAAGGTCGCGACAGAGGGTGAGGTCCGCGCGCTCGTCGCCAACGATCGCAGCCAGGGCACCGTCGTCGAGGTCAACTGCCAGACCGACTTCGTGTCGCGCGGCGACGACTTCCAGGCGTTCCTCGGGCTCGCCGTGAAGGCGGCCGCCGAGACCCCCGCGGGCGCGGCGCTCCCCGAGGCCCTCGAGCAGAAGCGCAAGGACATCTCGGGCGGCACGGGCGAGAACATCGTCGTGCGGCGCTGGGCGAGCCTCAAGGCCGTTGGCGCGGGCGGCGCGGTGATCTCGTACACCCACATGGGCGGCAAGATCGGCGTGCTCCTCTCGGGCGAGGCGCCCACCGCCGAGGCCGCGAAGGACCCCGGCTTCCTCGAGTTCCTCGACAACTGCGCCATGCAGATCGCGGCGATGTCGCCGAGCGTGGTCGACCGCGCCCAGGTGCCCGAGGCCGAGATCGCGAAGCAGAAGGACATCTTCGCCGGCCAGCTCAAGGAAGAGGGCAAGCCCGAGGCCGCTTGGCCGAAGATCATCGAGGGCAAGGTGGCCAAGTGGTTCACCGAGATCACCCTGCTCGGTCAGGACAACGTCTGGGCGCCGGGCGAGGGCAGCATCGACAAGCTCCGCGGCGAGCTCGGCAAGAAGCTCGGCGGCGACGTGAAGCTGCACGGCTTCGTGCGCTACGGCGTCGGCGACGGCATCGAGAAGAAGGTCGACGATCTCGCGGCCGAGGTCGCGAAGATGACCGGCGGCTGAGAGCACGGTCCTGGCTTGGCGAGGCGCCTCGATTCGCTCGAATCGAGGCGCTCGTGTTTTCTGGGCGAAGGATCTCGTCGATCGCGCCTGGGCCGAGGCGCTCGCTCGAGAGGGGTTCATCTTCGGCGAGGTCGAGACACCCCGTAGGTCTCGAGGCGGAGAATGAAGGTGCGGCGCGGCATGCCGAGCGACGCAGCCGCGCGCGTCTGGTTGCCGCCCATCCGCGCGAGGGCGTCGAGGATGCGTTCACGCTCGATCGCGTCGAGGGACGCCTTGAGGGAGTGACGGTCGACGGGCGCCGCCGCGCTCTCGGCCAACCTTCATCATCTCGATCCCCCTAATTTTGGCGCCGCCGCGGCGCTGGTTAGTCGAAGCTCGGTGTCTCCGAGACACTCGCCCTCAGCAAACGGCGTTCCATCGGGAGACCCGGCGAATTCGCGCGGCGCGTCGTGCGGGTCGTGCGGCGCGTTGTGCAACGCTCGCACGGCCTGCTCGGTCGAGTCGTGCAGGACCTGCACAATTGGAGCGAGGCGCTCCGCTCGTTACGAGCCCGACCGGCCGTTCACCCTCGCGCGATGGCGTCGATCTCCACGCGCGCGCCCCTCGGGAGCCCGCTCACGGCGACCGTCGCGCGGGCCGGCATGACGCCGCTGAAGCGCTTGCCGTACACGGCGTTGACCTCGGCGAAGTGGTCCATCGACGAGAGGAAGATCGTCGTGCGGACCACGTTCGCGAACGTGAGGCCGGCGGCGGCGAGCACGGCCTCGAGGTTCGCCATCACGCGCTCGGTCTCCTCGGCGATGGTGCCCGAGACGAGCTGCCCGGTCGCGGGGTCGAGGGGGATCTGGCCGCTGAGGAACACGAGATCCCCCGCGCGCACGGCCTGCGAATACGGACCAATCGCGCCAGGGGCGCTCGTCGTGGCGATGGCTTCCATGGGTCCCGATAATAGGTCAGATGTGTGCCTTCGTGCGGCGGAAATCGCTCAGCGCGGCCGGAAGGTGTTGTCGTCTTCGCCGAACACCGCCGCGAGGTGGACGCGAGGGAAGCTCTTCAGGAGGTCGTTGTAGGTCTGCGGAGCGTCCTGCTTCAGGAGCGCGCGGTAGAGGAGCAGGCCCGTCGCGCCGTTGTCGCCGTAGGCCGGCAGCGCGTTCGCCACGAAATCGAGGTACTTGGTGCCGTCGGGGTCTTTCGCGGCGCCGTTGGCGGCGATCTTCTTGTCGTGAAAGCCACGGCCCAGATACGCGAAGCTCTGGCAGCCGTTCAGGTAGACGAGCTGGTACTTGCCCGCGACCACCTTCGTGCGCGCGGCGAGAGAGTCGATGTTCCTCCCGAGGCCCGAGTGCCCGCTGTACACGATGAGGTCGGCCTTCTCGCTCGCCGGGCCGTAGAGGGCGTCGAAGTCGGGCCCCGCGGCCGCCAATTCCTCGGTGAGCATGGCCGTGAGCGTGACCTTGCGCGCTCGGCCGCCCACGTCGACCGTGCCGGTGAGCAAGGTCGAGCGGATCACCGAGCGGCTGGCCTCGCCTTCCTTGCGCACGACGCCGGTCAGGCCGCGCTCGGTCTCTGCCAGCACGTTCTCCATCTCGCGCGCGCCCTCGTCGTTCGGTGTGTTGCTCGAGATGATGCCGAACACGGCGACCACGTCGATGGCGTCGTCGGCGAGCACCTGGTCGTACTCGGGGTACTTGCCGGTGGTCTCCTTCGCGCTGCGCGTGATCTTGACCTCGCTCTTCACGGCGTCGGTCGCGTCGACCGTGCAGCCCGAGGCCTTGGGGTTGAAGTCGTGCCAGAAGGTGTCGACGCCGTACTCGTTCTTGCCGCACCGGCCGTCGTACTTGCGGTTGAACGCGGAGAGCGCGGTCGTGTCGCGCGGGACCACGAGCGTGTACGCGCTCGGCGTCGCGCGGGTCTTCGGCCAAATTACGGGCAGCACGGCGGCGTAGCGCACGCGCTTGTTGCCGCCGCCCGCGTCGGACTCGACGACGTTCGTGACGCTCACGAGGCCAATCTGCGCGTTGCCCGAGACGTCGGTCGTGAGGGCACCCTGCACGTACTGGAGCTGCGCGACGATGGCGGTGCGCGCGGGGGTCTCCCTAGGCGCGATGAGCTCACTCTCGAAGCTGAAGTCGAAGAGCTTTCCGTCGTTCGACGTGATCGCGACGTCGGCTCCGTCCTCCGAGGGCGCCGTGGCGGTCTCCGCGGAGCAGCCCGCGGCGAGGGCGGCCGGGCAGGCGGCGAGGGCGAGCGCGAGGGCGCGACGAGCGAGCGACGGGAGCGACGGGAGCGCGGAGCGGGGCATGAAGGACCTCGAGGGGGTTCGCGCAAGAAGAACACAGGCCGCCGGCCCGCGAAAGCGCCGCTCGCGGAGCGGGCTCAGAGGCGCTGGCGTCCGGAGAGGGCGCGCCCCATCGTGATGGGGTCGGCGTACTCGAGATCGCCGCCGTGCGGCACACCGCTCGCGATGCGCGAGAGGGTCACGCCGAGCGGCTCGAGCTCGCGCTTCAGGAAAAGCGCCGTGGCCTCGCCGTCGACGCTGAGCGGCGTCGCCACGATGATCTCGCGAACGCCGTCGGTCGCGATGCGCTGCACGAGCCTCGGCATGGGCAGCTCGTCGGGGCCGACCCCCTCGAGCGGAGAGAGCAGCCGCCCGAGCACGAAATAGCGGCCGCGCATGGTGCCCGTGCGCTCGATCGCGAAAAGATCGTGCACGCGCCCGACCACGCACAGGAGCGTCGGGTCGCGCCGTGAATCGGTGCAGATCGCACACATTCGCGGCCCCTCGTCCGGGGTCTCGGCCAGGTTGCCGCACGCCTCACAGGGTCCCACGCGGTCCGGAAGGGCGGCGAGCTCGGCGCCCAGCTCACGCGCCACGTCGGGCGCCTGCGAGAGCAGAAAGAGCACGTAGCGGCTGGCGGTCTTCTCGCCCACGCCCGGGAGCCGGGCGAAGAGCGAGATCACCCGGCGGAGCTTCGGCGGGAGCATGCCCCCGCTCAGCCGAGGCCGGGGATCTTCACGCCGCCGGTGGCCTTCTCGAGCTCGGCCGCCATGGCCTTGTCGGCCACGTCGATCGCGCCGTTCACCGCGGCGCACACCGCGTCGAGCGTGAGGTCGAGGCCCTCGGCCGCGAGGAACTCCGGATCGACCTCGATGCGCGCGACCTTTCCCCCGAAGGTGGCGGTCGCCTTCACCTTGTCGCCCGCGGAGGAGAAGACAACCTCCTTGTCTTTTAGCTCCTCCTTGGTCTGGTCGATCTTGCGCTGGATGCGCGCCGCCTGGCGCATAAGCTCGGTCATTCCGCCGCGAAACTGCATGGGGCTCTCGGTGCTCTCGGTGCTGGTGGTCGTCTGGGACGGGTGGGATATCGGTGAAAGAAGGCCGCGCCGGCGTCAGTCGGCGACGTGCGGGAGGCGCACGTCGCGGAGCTCGGCGTCGAAGAGCTCGATCGCCTTGCGCACGAGGGGGTGGGTCGCGACCGCCTCGCGCGCGCGCTCGAGGGCCGCGCGGCGGGCCTCGGCGTCGAGCCCCGCGAGTGACATCGGGAGGGCCTCGGCGGGCGTGGTCGTGTCGATCACCCACGCGACCTCGTCGCCCAGGACCGCGCGCGCCGCGGCGAGGATCACGGCCTGGTGCTCGGGCTGCGAGACCGACACCGCCGAGAACGCGTCGCGCTCGTACGCGAGGGCGAGCCGCGTCGCGCTCGCCTCGAGCGGCCCGCCGTGCTCGAGGTGGGCCGCGAGGCCCGGGTTCTGCGCGCGCACGAGCGCCACGAACTGGCGCACGGTCGCCACGAGCGCCTCGGCCGGGCGCACGGCCCGGGCCTTGGGGAGCACTTCGGACAGCGGCGGCGGGGGGATCGACCCGTCATCGCCAGCGGCGGTCGTGTGCTCGGGCACGAAGGCGCCGAAGTCGACCTCGGGAGCGCGCGGGCGTGGCTTGCGGGGCGCCGCGCTCGTCGTGGGCGCCGTCGGCGCGCGCGCCGCGGCGGGCCTCGCGCTCTCCGCTTCGCGCTCGCGGCGGTGCTCCGCGGCGCTCGTGGCGAACGCGGCGAACGTGTCGTCGATGGCCGACCGGGCCGCAGCCGCGCGTGGGGGCGCCTTCGGTGCGCGCGCAGGCGCCGGCGCGGGCGCGACGGCGCTTGGCGCGTGGCTCGTGGGCGCGCCCCGCCCGGGGTCGTCGTCGTCGTCGCCGCGCTCGGCGCGGGCCTCGGCGGGCGGCCTGCGGTCCGGCTCGCCGCGCGGCTCGTCGTCGGCGGAGGCGCGCGGGCCGCGGCCCGGTGGGGCCCCGCCGTGCGAGTCGAGCGCGGCGGTCGGGTCGAAGCGAGGCGCCGCCTTGGGGCGCGCGCCGCCGCCGCCTCCACCTCCGCCGCTCCCACCGCCTGGACCCGGGCCCGGCCCGGGCGCCCCGCTCGTGAGCCGGCGCTCCAGCTCACCGAGGCGCGCGAGGAGCTCGTCGAGGGGAAGCAGGGCCGGCCTCCGGCCGAGGCGCACGAGCGCCACCTCGAGCGCCGCGCGGGGGTGCGCGCTCCGCCCGATGTCGTCGAAGCTGCGCGAGAACCCCTGGTAGAGCCGCACGAGGTCGTCTTGGGTCGTGCTGGCCGCCAGCGCGATCACGTCGGCGCGCTCGTCGTCGGCGAGGTCGAGGAGGCGCGTCCACGCGCCGTCGGTCGCGCCCTCGTTTGCCTTGGCGACCACGAGATCGCGCAGGTGGCGGAGAAAGTCGCGTGCAAAGTGCACGAGATCGAAGCCCTGCTCGGAGACGCGGTCGACGACGTCGAGGAGCGGCCCGCCCTCGGTGCCGGCGACGAGGGCCCGGGCGAGCTCGTGGAGCACCTCCCGCGAGGCCACGCCGAGCACCCGCGTGACGGTCTCGCGGGTGAGGCTCTCGCCCCCGTAGGCGAGCACCTGGTCGAGGAGGCTCATCGCGTCGCGCATGGAGCCGGCGGCCTCTCGCGCGAGCACGGTGAGGGCCGCGGGCTCGGCGGAGATGCCCTCCTGCGAGAGCACGGCGGCGAGGCGCTCGTGCACGACCGACGTGGGGATGAGCTTGAAGTCGTAGCGCTGGCAGCGCGAGAGGATGGTGACCGGGACCTTGTGGACCTCGGTCGTCGCGAAGATGAACTTCACGTGGGGCGGCGGCTCTTCGAGGGTCTTCAGGAACGCGTTCCAGGCCGCGTTCGAGAGCATGTGGACCTCGTCGACGATGTAGATTTTGTAGCGATCGCGCGCCGGCCGGAAGCCCATGCCCTCCTGCAGGCGGCGCACCTCGTCGACGCCGTTGTAGCTCGCGGCGTCGATCTCTTGGACGTCCATGTCGACGCCCTTCGCGATCTCCTGGCACGCGGAGCACACCTGACATGGCGAGGCGGTGGGGCCCTTCGCCAGGCCGTCGGCGCCGAGGCAGTTCAGGCACTTGGCGAGCAGCCGCGCGCTCGTGGTCTTCCCGACCCCGCGGACGCCGGTGAAGAGGAACGCGTGGGCCACTCGATCGAGCGCGATGGCGCTCGCGAGGGTCTTCGCGACGTGGGCCTGGCCGACGAGATCGTCGAACGACTGCGGCCGGTACTTTCGCGCCAGGACGAGGTAGCTCACCTCACCCGTCTACACGAGGTTACGCGTCGACGATAGGGCGAGCGCACGCGAGCGCCGGGCGCTCCGCCACCCGCCCTTCGCCCCGAAATGCCGCCGGCCCCGCGCGAGGGCGCAGGGCCGGCATCCCGACGAAGATGGGCGGGTCACGAGCGACGAGCGGGCCATCGACCTACGTTCGCCCCTTTCCGGGCTTCACGAGCTCAGGACTGCGCCTTGAGCTCGTCGACGAGCGCAGGCACGGCCCCGAACAGGTCTTGCACGAGGCCGTAGTCCGCCACCTGGAAGATGGGGGCCTCGGGGTCCTTGTTGATGGCGACGATGGTCTTCGAGCCCTTCATGCCAGCGAGGTGCTGGATGGCGCCGGAGATCCCGATCGCCAGGTAGAGGGCAGGCGCCACCACGCGCCCGGTCTGGCCGACCTGGAGCTCGGCGGGAGCGTAGCCCGCGTCGCAGGCGGCCCGGCTGGCGCCAATCGCAGCGCCGAGCTGGTTGGCGAGGGGATCGAGCACGTCTGCGAACTTCTCCTTCAGCGCGCGGCCGCCGGCCACGATGACGCGCGCCTCGCCGAGGTCGGGGCGCTCGCTCTTGGCGGCGTCGATGCCGAGGTACTGGAGCTTGCCCGCGGACGCGTCCGGCGCGGTGACGGCGACGTCCTCGACGGGGCTCGCGCCGCCCGACGCCTCGGCCGCGGAGAACTCGCTCTGGCGCACGCTGACGACCTGCACCTTGGTCGTGAGCTGGCAGTTCGCGTAGGCGTTGCCCGCGAACACCGGCCGGCGGTAGGTGAGCTTGCCGCCGTCGACCTTCACGGCCGAGATGTCGGACGCGTACCCGGCCGACAGCTTCGCCGCGACGCGTGGGGCGACGTCTTTGCCGAAGGAGCTGGCCGTCATGACGACGACGTCGAAGCCGCCCGCGGCGGCCGTCGCCGCGATGGTCGGCGCGACGCGCTCGCAGACGCCGTCCGCGAGGGCCGCGTCGTCGCCGACGAGGATCTTGGCCGCGCCGAAGGCGGCCATCTCCGCCGCGGCGCCCTTGGCGCCGGGGCCGAGGAGCAGCAGGGAAAAGGAGCCGCCGCCGCTCGTGGCCTGACGGGCGAAGTTGATGGCGGAATGGGTGGACTTGCGGACCTTGCCGTCGGCGAGCTCGGCGACGACGAGAACGTTGCTCATGGCGTGACCTCAGAGGGCGAAAAAGTGTTTAAAAACAAGGCGCCGCGCGTCGAGACGGGGCGCGGGCGAAGTCCCGAGCGAAGAACGCTCAGACGACCTTCGCCTCGGTCTTCAGCTTGGTGACGAGCTCTCCGACGTCCTTGACCTTGACGCCCGCCTTCCGTGCAGGAGGCAGCTCGTGGTCGAGGTACTGGATCTTCAGCGCGGTGTCGGCGGTGAGGTCGGAGAGCTTCATCTCCGCGAGCGGCTTCTTCTTCGCCGCCATGATGGCCATGAGCGCCGCGAAGCGGACGCCGTCGGGGTACGCGTGGGCGGCCGGGGTGTGGACCGACTGCACGCTCTTCGGGGCGACGATGCGAAGGTCGACCGAGACCACGGCCGGCAGCTCGACGCGGAGCTTGATGGTGCCGCCGTCGACCTCGCGGCCGACGAGGAGCGCCTTGTCGCCCTCGCTCTTGATGGAGCCCGCGAACGTGGCCTGGGGCCACCCGAGGTACTCAGCGAGCTGCTGCGGCACCTGGCTCGAGTCGCCGTCGACGGCCTGCTTGCCGCAGAGCACGAGGTCGGGCTTCTCCTTCTCGACCAGCGCCTTCAGCGCGCGGGCCACGACGTCGCCGTCGAGGGCCTCGTCGCCGGTGTCGATGCGGATGGCGCGGTCGGCGCCGGTGCCGAGCATCGCGCGGAGCGTCGTGTCGCACTCCTTCGGGCCGAACGTGACCACGACCACCTCGCCCTGGCGGGCCTTGGGGCTCGTGCCGTTCTCGGTGAGGCGGAGCGCGGTCTCGACGGCGTACTCGTCGAACGGGTTCGGCTTCCACTCGAGCCCGGTGGTGACCAGCTTCCCGGCGTTGACCTTCACTTTGTTCGCGTTGTCGGGGTCGGCGACTCGCTTGAGCGGAACGAGAATCTTCAAGATCGGCTCCTTCGCATGGCCCGCCGCCTAGCAATGAATGGCGGCAATGAATGGCGGTTCAGTTGGTAGGGGAATGGCGCGGCTGTGTCAACCAGCGACGCGGCTTTCTGGCGACGTAGGCGGGCGCGCTGTCCTACACTCCGCGGCATGGCCCTCACGTGCGACTTCTTGGTCATCGGCAGCGGCATCGCGGGGCTCTCGTTCGCCCTCGAGGCGTCGGAGCTCGGCGACGTGACCATCGTCACGAAGCGCGCGGCGGACGACTCCAACACGAAGTGGGCCCAGGGTGGCATCGCCGCGGTGCTCGCGCCGGGCGACACCTTCGAGGCGCACATCCAGGACACGCTCGTAGCCGGCGCGGGCCTCTCGCACGAGCGCGTCGTCGAGCTCTGCGTGAAGGGGGGCCCCGACCGCATCCGCATGCTCGATCGGCTCGGCACGCGCTTCGATCGGGCAGGGGTCCATGGCGCCCCCGCCGCCCCCTCCGGGGAGGGTGCGAAGGCCGGCGCGACCGCGGAGGGGAGCGAGCCCGAGTACGACCTGCACCTCGAGGGTGGGCACTCGGCTCGCCGGATCGCGCACGCGGGGGACATGACGGGCCGCGAGATCGAGCGCGCGCTGCTCGAGGCCGTGCGCAAGAACCCTCGGGTGCGGGTGCTCGAGGAGACCATGGCGGTCGACCTCATCACGCTCGCGAAGTTCGGCGGCCCCGAAGTGTGCGCCGGCGCCTACGTCCTCGACGTCGCGGCGGGCAAGGTGCTCACGCTGATCGCGCGCCACACCGTGTTGGCCTCCGGGGGCGCCGGCAAGGTCTACCTCTACACGTCCAACCCCGACGTGGCCACGGGCGACGGCGTGGCCATGGCCTACCGCGCGGGCGCGCTGCTGGCGAACATGGAGTTTTTCCAGTTCCACCCCACCTGCCTGTTCCACCCGCGGGCCAAGAGCTTCCTCATCAGCGAGGCGCTGCGCGGCGAGGGCGCGGTGCTGCGCAGGCTCGACGGAACGCCCTTCATGCGCGAGTACGACGAGCGCCTCGAGCTCGCCCCGCGCGACATCGTCGCCCGCGCGATCGACCACGAAATGAAGCGCTCCGGCGCCGACCACGTCTGGCTCGACATCACCCACAAGCCGGCCGACTTCGTGCGCGAGCGGTTCCCCGGGATCCACGCCGAGTGCCTCAAGTTCGGCATCGACATCGCGAAGGAACCCATCCCGGTGGTGCCTGCTGCACACTACATGTGCGGCGGGGTCTCTACCGATCTGGAGGGGCGCACCACGATCCCGGGCCTCTGGGCGCTCGGCGAGTGTGCGCACACGGGGCTCCACGGCGCCAACCGCCTCGCCTCGAACTCGCTGCTCGAGGGGGTCGTGTTCGCCCACCGAGCCGTCCGCGCGCTCGCGGAGGAGCGGGCGGGGGCCACGCCGCTCCGGCCGTTCCCCGAGGTGCCCGACTGGGACGTGGGACAGGCCGGCACGAGCGACGAGGCCGTCATCATCACGCAGAACTGGGACGAGCTGCGCCGCTTCATGTGGAACTACGTGGGCATCGTGCGCAGCGATCGACGCCTGCGCCGCGCGGCCCGCCGCATCGCCCTCCTCCAAGAGGAAATCACCGAGTACTACTGGCAGTATTTCGTCACGCGCGACCTCCTCGAGCTGCGCAACATCGCGACCGTGGCGCAGCTCATCGTCGGCTGTGCCCAGGTCCGCAAGGAGAGCCGGGGCCTCCACTTCACGACGGACCATCCCGCGGCCGATCCTCGGCTCGCGAGGACGGTCATCAAGCGAGGCGTGCCCGCGCAGCTCAGCGGCCTCGCGCCGACGGTGCGGTGATGGGCTCCGACGAGGACGACGACGACGGCGGTGGCCAAGGTGAGGGCGGCGGCGCGCCGCTCTCGTACCTCGGGGCCCTCGGGTGGACCTTCGGTCTGTCCGGCCTGACGGCGCTCATCGCGGTGGCAGCCTCTAGCCTGCGGCCTGGAGGCACGCTCGACGTGGGCACCGAGTTGCTCGCCACGGGCGCGGCGACCCTCACGCTGCTCGTCGCGATCGCCCGCGTGCACTCACCGAGCGTCGAGCTGTCGGAGCTCGTCGGGCTCCGGCGCGTGCCGGCGGTGCTGGTGGTGCTCGCCCTCGTCGCAGGGGCCGGCCTCGTGTTTCCGCTCGCGCACCTCGACGCGCGCGTCGCCGAGCGCTTCCCGCTGGACGACGAGCTCCGCGAGTACCTCGCGACGGACACCCTCCGGCAGCGGCTGCTCTTGTCGGTCTTCGCGGTGTTCGGCCCCCTCTTGGCCGAGCTCTTCTACAGAGGCGCGCTGTTCGGCGCGCTCGAGCGCGACAAGCCCCGCGACACGGTGGTCTTCGTGGTGACGGCGCTCGCCGTGTTCCCGCCGAGCGCTCACGCGCTCTTCTCTGGGCTCGCCTTCGCCGCGATCGCCAGCCACCTGCGCGGCGCGTCGGGCAGCGTGTGGCCCGCGTTGGCGCTCCGCTTTGGGGCGTCCGTGGTGGGCGTGGCGGCGCTGCTCACGCGCCACGACGACGACCACCTCCCTCGGAACGCCACCGCGGCGTGCGTGGTGGCTGCGGGGCTCGCGCTGCTCTTCTTCTTCGTCCTCGCCCGCCGCGGTGCGCAGGACACCGCGCGCTGAGGGCCGCCCCGGGGCGGGGCGTGCGGTCGTGGCGCCGCGCGCGCGGTGGGGAGGGGCGGCACGGTCGGGCGCGCGCAGGCGCGGCCGCTACTACTGGACGAGCTTGAACTCGACGCGGCGATTCTTCGCCTTGCCGTCTTTGGTCTTGTTGTCCGCGATCGGCTTCGTCGGGCCGTGCCCGACGGCGACGAGGCGGGTCGGCACGACGCCGTTCTTGACGAACCACGCCTTCACGGACTCGGCCCGGCGACGCGAGAGGTTGGTGTTCATCGCCTCGTTGCCTACGTTGTCCGTGTGACCGGAGATCTCCACGCGAACGTCGGGAAATTTCCTGAACACATCCGCGGCTTTGTTCAGCACGACGAACGACTTGGGATCGATGTCCGCGGAGCCGGGGACGAACACGATGCCGTCGATCGTGCCGGCGAACTGCTGCACGGCGAGGGGGACCTCGTCGGGGCAGCCGTCGTCGTCTTGGTAGCCGTTCTTGGTCTCGGGCTGCCGCGGGCAGCGGTCGGCGCTGTCGACGACGCCGTCGTGGTCCGTGTCCGCGTTGGGGTCCGGCGGCGGCGGAGGAGGCGGCGTCTCGGGACAGCCCCCGTTGGACTCGGGCCCTACCTCGCGGGGGCACTTGTCTTGGCTGTCGGGCAGTCCGTCGAAGTCGGCGTCGGGCGGCGGCGCGTTCGAGAGCATGCGCTCGGTGCGGCGCGTGAACGCGACCGTGCAGGTCGCGTTGTCCTGCGAGCGCTCGAACTTGTTGCATGCGTAGCTGCACGCGCGCTCGTCCGGCTGGCCGGTGAACTCGTTGTTCCAGGTCGGAGGGCTGCCCCCGGGGTGAACCTGGCAGGTGCACGAGCAAGTCCCGTCGAGAGCGACCTTCGTCGGGTCGTCCGCCGGGGGAGCGGCCTCACAACCTATGGCCCCGGCCAGCATCAGAACAGCGACGAGCGATTTCCCTGGGTTCACGAACATTCCTCCACGGCTAGCGGGTCACGCTACATGGACACCCCGCTCGTGAGCAACACTTCTGGCGTCACGCGCGCCGAGCCTGGTCGCGCCTCGCGCACAGGCCCGCCCGCGGTTCAGTCGGAGATCGGCTCGATCAGCACGAACGCCACCCCCTCCGCGAAACGGTAGCGCGTGCGGCCGTGCTCACCCGCCTCGCGTACGCGTGAGACAAGGTTGGAACCCCCCATGAGCTCCCGCACTCTCGAGACGAGCACCCGGACGCGGTGCTCCGCGTCCGCGGAGTCCGGCCCCGGCCCACCCGCGGCGCGCAGGACCTCTTCAGCGGAGAGACCGTCTTTCGCGCGGCGGAGGAGCTCGACCACGAGCGGCTCGAGCGCGCGGCGCCGCTCGAGCGAGCGCGCGACGCCGCCCGCGTGGAGGGTGTGGGAGATGGTGTCGACGAACAGCCGCTCACCCCCGCCGGGTCGCGGCAGCTCGCCGGCGAGCGCGCGCGACACCCCCTCGCGCGTCGTCACGAAGAACCGCTCGTCGCGCGAGGGCTGCGCGTCCCCGCGGAGCATGCGCCCTGCGAACCGCACCACGCGGCTGTCACCGGAGCGGAGCCCGACCGCGTAGAGGGCGCGGCTCGCGTCTCGTTCCGGGAAAGCCCACCCGTGGAGCTCGCCCGACAGCGCCGCCCGTTCGACGCAGAGGAGCGCGACGGCGCGTTGGTCGAGCGCGAGCGCGCACCGTCCGAGCACGAGGTTCAGCGTCCCCGTCACGAAGGCCTGCGGCAGCACGGTCGCGTGCGGCAGCCCCTCGTCGAGCGCGGCCTGGTGCGCGAGGGAGGCCTCGAGGGTGCGCGCGCGCGTCGCGACGAGGTCCTGCGCGTCGATGGCGTCCACGTGCTTGAGCTCGGCCCGCAGCCGCTCGGCGAGGGCGAGGGAGGTGCGCGCGCGCGCCGCGCGGCCCGCGGCAGCGAGCGCGAAGGTTCGGTGGCTCACGAGCTGGTAGCGCAGCGTGGGCTGGTCGTCGCCGTCGAGGAACGCGAGGGCCTTGTCGAGCGCCGCGAGGGCGTGCTTGGGCCGATCGGCGGCGATCTCTACGAGGGCGAGCACGTCGTAGGCGTCGGCGTGGCGCCAGCCGGCAGCGAGGTCGCGGCCTAGCTCGCAGGCGGCCTCGGCGTGGGCGCGCGCCTCGGCGGCGAGCCCCGTGGCGCTCTGCGCGAGGGCGACGTTGCCGTGCGCGCGCATCGCGGCGCTGCCGCGCGTGGGGGCGCGCGCGAGCGCTTCGAGGTAGTGCGTCGCGGCGGCGCCCGGATCGGCGAGGCGCATCGCCAGGTGCCCTAGGCTCATCGAGATGGCGACCCGGAAACCGCCGTCCTCGAGCTGGGTCGCGACCTGCTCGGCGAGGCGAAGCGACCGCGCGGCGCCGTCGAGATCGCTGACACGAAGCTGGAGCTCGGCCCGCAAGAGGTGGAGGTCGAGGTGCTCGCGGAGCGCAGCGCCCGGGGCCACCCCCGAGAGCTCGCGCGAGGCGAGCGCCCGCTGCCGCTCGGCGTCGAGAGAGCGCCCCTCGAGGTTGGCCAGAGTGGCCCGCTCGAGCCCGAGGCGAGCGCGCTCGATCGGCTCCCAGCCCCGCGGGAGCGCTGGGAGCCCCTCGGCCAGGGAGCGCGCGCGCTCGAGGCGACCTGCTTCGCGGGTCGCCCGGATGAGCCGCACGGCGATCGCCGGTGGGAGCGGGAGGGGCGCGGCGTCGAGCGCGAGGGACTCGAGCCACGAGAGCACGAAGGTGCCCTCTTCGGCGCCAGCGAGCCGGTCGACCAGCTCCACGACCTTCGCCGCAGGCACGGTCGCGCAGGGCGGCTCGCGCGCCTCCACCGCGCTCTGCGGAGGGGATGTGGGCGGACCAGGCCCACCCTTCGGCAAGGTGTCACGTCCTGCCATCCAGGGGAGCCTAGCGCGGATGGCGCGCGATGTGGAGCGCCCGCCCGCGCGACGATTTGCCGCCCGCGTGGCCGGCGCCCCGGTAGTCTCGCGGGGATGGCGTTCAAGATCCTATGTGTGGCAGGCGCGCGACCAAACTTCATGAAGATCGCGCCGATCTTGCGAGCGTTCGGGGGCGACCCGCGCTTCGAGGCGAAGCTCGTCCACACCGGGCAGCACTACGACGCGAAGTTGTCGAAGGTGTTCTTCGAGGACCTCAAGATCCCGCGCCCCGACATCGAGCTCGAGGTCGGCTCGGGCAGCCACGCGCAGCAGACCGCCGAGATCATGCGTCGCTTCGAGCCGATCTTGGAGGCCGAGCAGCCTCACGGCGTGCTCGTCGTCGGCGACGTCAACTCCACCGTGGGCTGCGCGGTGGTCACCTCGAAGTACTTTCTCCGCGAGCCCTACCTCTACCGCGGCCGCGCGCGGCAGCGCCCGCTGATGATCCACGTGGAGGCGGGCCTTCGCAGCTTCGACGACGACATGCCCGAGGAGATCAACCGCAAGCTCACGGACGCCGTGAGCGATCTGCTCTATGTGTCCGACCCGTCGGGCACGACGAACCTCGCGAAGGAGGGCGTCGCCGAGGAGCGCTGGGCCTTCGTGGGCAACGTGATGATCGACACCCTGCTCGCGGCGCGCTCCGAGGCCGACAAGTCGAGGGTGCTCGCCGATCTCGGGCTCGAGGCCGGCTCCTACGGCCTGGTCACGCTGCACCGCCCGAGCAACGTCGACGACCCGGTGGCGCTGAGGAAGCTCCTCGGCACGCTCCTCGAGATCGCCAAAGACCTGCGGCTCGTGTTCCCGGTGCACCCGCGCACCCGAAAGCGCTTGGAAGACGCGGGCATCCAGCTCGACCCGGCGAGGTTTTTGGTGGTCGATCCGCAGGGATACCTCGACTTCATGAAGCTCACGGCCAGCGCGAAGTGTGTCCTCACCGATTCGGGCGGCGTGCAAGAGGAGACCACCGTGCTCGGCGTGCCGTGCATCACGCTGCGCGAGAACACGGAGCGCCCGGTCACTTGCGAGGAGGGCACGAACCAGCTCGCCGGCGTCGAGCGCGAGGCCATCCTCGCGGCGTACGCGCGCATCGACGAGGTGCGGGCGGCGGGCAAGGTGCCGCGCTTCTGGGACGGCAAGAGCGCGGCGCGCATCGTCGCCCACCTCGGCCAGTTGCTCGACGCGCCGGCGGCGCCCACGGAGCGGAGCTGAGCGGCGAGCGGCCATGATGAAGACCCGTGTCTACATCACCGTGGACGTCGAGTGCGCCGAGGAGCGCGGCGCCGACCGCCCCCTCCAAGGGTACGACGTGCGGGTCTTCGGGCGCTTCGCGAACCAGCCCACCGAGCTCGGGATCGATCGGCTGATGCGCGAGCTCGAGGCGCAGGGCCTGCGCGGCACCTTCTTCACTGAAGCGCTCGGATCACACACCTTCGGTCGGGCGGGCCTCGAGGCCGCGTGCCGAGACATGGTCCGCCGCGGCCACGACGTGCAGCTCCACACGCACCCCATCCAGCGCGTCGCCGACTACCGCACCCGGGGCCAGGCGCCGGTCGCCGACGACATCGGCGCCTACGACCTCCCCACGCAGGTCGCCCTCCTCCGAGAGGGCGTGGGGATCCTCGAGGCCTGCGGTGTCCCGAAGATTCGCGCGTTCCGAGCCGGGAATTTCGGCGCCAACAACGACACCTGGGCGGCCATGGCGCAGGCCGGTCTGGCGCTCTCGTCGAACTACAACCCCTGCTACTTCCAGAAGAACTGCGCGATGCGCTTCGAGGGCGCCGGCGCGGGCCTGTTCGTCGCTCCCCACGGCGTGTGGGAGCTCCCCATCAGCACGTTCACGGAGCGAGGCGGCGGCCAGCGCCACGTGCAGATTACAGCTATTTCTCTGGGCGAGACCCTCGACTACCTCGAGAAGGCGCGCGCGCTCGGGCTCCGCGAGGTGACCATCGTCACGCACTCGTTCGAGCTCTGCCACATCGACTCGGTGTCGGCTCGGCTGGGGCGCCCGAACACCGTCAACCTGCTCCGCTTCCGCGGCCTCTGCGAGTTCCTCGGTCGGCGCCGGGCCGACTTCGAGGTCGACACGGTCGGAGCGCTCGCGTCGCGCCTCGAGGCGGGCGAGGAGCGCGCCCCCACGCCGCCCGTCACCCGCCGCCCCGCGGGCTCGCTGCGGCGCAAGCTCGCGCGTCTGCCGCAGCAGGCCCTGAAGCGCCTCGAGGCCAGCGCCGGCTGGTCGCCTCCGCTGCTGTAGCCCACCTGCGAGGCGGCCTCGCCGCTCGCCGCTCGCCCGCCAAGGTACAAAAACGCCTCGCCCCGGCGGCGCCCGCGAGGGGCGAGCCGGGGCGCTGGCGACCGCGCGCCGGCGGTCAGCCGGTCAGCCCGTCGGCTCGGCGACCAGGATCGGCGCGGCGTGGAGGTACTTCGCGAAGGCGCGCTTCCCGTCGATGTCGCGGAACACCCGCTCCACCTGCTCGGCGCTGACGCCGAGCACGGGCGCGGCCTCGGCGGCCGACACGCCGTGGTTCTTCGCGTAGATGGCGAGGTCCATCTTGTCGTACGGGAGGGAGTAGTAGAACTCCTCCTGCGACTGCGGCAGCGAGTAGGTGTCGGTCGTCGGGGGCCGACGGCGGACCTCCTCCGGCACACCCAGGTACTCGGCCATCGCGTACACCTGCGATTTGTACAAGTGCGCGATCGGCTTCACGTCTGCGGCGCCGTCGCCGAGCTTCACGAAGAAGCCTTGGTCGTATTCGACCAGGTTCGGCGTGCCCGAGACGGCGTAGTTCAGGCGGTCGGCGTGGTAATACTCCAGCATCTTGCGGCAGCGCTGCTTGAAGTTCGTCGCCGCGACGATGCCGAGGTAGCCGGGGAGGGGCAGGCGCGCCTTCACCTCCTTGCCCTCGGGGCTGAGGGCCACGACCGAGAAAACTCGGTACGAGTCGGTGTCGACGACCGACGGGAGCACGATCTTGCTCTTCCAGCCGGGGCCGTACTCGGGGATGGCGGTCTTGATGGCCTCGTCGCGGCGCTGGTAGGCGCGCGCGCCCTCGAGCAGCGGCGACATTTCCTCGACGGCGAAGTCGATCTCGAAGTGCTTGCACATGAGCGCCGACAGGTTGCGGGTGTCGTCGGAGTTCTCCTTCTCGGGGAGCTGAAGACCGAAGACCCGCTCCTTCCCGAACGCGCGCACCGAGAGCGCCCCGACGACGCTCGAGTCGATGCCACCCGAGAGCGCCACGATCACGCCCTTGCGCTTGAGCGTGCCGAGGACGGCCTCGCGGAGCTTGGCGGTGATGCGCTCGGTTTCTTGGGCGCAGTCGAGCGTGAGGACGTCTTTGCTAAAGGCCATTTGCGCGCATTCTCCTGTGGGTCAGTCGTTCGGCGGGGGAGTCGCGCACTTTACGGCGGCGCCCTTGTCGTCGACGAGGGCTTTCTCGTCACTCGGGCAAGCCGCGGGAGCCGGCCCCCCCAGGGCCACGTTCGCGATCCAATCTGCCACGTAATCGCTCCGGACGTCGACGATGCTGCTGTGGGTCGCGTCGGGTTCGACGCACACGGTCGTCTTGGTCTGGTCTTGCTTCAGGCGGTCGAGCGCGCACTGCATGCGATCCTTCGGGATCGTCGTGTCCTTCGCCCCGTAGAGCAGGAGCATGGGCGTCTGGGCCGCGGCGCCCGTGAGCCGCGGGCGGTCGGCGGCGTAGCGCTTGGCCCACTTCACGCACGCCGCGTTCGCGGGGTCGCAGTCGTTGATGCCGGCCGCGACCAGCGCGACCGTCTTGACGAACTCGGGATCGAAGAGGTCGTTCGGAAGCGTGCCGAGGGCCTCGAGCTGCGGGTACTTCGCGTCCCAGCACTGGCCGTCGACGAAGGCCTTGATCTTGTCGGCCTTGTCGGCCGGGAAGAGCTTCTTGCCCTCGCCCGGGCCGTCGAGCAGCTCGGCGTGGGTGTAGTGGTACCAGACTGACACCGCCGCGATGCTCGGCACCGTGGCGATGGGGTAGTCCTTGCTTACGCCCGAGAAGAGGGCCGCACCCCAGGAGCGCTGAGAGAGCCAGAGCGGCGCGTACACGGCTACGCCGGCGATGGGCAGCTCGGGGGCGTACGCCGGGGCGAGCGCGAGGGCCGACAGCGCCGAGTGTCCGCCCTGCGAGTGGCCGACGAGCACGACCTTGTTGTCGAGCACGGGGAAGAGCTTGCGCATGGCCTTCGCCGAGTCGAGCGTCGACTTGCCCACGTCCGCCGCGCCCGCGTAGACGCTCGGCGGGTTGCCGGCGGCGCCGTAGTTCGAGTACCCCGCGAGGTCGGGCAGCACCACCGCGTAACCTGCGCCCACGAGCGGGTACACCAGGCTGTAGAGATCGTCGTTGACGTACTCAGCGGCCTTGTCGAACTTCGACGCGGCGCACGCGGCGGCCTGCCCGCGGCTGCCGCGGGCCGCGACGACCACCGGGAGCTTCTCGGCGCGCGGGGTGTCGGGGACGTAGATGATGCCGCTCGACGCCGCGGCGGTGTTCTTCTCGTCGCCGCGCTCGGTCTTGAACTGCACGCGGTACACACGCGCGCCGCTCGTCGCGGGCTTGCCCTTGTAGCCGACCTCGGTGAGCTTGGCCGTCAGGGCCTCCTTCGTGAGCGGGGTCTCGGTCGAGCAGCGCGTGATGTCGCCGCGACCGGCCGCGTCGGCGGGGGGCGCCCCATACACCGACTCCGGCGCGTCCGCGCAGGGCAGGGCCGGGGTCTTCAGCGTGAGCCCACCGCCGCCGGCGTCGCAGTCGGTCGCGCCCGGCGTGCAGGTTCCGGGCGGGTTGGGCGCGGGCTTCACCTCCGACGAGCAGCCGCCGAAAGAGAGCGCCGCGAGCGCGATGAGCGAAAGCGAAACGGTGGACGCGATCGTTAGTCGAGCGAGGTGCTTCATGAGACTCCGGGCCACGCCGAGCTGGCGCGGTGGCGAGAGGGAAGTCCGGACTGCCCACGACGCCGGGGACTCCCGACGCCGGGGAGGCGAGCTAGAAGCTGAGCGTCACGTTCGCGTTCAGCATTCCGATGGTGGACGAGTACTTGCCCTCGGCGCTCGGCGAGCGCGACGGCTGGAGATTCTTGGCGTAGACGCTCACGCCGGTGTTGTCGACCGGCATGAAGAAGATGTGGTTGTAGCTGCCGGCGAGAGCGATGCGCTTGGAGAGCTCGTAGCGGAGGCCGGCCGCGGCGTAGATACGGAACGAGTCGATCGTGTTCGCGTCGATCGTGGCCTTGGGCACCGCCGAGGTGCTGAACCCGAGGCTGCCGAAGAGCTCCACGTCGGGGCTCAGGAAATACGAGGGGCCGGCGCGGAAGCCGACCGCATTTTGCCAATCGCGCTTCAGGTTCAGCACGACGTCGCGGCTGTTCGCGGCCTTCTCGGCGTCGGTGGCGCCCGCCGGGCCGCCCGTCGCGCCGTCGATGTTGCACTGCTTGCCCGCGAGCACGACGCACTGCCTGTCGAACACCGACCAACGCACGAAGTCGACGTCGGCTTTCAGCTCCCACTTGTCGCCGGGGAGCTTGTACGCGGCGCCGAAGCGGATGATGTCCGGGTAGGTCTGGAGAAAGTCGATCTTCTGGATGTCACCGGCCACGCCGGAGCCGAGCACCTGGGTGAGCTCCCCCGCCATGCGGGTCTCGCCGAAGCCGGGCTGGCTCGTGTACGAGATGCCGAGCTTCAGGCGGTGGTCGAGGCCGCGGCTGCCGGTCTTCTCGGGGGCCCAATAGAGACCGAACGTGGCGCCCACGTTGAACGCGTTCGCCTTCAGGTAGCTCCGCCCCTCGGTGAGGCTGCCGTCGGGCCCGCGGACCACGTCGCCGTCGTCGGCGTTGCGCGCGCGGACGGTGCCGACCGTGTGGTAAATGCCGCTCACGCTGGCGCCCACGGAGAAGTTCGCCGGGAGGGTGTAGGAGGCGGCCAGCGTGGCGTGCATCGCGAGGATCGTCCCCGAGATGGTGTGCCAGCGCTGCGGGCCGTCGGTCGAGCCGGGGATGCCTTGGACGCCGCCCCTCTTGTCCCACGTGGCCATCCCGCCGTAGGGGATGTAGCCCGCGAGGCCGAGGCGGAAATCTTTCGTGCCGAGATCGGTCGTCGCGCCGATGTACGGGAGCGCGAGCAGGTTCTTGAGGGTGCCTTTGCCGGTGTTCGCCGCGACGCAGTCGGGGTCTTTCTGGCAGTCGGCCGACGGCGCCGTGGTCGCCCGCTCGTACGACGCGAAGCGCGCCACCACCGACGCGTCGATGATGAGGTTCGTGCCGTGCGTGCCGCCCATCGCCGCGGGGTTGTAGTAGACGGCGTAGGCGTTCGGCGTGGCCGGCGTGCCCATGTCGGAGCCGTAGCGCGCCGTCAGGTAGCCGCTGGCGCGCGCCTCCGAGGCGAAGCCGAGCAGCCCGAGGGCTGCCAGCGACGGGATGGCGAGGCGCGCGAGGCGAGGCAGCCGGGGGGCGAGACCAACCGCGAAACCAGGCGCGTGGGCGCGAGCAAATCTCCGCGAAAGCATGGTCGGAAGCACTACCACGGAAACGTTTTCGTGCTAGACGAAACCGTCATGAAGCGCAGTCTGTTCGGCGTGGGTGTCGCGCTGGCCCTCGGGGTCGGGTTCGTCGTGGCGTGCATTCCGCACCCCTCGGAGGACTACGCCGATTTCCTGGAGCGCACGGCCGACTACCGCAAGAAGCCGCCGGTCGACGACTCCGGCCCGGTCGACGCGCAGGCGCCCACGCAGGCCATCGAGGGCATCTACTACGGGTCCTGCCTCTCCGCGCTCTCGGTCGGCGATCTCAACAAGGTGCTGCGCTTTTACACCGAGGTGCGCTTCGTCCCGGGCACTGGTGGCGGCAAGCTCGACATCCAGTTCACGCCGCTGAAGGGCGTCGACTTCTCCTCTGGGCAGCCCCTTCCCTCGCCGCCGGCCAAGGTGGCGAAGTCCGAGACCCACGGCGCCTCGTTCGGCACGAAGGGCGCCGACGTGTCCTCCACGGGTCGCTTCGAAGTGAGCTTCGCCAACGTCATCATCGACAAGAACGCGAACCCCATCTCGGGGCGCGAGATCTCGATAGACGCGGTGTTCTTCCGCGGCCTCTTCTCAGCCGGCGGTGGCAGCCCGGCGCCCGAAGCCGACGCGGCGGCGCCAGACGCCGCCGCGGGCGACGCGGGCGCCCCGGCTGACGCGGGCGCTCCCCCGCCCACCGACGCGGGCGCCTCTGCGGGCAACGCGCGGTTCTGCGCGACCCTCCAGGGGAGCGTGACGGTCCCCATCAAGCAGTTCCTCGACCCCGCCGAGAACTTCTGCGTCTTCGTGCCGGTCAAGGAGGGCGACGCGCCCCCCGAGGTCAAGCGCGACGAATACAAGTGCAAGCTGTAGCCGCCTGACGCGGGTGCGTGGGCGCCTGCGCGTGGCGTAAGCTGCGCGAGCGCAGGGGCGTGGTGTGTGGTGTGTCCGCGCCGCACTGGGCGCGTCGCGCCTCGGCCGCGCGAGCCGGCGCAGGGCCCGCGTCCGTATGCAGAATACAAAAAGGCGAAGGGCGCCTCCCGGGGGAAGCGCCCTCCTGCGAGGCCGAGCGGCCTCTAGCTGCGACTCACTGCTCGAGCGCCGGGACCGTGGGGTTGGTCGGGAACGCGAGGAAGTGCGGCTTGCGGTTCGCGAAGGGCCCCGTGGCGGCGGCGACCTCGCCCACGGCGATGAAGACGTGGCCCTTGCCGAGCTCGATGGGGGTGGAGGGAGAGGTCGCCGCGACGGCCGACGCGAACGAGTAGTTCGGGATCGGGAGGGCCGGGTTCAGCGTGAGCGCGTCGGCCGTGAGGCTGACGCCCGCGAGCTTGACGAGGGCGGTGATCGGGGCGTTGTAGGCCACGGCTGCGGGCGAGAACGGCTTGAACGCGCCGGCGTCGCCGCCCGCGTCCGCGCCGCCGCTCACCACGCCGGGGTTCACGGGGCCGATGACATCGGCGGCCGACGTGACGTGCATGAACTGTGCGCCGAGCTCGGACGTGCCGACCGCGCCGCGATCCAGCTTGGTGACCTTCAGCTCGAGGTTGCCGGTGGTGGGGTTGTAGCTCGAGCCACACTTGGCGGCCACGACGCCGACCGTCGCGTCGGTGTAGCCCTTCGCGCAGCCCTGCACCGAGACCACATACGTGGACTCGTTCGCGAACGTGCCGGCCGGGATGACGCCCACCTTGATGTAGTCGACACCCTCCGCGAGCTGCACGCCGCCGTCGCCGGGGCCCGCGTCGGGGTTGAAGCCCTTGCTGAACAGATCGCCGCAGGAGGTGTTCGCGCCGGCGCCGGAGCCGAAGCCCTTGGAGGCCATGAGCGCCGCGTTCATCGCGTAGCCCTCGAGGCGCGTGGTGGAGAAGTCGGTCTTGGCCGGGAGCACGCCGCCGGTGCCCGGGAGGAGCGCGGGGAAGGGGAGCCCGCCGGCAGACTTGTTCGGGAGGGCCGGGACGGGCAGGAACGGGTTCGTGCCCTCGGGGCCGGCGCGGAGGCAGAGGCGGATGGCGCCGTTCACGGCTTCCGCCGGGCCGGTGCCGCTCTCGAAGGCCGTGCCGAGCCAGTTGGCCGCGTGCACGAAGATGATCTTCTGGGACTCGGGCGGCGGCGCCGCGTCGGGCGGGGTGGTGCCCGTGCCGGTGCCGGTGGCCGTGCCGGTGGCCGTGGTGGTCGCCGTGGGCGCCGTGTCCTTGCCGGCGTCCGAAGCCGGGGTGACCGGGTCGTCGCTACAGCCCTGGAGCACCGAGCCTGCGCCCACGCCGGCGAGAATCATGGAAGCCAGACTGAGACGAAGCCAATTGTTCTTTTGCATCGCGATCTCCTCTAGAGAAAACAAAGAGCGTCCGCGACGATCGCGCGGCCCCCAAGACGTAGCGCAGCGTAGGCTGCCTCGGGCCACCCTGCAACCTGAAGCGCCAGCGTACTCCCTATTTTTGCGGGGTATGACCCGCATGTCACGGGGTGTAGCGGGTCCGCAGCGCGACCACGCGAGGCGGGCGGTTCGTTGCCCACCGCGGGGCGCGGTGTTACCGTTCTCTGTGCGAGCGAGCCGCTCTTCGCGCCCCGATGCTCCCCGTCGACGACCTTATCCTTCGGATTCGCGCTTACCAGCCGACGGCTGACGCCGAGCTCGTCAAGCGCGCCTACGACTACAGCTTTCGCATGCACGCCGGGCAGATGCGGAAGTCGGGAGACCCCTACTTCATCCACCCGGCGAGCGTCGCCGGCGCGATCGCCGACCTGCGGCTCGACACCGCGAGCGTGTGCGCTGGGCTGCTGCACGACGTGGTGGAGGACACCCTCGCCACCACGAAGGATCTGGAGCGCGAGTTCGGCGAAGAGATCGCGCAGCTGGTCGACGGCGTCACGAAGCTGAGCAAAATCAACTTCACCTCGAAGGAGGACCGGCAGGCCGAGAATTTCCGGAAGATGGTCGTCGCGATGTCGCGCGACATCCGCGTGCTCTTGGTCAAGCTCTGCGACCGCGTCGACAACATGCGCACGATGCAGCACATGAAGCCGGACGCGCAGGAGCGGATCTCGCGCGAGACCATGGAAATCTACGCGCCGCTCGCCAACCGGCTCGGCATGGCCGAGTACAAGTGCGAGCTCGAAGACCTCGCGTTCCGGTACCTCGAGCCCGACGGCTACCAAGAGGTCGTGCAGGGCATCCAGAAGACCAAGGCCCAGCGCGAGAAGTACATCGCCGACGTGTCGCGGACGCTCGCGAGCCGCCTCGCGGAGCAGGCGTTCGCCGCCGACGTGTCGGGCCGCGCGAAGCACCTCTACTCGGTGTGGCGCAAGATGAAGCAGAACGAGTGTTCGGTGGAGCAGATCCACGACCTCATCGCGTTCCGCGTCATCGTCGAGAGCGTGAGCGACTGCTACGCGGCGCTCGGCGTCATCCACTCCAAGTGGACGCCCGTGCCCGGGCGCTTCAAGGACTACATCGCGCTGCCCAAGCCGAACATGTACCAGTCGCTCCACACGACGGTCATCGGGCCTGGCCGCGAGCGCGTGGAGATCCAGATCCGCACCCACGACATGCACCGCGTCGCGGAGCGCGGCATCGCGGCCCACTGGAAGTACAAGTCGCGCCACTCGGGCGGCATGTCCGACGACGACGTCGCGCGCTTCGGCTGGCTCCAGCAGCTCATGAAGTGGCAGAAGGACCTCAAGGATCCCGCAGAGTTCCTCGAGGGCGTGAAGGTCGACCTCTTCCAGGAGGAGGTGTACGTCTTCACTCCGAAGGGCGACGTGAGGGTCTTCCCGCGCGGGGCGACCCCGATCGACTTCGCCTACCAGATCCACTCACAGCTCGGCGACCACATCACCGGGGCGCGGGTGAACGGCAAGCTCGAGCCGCTCCGGTACAAGCTCCGCAACGGCGACGTGGTCGAGGTCGTCACCTCCCCCAGCCAGCAGCCCAGCAAGGACTGGATCGACCTCGTCGCCACCACGAGCGCCCGCGCCAAGATCCGCGCGTTCCTCCGCACCGAGCACCGCGAGCGCAGCTATCGGCTCGGCAAAGAGCTCGTGGAGCGCGAGTTTCACCGGGCGAGCGTGTCGTTCTCGAAGCTGCAGAAGAACGAGAACGAGCTGCGCAAGGTCCTCGAGGCCCTCAAGGTCGCGACGATCGACGAGCTCTTCATCCAGGTGGGCTACGGCAAGGCCGATCCGAAAGACGTGCTCCACGCCGTCGCGCCGCCCGCAGAGGACGGCTCCGCCGACGCGCCGGAGAGCATCCGCGAGGGGCGGATCGCCGGGTTCGTGCGCAAGGTCATCAAGGGCGACGACTCCGGCGGCATTCGCCTGAACGGCATCGACGACGTCCTCGTGCGCTACGCAAAGTGCTGCAGCCCGCTCCCCGGTGACGACATCCTCGGGTTCATCACGCGCGGGCGCGGCATCACGATCCACCGGCGCGGCTGCGCGAAGGCGTTCGACACCGATCCCGATCGCCGCGTGGAGATCCAGTGGGACTCGAAGGCCAAGATCAACCGCGCAGTGCAGCTCAAGGTGGTCGCGCAGAACCGTATGGGGATCCTCGCCAACGTCGGCAGCACGTTCAGCGCCCAGGGCATCAACATCACCGAGGCGAACTGCCGCGCGGGTGACGACGGGCGCGCGATCAACATCTTCACCTTCGTGTGCCAGGACCTCACGCAGCTGAAGACCGTCATGCGGGCCCTGCAGAAGCTCCAGGGCGTCGTGGCGGTGGAGCGCGCCTGACGCGAGCTCGCGGGGCGCGCGGCGGCGGGCACGGACAGGCGCGGGCGTGCTAGAGGACCACGCCGTGAGCGCACGCGAAGTCTTGATCGTGGGAGCCGGCCTCGCCGGGTGTGAAGCGGCCTTTCAGCTCGCCGAGCGCGGCGTGCAGGTGACGCTCCTCGAGCAGAAGCCGCTCGCGCGCACCCCCGCTCAGACGAGCGACAAGCTCTGCGAGCTCGTCTGCTCCAACAGCATGCGCGGAGCGGCGCTGGTGAACGCGGTAGGCCTGCTCAAGGAAGAGCTCCGCCGCGCCGGCTCGCTCGTCCTCCGCGCGGCCGAGGTCGCGAAGGTGCCGGCGGGAGGCGCGCTCGCGGTCGATCGCGACCTGTTCTCCGACGAGGTGACCCGAGTGCTCGCGTCGCACCCGCGGGTGCGGATCGTCCACGAGGTCGTGTCGGCGGTCCCGGAGGCTTCGGCCGAGCGCCCGGTCATCCTCGCGACCGGTCCGCTCACCGGCGACGCGCTGGCCGCCGATCTCGCGCGGGCCATCGGCGCCGAGCAGCTCGCCTATTACGACGCGATCGCGCCGATCGTCGCCGCCGACAGCATCGCGTGGGACCGGGTGTTCCGGCAGTCGCGCTGGGGCAAGGGCGGCAGCGGCGGCGGCGAGGGCGAGGGCGAGGGCGACGGGGCCGGCGACGCCGCGCTGGACGCCACGGCCCTCGGCGACGAGGCCTACGTCAACTGCCCGTTCGACGAAGAGGCATACAAGGCCTTCGTGGCGCGCGTGGTCGCCGCCGAGAAGGTGTCGCCGCGCAGCTTCGAGGAGACACGCTACTTCGAGGGCTGCCTGCCGATCGAGGTCATGGCGTCGCGTGGCGAGCTCACCCTCGCCTTCGGGCCCATGAAGCCGGTGGGGCTCACCGATCCCCGCACCGGTCGCCGCCCGTTCGCGGTCGTTCAGCTCCGCCAGGAAGACGCCGCGGCCACCGCCTACAACCTCGTGGGCTTCCAGACCCGCATGACGTACGGCGCGCAAGCCGAGGTGTTTCGCACCATTCCGGGGCTCGAGGAGGCCGAGATCCTCCGCTTCGGCAGCGTGCACCGCAACACGTTCGTCAACGCGCCCGAGCTGCTCGACGAGCGCATGCAGCTCCGCGCCCGGCCGCACCTCTACCTCGCGGGACAGATCACCGGCGTGGAGGGCTACGTGGAGAGCGCCGCGGGCGGGCTCGTGTGCGCTCTCGGGCTCGCCCAGACGCTCGCGGGCCTCCCGTTCACGCCGCCGCCCCCGACCACGGCGCTCGGGGGGCTGCGCACGCACCTGTCCCGCCCGCAGCCCCGCTACCAGCCGTCCAACATCACGTGGGCCTGCATGCCTCCGCACGAGAACCGGAGGTTGAAGAAGCGCGATCGGTACCAGGCGCTCGCGGAGCGCGCCCTCTCGGACCTCGACGCGTGGCTCGCCGCCGCGCCGCTCGCCAGGCCCGCGCCGCCCGCCTGAGCATGGCCGAACGCGCGCCCCCACCGAGGCCCGAGACCGCGCCGGCCGCGCGCCCGGAAGACGGGGGGACGCACATCCTCGTCCTCCGGGATCCCCGGGCACTCGAGCGGGAGCGAGTCGCCGCGCGGCCCACGCTGGTCGTCCCCCTCGAGGGCGCGGTCGTCGTCGAGGCCGCGCCGCTCGCGGCCCGCGTCGATCGCGCGAAGCTCGCGCTCGTGCCCGCTCGTGCCCGCTTCCGGCTCCGCGCCGCGGCGCCCGTCGCGCCGACCGCGCTGGTCGAGCTCGGCGCGGCGGCCGAGGAGGGCTGCTTCGTCGAGTACGCGGGCCACGTGGACCGCTCCACATACGCCGAGGTGATGGGTGAGCCCCGCGTGCTCCCGCGGACACGCTGGGTCCACGAGCTCGTCCACCGCTACGTGTTCGAGCGCACGGTGTGCGAGAAGCACGCGAGCCAGGCGTCGCGGTTCCTCGAGACCGAGCTCGTAAAGGAGATTTACTTTCTCGGCGGCGAGGCCCTCGCTCAGCGCACGCGCGCGTCCGTCACGCGAGACGACGCGCCGCTCGTCGCGCGCGCGCGGGCGCTCCTCGACGCCCACCTGTTCGACGACGTCGGCTTGCCCGCGCTCTGCAAGCGCCTCGGCGCGAGCGAGTCGACCCTCTCCCGCGCGTTTCAGCGCGAGGTCGGCACTTCCCCCGCCGCGTACCGTCGCGGCCGACGCCTCGAGGAGGCGCGGCTCATGCTCGAGACAGGCGTCTACAGCGCGAGCGAGGTCGCGCACCACGTCGGCTACGCCACCCTGGCCGCGTTCACGGCGGCCTTCTCGCGCAGGTTCGGTGAGCCGCCGTCCGCGGCGCGCGGGCGAGCCCTCGGCGGCGCGCACGCGCTGCCGCCCCACGGGGAGCCCCCGCGGCGCCCGACGCGCGTCCCGGCGCCCCGCGCGTGATGGAATCGCGTCGTGAGCGAATCGCGTGAGGGGATCGCGCAAGGCATTGACCGATTCGCGCAAACCGTCGCGTCGCGCCGACGCTAGGCTCCGCGGCATGGTGAGCCCTCCCCGTCGTGTCGTCGGTCGAGGCGCGGGCCTCTGCGCCGCGCTGGTCGCCGCCCTCGGAGCCGCCGGCCTCGGCGCGCTGACCGCGTGCGGAGCGGGCGGCGCCCTCCCGCCCGACGGGGCCTCGACCGAGGTGCCCGAGCCCGCCCGCGTGACCGCGCCGCCCTCGCCGGCCACGAGCAGCGCCGACGCGGAGGTCCCACGGCCGCTCCCCGCGAACCGCGGGCCGGGCGTGCACCTCACGGCCGGCGGTGCGCTGTTCCGGGTGTGGGCTCCCGGCGCCACGGCGGCCTGGGTCGAGGGCGACTTCGCGACCGCGCGGGCGCCACTCCGCGCGGAGGACGGGGGCTTCTTCGCGGCTGAGGTGGCCGGCGTGCGGGTCGGCGCGCGCTACCGCTTCGTCCTCGCCGGCTCTGCGGGTGAGCTCGCCCGGCTCGACCCCTATTGTCGGCAGCGCACCGAAGAGAAGACCACCTGCCTCGTGACCGATCCGCGCGCGTTCGCCTGGCGCGATCGAGGCTTCCAGCGCCCCAAGCGGCAGCAGCAGGTCGTCTACGAGCTCCACGTGGGGAGCTTCGCGAAGGACGAGGCGAGGGGCCACGGGACCTTCGCGACGGCCCGCGCGAGGCTCGCCGAGCTGGCCGAGCTGGGCGTGAACGTCGTGGAGCTCATGCCCGTCTTCGACTTCGGCGGTGGCCCAGGCGGCTGGGGCTACAACCCACACCTGCACTTCGCGCCGCGCGCCTCCTTGGGCACCGCCGAGGAGCTCCGCGCGCTCGTCGACGAGGCCCACGCGCGTGGCATCGCGGTGTGGCTCGACGCCGTCGTCAACCACCACGACGGGTGGTCGGGCGCGCCGCTCCGCTGCTTCGACGGCGCCTGCCCCGACGGCTCCGCGGGAGTCTACTATTTCGGGCCGGGCCCCTACGCGCGCACGCCCTGGGGCCCGCGCCCGGATTTCGCAGCGCCGACCGTGCGAGCGATGTTCCTCGACGCGACCCAGATGTGGCTCGACGAGTTTCACGGGGACGGCTTCCGCTGGGACTCGACCTCCAACGTACGCGCGGTGGACGGGCAGGGGAGCACCCCCGGCGGGCGCGAGCTGCTCGTGGCGCAGAACGAGCTGGCGCGCGCGCGCGGCGCCACGAGCACCGCGGAGGACCTGAAGGGCTACGCGGAGCTGACCCGGCCCGTGGCGCGGGGTGGCTACGGCTTCGACGCGCAGTGGGACGGCTTCGGCTACGACGTGGCGCGGGTGCTCGAAGCGCCGCGCGACGACGACCGCGACCTCGGCGTCCTCGTCCGCGCGCTCACCGGCTCCTACGAGGGCGATCCGTTCGCGCGAGTGCTCTTCACGGAGACGCACGACACCGTCGGCAACGGCGGGGCGCGGCTACCGAGCCGCGTGGATCGCGCGAACCCGGAGGGGCACACCGCGCGGCGTCGGTCGATGCTCGGCGCAGCCCTGCTGTTCACCACGCCGGGCGTCCCGATGCTCTTCATGGGGCAAGAGGGCCTCGCGACCGGAGGCTTCGCCGACACCCCCGCGCCGCTCGCGCCGCCGACCGCGACGGGGCTGCTCGTGCGTGCATTCTACAAGGACCTGATCGGGCTGCGCCGCGACCTCGGCGGGACCTCGAGCGCCCTCGCCGAGCCGGGCGTGGAGATCCTCCATCGCAACGACGTCGACAAGGTGCTCGTGTTCCGCCGGCACGGGGCGTCGGGGACGGACGTGATCGTGGCCCTGAACCTGAGGGACCGCGCCTACGCGCGCTACGACGCGGGCGTCCCGGCCGGCGGCGCGTACCGCGTCCGCCTCACGAGCGAGCGGCGCGCGTATGGTGCTGACCGCGACGCGTCCACCGCGCCCATCGAGGCGCTCGCGCAGCCCTACGACGGCCGCCCCTTCACGTTGCCGCTCGCGCTCGGGCCGTACGGCGTCATGGTGCTCTCCCGATGAGGCGCGCGCTCGGCGGCACGGGCCTCACGGTGTCGGCGCTTGGCCTCGGGTGCGGCCCGCTCGGCGCCCCGGGCGTGGACGACGCGGCGGCCGCGCGGCTGGTCCACGCGGCGCTCGACCACGGGATCGACGTGTTCGACACGGCCCCGAGCTACGGGGCCTCCGAGGAGCGGCTCGCGCGGGCCCTCGCGGGGCGCCGGGGCGCGGCCACCCTGGTCACGAAGGGGGGGTACGGCGTGCCTGGCGTCCCGGACTGGACGCCCGAGTGCATCGAGCGCGGCGTCGAGCGCGCACTGCGTGTATTATGCACAGACGTGTTGGATGTCTTCCTGCTGCACTCGTGCGACGCCGATCGCCTGCGCCGCGGCGATCTCCTGGCGCCGCTCGCGCGCGCCCGGGAGGCGGGCAAGGTGCGCGCCGTGGGCTACTCCGGGGACGGCGAGGCCCTCGACGTGGCGCTCGGGACCGAGGTGTTCGACGTCGTCGAGTGCTCCGTGAGCCTCGTCGACCGCGCCGCGCTCCGACAGCTCGCGCGGCTCACGGGGGCGCCGGCGGGGGTGCTCGGGAAGCGGGCGCTGGCGAACGCCGCGTGGGCCCGGCTCGGCGGCCCGAACGGCGCCGATGAGCCGCGGGCCGACGTCGAGGAGTACGCGCGGCGCGTCGAGGCGCTCTTCGCCCCGAGCGATCCGCCGCTCGGGCTCCCGATGGACGAGCTCTTCCTGCGCTTCGCGGCGCACGCGCCCAGGGTCTCGTGCGCCCTCGTGGGCACCTCCCGTGTGGAGGGCGTGCGCCGCGCGGCGGAGCTCGTGGCGCGCGGCCCCCTGCCCCGCGAGGCGCTCGCGGTCCTCGAACAACGTCACCTCGACCGCGGCGCCGGGTTCGCTGGCCTCGTCTAGCCGCGGCCCTTTGACGAACGGACCGAGCACGCGCGCTGGCGCCGTGCGGTAGGCTCGCGCTGCATGCTCCCGTCGCTCGAGTCCCTCCGGTGCTTCGAGGCCGCGGCCCGGACGCTGCGCTTCCGCGAGGCGGCGCGCGCCGTGGCGCTCACCCCCACCGCGTTCGGGCAGCGCATCCAGAAGCTCGAAGAGGATCTCGGCGTCGCGCTCTTCGCCCGCACGACGCGCCGGGTTCAGCTGACCCGCGAGGGCCTCGCCTTGCTCCCGCTCGCGCGTCGGTGCCTGCTCGCCGCCGAGGCGTGCGCCGACGTGACCTCGCACGACTCCGCCGCCACCTCGATGGATCTCACCCTGGGGACACGGCACGACCCGCCCGAGGTCTTCCCGCAGCACCTTGACGCCTCACGGCTCGAGGCGGCGGCGCGAAATCTGATCTCCATCTCGTGCATGGCGGAGACCGTGGCCGTGGCCCTCATCGGGGCCGAGCGGGACGCGATGCCCGACGGGCCGCTCCGCGAGCTCCTCACGACGATCTGGGCCGACGAGGTGGGCCACGCCCGGTTCGGGTGGCGCGCGCTCGAGCGCATCGTCCCCGAGCTCGCGCGGGGCGAACGCGAACGCCTCGATCGCTACCTCCGCGTCGCCTTCGCGCACCTCGAGCGGCACGAGCTCGCTCACCTGCCGCTGGGCTCGGTGCGGCGGCCGGGCGGCGACGCGCTCGGCCTCTGCTCCGGGGCGGAGGCGCGCGAGCTCTTCTATGCGACGGTCGAGCGCGCGATCGTCCCTGGGCTCGAGCGGCTCGGGCTCGGCGCCCGCGCCGCGTGGGAGAAGCGGCGCGAGCCGCCGTACCCAGGGCCGCGCCGCGTGGCCGAGCGTGCGCCTGTCGGAGAAGCTGGGTCTGCAGAGCTTCGCGTGCGATCCTCTCCGCCATGACCCCCGACGACGTGTGGACGTATTGGTTCGGACCCCTCGACGAGCGCGGTGACGCAGACGCCGAGCACACCGCGCGCTGGTTCAAGAAGGACCCCGCGTTCGACGCCGAGCTCGTCGAGCGCTTCGGCGCGCTGCACGCCGAGATCGACGGCGGCGCGCGCGAGGCGTGGCGCGACGATCCCCGAGGGCTCGTCGCGTACGTGATCGTGCTCGACCAGTTCTCTCGGAACATGTTCCGCGGCACGTCCCGCATGTTCGCCTCTGACCCCCGCGCGCTCGGCGCCGCCAAGGCCGGCGTCGCCGCGGGCCTTCACCTTTCGCTGCCCTACGCCGCCGCGACGTTCCTTCTCATGCCGACCATGCACTCGGAGTCGCTCGCCGACCAAGAGGCGTGCGTCGCCCTCTTCACCGCGCTGCTCGAGGCGAGCCCCGCCGAGCTGCGCGCCGGCCGCGCGCAGTACGCATCATTCGCTGAGAAGCACCGCGTGATCATCCAGCGGTTCGGCCGCTTTCCCCACCGCAACGCCCTCCTCGGGCGCGCGTCGACGCCCGAAGAGCTGGAGTTCTTGAGTCAGCCGGGCTCCTCGTTCTGAGCCACGGCGCCGTCCTCGTACGTGTAGTCTGCACCGATGTCCGCGAGGCGCGCGCGGGTCGTGCGGATCGCGAGCTCGCCGACGTCGCCGCCCACGAAGCGACGCCCGCGCGTCGAGGCGACCGCGAGGGTCGTCCCGCTGCCCACGAAGGGGTCGACCACGAGGCCGCCCTGCGCGCTCGCTCCGCACACGATGCGCGCGAGGAGCTTCTCCGGCTTCTGCGTGGGGTACCCCGTCCCCTCCGCGCGCAGCGGCGTGTTGGCGAGCATCGCCGGGCAGTCGGTCCACACGCTGCCGACGGCGCGCCCCTCGTCGGCGTAGTAGCGGTACGTCTTCCCGCCGACGGTGCGGTCGCGGTAGGCCCGGCCGGCCTCGTCTTTGCGTGTAAAATGCATTGAGAGGCTCGTGGCCGCGTACGGCTCACGGAGCTCGCTCGCCTTCGCGTTCCAGGTGTACGCGTCGCTCTTCTTCCACACGTGCAGCGTCTGGTGTGCGCGGGGCAGGCCGCCGCGAGCCTTGGCGCCGTTGCCGGGCACCCAGATGATCTCGCCGGCGAACGCGCGCGCGCCGAGGGCGCCCACCACCGCCGCGTGGGCCGCGTGGGTCGCGTGGTGGTCGAGGTGGAGCCAGAGAGTGCCGCGAGCGGAGAGGGCGCGGTAGCCGAGCTCGACGCGCGGCACGAGCCACGCGAGGTAGGCCTCGAGTGACGGCCAGCGGTCGCCGTAGGCGACGGGCCCGCGGGCGCGTTCGCGCTTGGCCTGCTGACCTGCCGCCGCCGCGGGGCGCGCCGTGAAGGCCTTGTCCACGGCGAAGGGCGGGTCGAGGTAGACGAGGTCGGCGGACCCCTCCGGCACGGCGCTCAGCGTGTGCGCCGCGTCGGCGCGGAAGAGCCGATTCATGGCGAGACCTCGCCTTTGGCTCGGGCGCGCCATCGACCTGCGTTCGCCCCTTCGGGGCTCACTTCGAGGTTCATGGCGAGACCTCGCCTTTGGCTCGGGCCCGCCATCGACCTGCGTTCGCCCCTTCGGGGCTCACTTCGAGGTTCACGGCGCCGCGACGCTCGTCGAGGGCGCGCGCGCGGCGGGCTCGCTCACGTCTCGGAAGAGAGTCGCGATGAGCTCGGCGGTCGGCGCCACGGGGGGCGGGGCGCCGCGGTGGAGCCAGGGCCAGTCGGGCCCCGAAGGCTCGCAGCCGTCGCCGAGCTCGCCGGGGAGGCAGGCCGTGCGTACGTGCACGTGATCGTCGTGCGGGCCCGAGCCGCGCGGCCGAAGCATCATCTTCATCGCCCGGTAGATGACCTCGGTCGGCTCGCCGCGCGCGCGCGCCCACGCTACGAGGAGCGCCTCGATGTTGCCATGAACGAAGAGCCACTGGATGTTCGCCTCGGGGTCCAGCACGAGCGCCTTCACGAGGGCCCACTGTCGCGGGACGTCGAGTCGAAAGTACTCTTTCTTGCCGGGGTCGAAGGCGAGACCGTCGGCCTCCACGGGGAGGAAGCCCGGGCTGGGCGCGGGCGCGCCGTCGAGCGTGGTGAGGTAGAGCAAGAGATCCGCGTCGCGGCCCGTCCGGTGCGAGGCGTGCCCGGAGATGCGCCCGCCGCGGGGCGCGGAGAGATCTCCGACGCACAGGACCGCGCCGGGGTGCTCCTCGGCGACCGCCTTGCCCGCGCGGGCGAGGGCGCGGGCGAGGCGAGGCACCGCGAAGTGGCGATCGTTTGACCGGAGCCACGCGATCCCCGGCGCGTCGCGAGGGAGCTCCTCGCCGCCGGTGAGCGTGCCCTTGTGCGGCAGGCCGATGCTCCCCCGTTGGTTCGGGGCGAGGGGCGTCGGGGTGGGAGTGCACCCGAGCGCGGCGCTCGCGAGGGCGACGGCCGTCGCGGCCACCGCGAGGGCGTGGCGCCCCCGGGCCGATCTCACTCGCTCTCCCTGGCGCGGCGGCGCGCGTCCGGCAAGAAGCCGAGCACCTTCCCCTCCACGGCGCCGAGGGCGCCCGGCGTGGCGAAGCTCTCGGCGAGGCGCAGCTTGCCGTCCTCGCGCGCGAGGTAGCCTTGCTCCACGAAGGCCGTGAACGCGTTGTCGAAGAGCGCGCGGCTCACGGCTTCCTTTCGCTGGATCTCGCCGCCGAGGAACATGCGATCGCCCACCGCGAGCGCCCGCTTCGCGAGGTCTTTGGCCGGCAGCGGGCCCTTCGCGAGCGCGCCGAGCGCCCGCGCCGCGATGCGGTAGCCCTCCACGAACTCGAGCAGAATCCCGGCGTAGAGCCGCGCGTCATCGCCGGCCGCGCCGTCGCCGACGGTGACGCCGCCGCGCGCGTCGTCGCGGAGCTCGCCGTCGCGGAGCATCGCGTCGAGCGTCTCCTCGAAGATGCGCTCGAAGGGTGCGTCGACGCGGAAGCTGAACTCGTGCTTGAAGAGCCTCGAGAGGGCCTGCACGCGCGTCGCGAGCGTCTCGCGGGTCGTGGGCGGGCCCTCCTGCGCGAGCAGCGCCGTGGCCACGAGCCCGCGGTCGACGAAGAAGTGCACGACCGCGTTCTTCGCCAGGTCGAGCGCGTGGCGTCGCTCGTCTCGCACGAGGTAGAAGGCGTCGGGGGAGGGGCCGGGCGCGCGCGCGCGCTCCTTGCCGAGCGGCTCCCCCGGGAGCCGGACCTCGAGGTGCCCGGCGCGAAAGAAGAGCTCGGTCGCTTCGGCGAGGCCCGCCCGGCGGACGGTGCGTCCGTCGACCGACACGCTCGGCGAGAAGCGCGCGCCGAAGCGCCGCAGGAGCTCGAACAGGCGCACGCACAGGGCGAGCAGGTCGGCGTCGGAGATGCCGCGGCGACCGTGGGAGAGCAGCGCCGTGGCCACGAGCGCGCCGGGCGTCACCGCGGTCACGCGGTTGATCTCGTTCATCACGCGGTGCGCGAGGCGCGTGATGAGCGCGCGGCGGCGCGCGGGGGTCAGGGCGAGCTCCGCGCGTGCGCGCTCGGCGGGGGAGGCCGGGGGGCGAGCGGCGGTCGCCTCACGCGGGTGCTGGAGCTCGTCCTGCACGCCCTCGAGGGTGAGCGGCTCGCCGAACTGCACGTTGAGCCTCCCGTACCGGCCGACCAGCGTCTCGAGGGCGCGGAGCAGGCCCCGCACATCCTCTTTGCTCTTCTCGCCGCCGGTGAGCTCGCGCACGAGAGAGCGCTCCTCGACCACGCGCTCGTACCCGATGGAGATCGGGCAGAAGTACACCCTGCGGTGACCACCGAGCGCCGCCTCGACGACCATCGACAGGAGCCCGAGCTTCGGCGAGAGCAGCTTGCCCGTGCGCGAGCGCCCGCCCTCGAGGAAGACCTCCAGCGACACGCCGTCGAGGATGAGCCTCCGGATGTACGCGTCGACCACGGCTCCGTAGAGCCTGTCGCCCTTGAAGCTCCGGCGGATGAAGAACGCCCCGCCGCGCCGGAGCACGTCGCCGAGCGGGAAGAAGTTCAGGTTGTCGCCCGCGGCGATCACCGGCGCGGGCATGCGAGCGTGGTAGAAGATGCGCGTGAGAATGATGTAGTCTACATGCGACTTGTGCGACGGCAGGAGGATGAGGGTGCCGTCCTTGGAGGCCTCCTTCAGCCGCGCGAGGCCCGGCTGGTCCACCTCGATCGCCGAGTACATCTTCGCGAGGGTCGCGTCGAACGCCGCGTCCATGACCTGGATCGCGTTCATGTCCTGGGCCGACTCGAGCTCCTCCACGAGGGCGAGCGCGCGGGCCTGCAGCGCGCGGCGCTCGCGCAGCCCCTCGCCGCCGAGCTCGACGATCGTGCGCTTCAGCTTCGGGCTGCGCGCGACCTCCGCGCGCACCCGATCGAGCGGCTTCTTGGACGGCCCCACGACCGCGCGGCGCTCGCGTTCGAGGCGACGGAGCAGGGCGTACGTGAGGCGCCGCACGAGCACGTCGTCGGGCGCCTCCGGGCCCTGCTGCGCGAGGAACTGCCCGACGTCGAGCGGCTCGCCCGCTCGCAGCGTAACATGTCGAAAGTTAAGTAAAAATTGCGCGAGTGTCCGCAGCGTGCCCGGCCACTCGCGCGGCCCGAACAGGGCGTCGACGACGCCACGCTCCGACGAGTCGGGGTGCTTCGACCAGACGAACACCTGCGGCACGAGGAGGATGGGCGTCGCGCGCGCGCGCTGCGCCGCGAGCACGGTGTGGAGGTACACGTCGCCCTCCGCGCGGCCGCGCGAGGGCCGCGCGGCGAGCGAGCCGCGCGGGTGGAGGACGGCGTTCCCGGTCGCGGGCTCGAGGAGCGACGGCGGGCGCTTCAAGAAGAGCGCCGCCGAGGCCCCCTCCTCGAGCACCCGCGCGAGCTCCGCCGCGTACCAGGCTTCGTCACGCGGCAAGAGCTTCTGCCACATGGGGCCGCGCCCGGGATCGAGGACGCTGAGCCCGCGGTCGTTGGCGAAGCGCACGGGCGGGAGCCCGAGCTTGCGGGTGAGGTGCTCGAGCGCGAAGTAGTCGACGACCGACACGTTGCGCTGCACGTACACGACCGTGCCGCGCGCGTCGGCCTCGCGCACGCGGCGCTCCCAGGCCTCGTCCACGGTCATGCGCTCGAACGCGCGCGCGGCGAGCCGATGGACGAGCCCGGCAGCGGGGGACACGCTCAGCCGCCGAAGACCTTCTGGGCGATCGCGATGATGCGCTTCGAGGTGTCGGCGGTGAGCCCGGTCTGCGCGCCGTGCGGCCAGGCGAAGCCGTCGGCCTTGACCTGATTGCACGAGAGCGAGACGAGGACGTCGGCGGGCGGGCCGCCCGCGGCGCCGGCGAACGAGAAGCCGAACTCGGCGTAGAGGCAGTTGGCGGTGGCGTTGGAGAAGCTGCTCTTGCTGCCGAAGATGCCGAGGGCCTCCTCGCGCTGTGCTTTGTCGTTCAGCGCCGAGTAGCCAAGGATTCGGAAGCCGTGGAAGCGCTGGGTCTGGTCGGCCGCGGGCGCCGCCGCGCCGGGCGCGCCAGGGATGAGGCCGGGTGGAATCAGCCCCGGCGGCAGGAGAGACGCGCCGGCGGTGACCCACTGCTGAAGCTGGGGTGGGAGGCCCGGGATGGCCGCGCCCGCCGCGGCGCCCGCCTGGGGCGGGGGCTCGTAGTTCTGGAGGCGGTAGACCGTGATCTGCGAGCTCTTCATTTGGTCGAACGGGGGCGACAGGGTCGGCGCGCAGCCGGTCGCGAACGCGAGCGCTCCGACGAGAGCGGGGAGGAGCATCGACTGCAGCGAGACGGACCGGAAGCGCGATCGGATCATGGGAAGGACCTCGTAAGAAGGAGCTGGAGACGAGAGCAAGGCGAGTAGGCCGAGCGCAAGCCGAGCCAGCGTACCAGAATCGCGGGCCCGTCGGCAGCTGCGAGCTGCGCGAGGTGCGCGCGCGCCGCGCGCCGCGGTAGAGTGGGGGTGGCGAGGTCCACCGAATGTTTAAGGTAAAGAAGATTGATCATGTAGCGGTCTGCGTGGCCGACCTCGAGGGCGCCGCCGCCAAGTACCGCGAGGCGTTGGGTCTCGAGCCGCGCGAGCGCGAGGTGGTCGCCGCCCAGCAGACCGAGGCGTGGCTCCTGCCGCTGGGCGAGTCGAGCATCGAGCTCATCAGCCCCCGGGGAAACGCGGGGCTCGAGAAATTCCTCGAGAAGCGCGGCCCGGGACTGCACCACATCGCCGTGGAGGTCGAGGGCATCGAGGGCGCGCTCGCGTTCCTCAAGGGCCTCGGGGTGCCGCTCCTCGACGAAGCGCCGCGAGCCGGCGCGCGCGGCCACAAAGTGGCGTTCCTGCACCCGCGGGCGACCGGCGGCGTGCTGGTCGAGCTCGTCGAGCCGTCGCACGAGGTCGAGCCCCCCGCCTGAAACCGCCCGCCCGCCGGCGTCGCCCGTCGAATCCGAATGGAAGCGCGGCGACCATCCGTAGTAGCTTCCCCCGTCGGCGTCGCTCGTCGAGAGCGGCTCCGGCCCCCAGGAGGACCGACTTGAACACGCTTCGCAATCGGCTGGTTTCTGCAGGACTGGTTCTCGTCACCGTGGCGACGGCGACGTCGCCCGCATACGCGGCGCCGCCCGGGGCCGGCAAGGGGGCCAAGCCTGCGCCGAAGGCCGCCACCACCACGCCCCAGGTCAAGCCGGTCGACGTGCGCGCCACCACCAAGGACGCCGACGCGAAATTCAAGGCCGGCCAGTACGCGGAGGCGCTCGCCCTCTACGAGACCGCCGATGGCGCCAAGCCTTCGCCCGAGCTCGCCTTCGCGATCGGCGAGTGCCAGGACAAGCTCCTCAAGCTCCGCGAAGCGGTGGTCGCCTACGAGCGCTTCCTCGCGGCCGTCCCCGCGAAGATGAAGGACAAGGCCGAGGCCACCCAGAAGCGCGTGGCAGAGATCAAGGGCATGCCCGGCAAGGTCCACCTCGACACCGACCCCGCCGGCGGAGCGGTCCTCGTCGACGGCAAGCCCTTCCAAGAGAAGAGCCCGACCGACCTCGACCTGCCGCCCGGCAAGCACACGGTGCGCGTGGAGCTCGAGGGCTACGAGCCGGTGGAGCGCGACGTGGAGGTGGCCTACGCCGCCAAGCAAGACCTCGCGGTGACGCTGGAGAAGAAGCCCGAGCCGCCGCCGCCGCCTCCTCCGCCCCCGCCCGTCGCCGTGGCGCCGAAGCCCGCGCCACCGCCACCGCCGCCGCCGCCGCCGCCGAGCAAGGTGCCTGCGTACGTCACCGGTGGCATCGCCGTCGCCGCGCTCGGCGTCGGCACGGGGTTCGGGATCGCCGCGCTCTCGAAGTCGAGCGACTTCAAGACCGCGCCCACGACCAGCACCGCCGACAGCGGCGAGAACGCCGCGCTCGTCGCCGACATGTGCTTCGGCATCGCGATCACCTTCGGTGTGACCTCCGCCGTCCTCTTCCTCACCAAGGACCCCCCGAAGGCCGCGGGCGTCGCCGCGGCGAAGCCCGCTCCGGCGCGCGTGTCCATCACCCCGACGCCCTACATCACGCCCCAAGGCGGCGGTGCAGGCGCGCTCATACGCTTCTGAAACTCGCTTCCGAAAACGTGCCGAGGCCCCGCCCCATGAAGACGCCTTCTCCGTTCTGCTCGCGTTCGTCCTCGCGCTCGTCCTCGCGCGCTGCCGTCGCCCCGCGCCGTCGTCGCGCGACATTGCTCGCGTTCACGCTCCTCGCGGTCGCCTCGGTCGCCGGGTGCGAGCTCATCGTCGACTTCGACCGCACCAAGATCCCCGCCGACGTCGCCGACGTCGCGGTCGTGCCCGCCGACGCGAAGACCGACACCGCGCCGGTGGTGGACGCCGCGGTCGACGCCCCGGCCGACGCCCCGGTGGACGCCCCCGTCGACGCCCCGGTGGACTCGCCGGTCGACTCCCCGGTGGACTCGCCGGTGGATTCCGCGGCCGACGGCGGCTCGAGCGACGCCAGCGACGCGGGCTAGCCGTGGCGGGGCAGCCGGGCGCCAGCGCGTACGGCAACGCAGCCTTCTTTGCCCAGCTCCTCGGCAAGGCGGTCGCCGCGAACGCGAGCGACATTCATCTGCGCGTCGGGGCGCCGCCGTCCGCGCGCATCCGTGGCGATCTGGTGGCGTTTCGCACCGATCCTTTGCGCGCGTCGGACACCGAAGCCATCGCGCGGCTCGTGCTGTCGGACCCCGCGAAGCTCGCGAAGCTCTCCGAGCTCCAGGAGCACGACACGGCGTACGTCGTGCCGAACGTGGGGCGATTCCGCGTGAACGTGTACCGCCAGCGCGGCACCCTCGCGATTGTCCTGCGCGCCATCGCCTCGACGATCCCGACGATGGAGTCGCTCGGGCTTCCCGCCACGTGCGTTCAGCTCGCGGAGAGGGGCCGCGGCCTCGTGCTCGTGGTCGGCGCCGCCGGCAACGGGAAGAGCTCCACCCTCGCGAGCATGATCGGTCACCTGAACGCCACGCAGCCGCTGCACATCGTGACCATCGAGGACCCCATCGAGTTCCTGCACGAGGATCGCAAGGCCAGCGTGAGCCAGCGCGAGGTGCAGATCGACACCGGCTCGTTCGCGGACGCGCTCCGGTCCGCCCTTCGGCAGGACCCCGACGTCATCCTCGTTGGCGAAATCCGTGATGAGGTCACGATGGACGTCGCCCTTCAGGCCGCGGAGACTGGCCACCTCGTGATGTCGACGCTGCACACTCCCGACGTCACGCGCACGATGGGCCGCGCCGTGTCGCTCGCCCCACGCCGTGCCGGCGCGAGCGAGGACATGCGAGAGCGCCTCGCGTCTTGCCTGCAGGGCATCGTCGCGCAGCGCCTCCTGCCCTCGAAGAGCGGAGACGGGCTCGTGCTCCTCGCGGAGGTGCTCGTCGCGTCGGGCACCGTGCGCGAGGCGATCCGGCGCCCCGACAACAACCCGTCCCTCCGGGAGCTCATGGAAAAGGGCGCCCACCCCTACGGCATGCAGACGTTCGACATGCACGCGCGAGAGCTCGTGGCGTCGGGGCGCATTTCTCGGGAGGCCGCGAGCGAAGCCGCGGTGTTCTGAGCGCGCGCTACTCGTCCATCGTCTTGCAGTGCTCGGCGAATACGTGGCCGACGATCTTCCCCTCGACGAAGGTCGCCTCGAGGTCGAACGCCACGCGCTCCGGAGCGTCGCCCTCGATGGACACCACCGTGAGCTTGACCGCCGTCGCCTTGTCGAGCGGCTTGTCGGTGAGCACACTCTTGAAGTCGAACAAGGTCACCGCGACGCCGTCCGCCTGCGTGAGCGTCTTGCCCGCCGAGCCGATGGGGACGCCGCTGATCACCACCGTTCGATCCGGGGTCGGCGACGCTTGCGTAGGGCACTCGGGCCGCCCGCCGGCGTGGGCCTCCGTCGTGATGCCGCTCACCTTGCCGGCCTGCTTGTCCCACCCGAACTGAGCGCGTTCGAAGCGAGCCGTCTTCGCGCCGTACGTCGCGTCGAGGGAGAGCGTCGCGCATGGCCCCACGCAGCCCGCGTCGGGGACCGCCGCTTCAGGGGACGAGCCGTCGGGCGAGATCGCCGCGTCGATGGCGGGTGTCCCGGCGTCGATGGCGGGTGTCCCGGCGTCGGTCGCGGGGGTCGTTGAAGACGTACACGCCACGGCGAACGCCGTGACCAACAGAAGAATCGCCGCCGCACCGCTCGCCCGTCCGGTCGTCATGCCGACAGCGTACCTCATCGGCCAGGGCCGCGGGGCTCGCTCGGGCCCGCGGCGTGGGCCACGATCCACGCGACCGCCTCGGCGAGCTGGTCGGGTTTTCGGAAGACGGGGCCGTGGCGGCGCGCCTCCGACGTGTCGCGCGAGGCCGTGAAGAACGCGACGGGCAGCGTCGGCGCGTGGCTTCGGAGGTGCTCGGCGAGCTCCACCCCCGAGCCGTCCCCGAGGTCGAGGTCGACCAGGGCGCACGCGAGGTTCGCCCGCAGCGCTCGTCCGGCCTCCACCGAGGCGACGTAGGTCGCGGCGATCCCTCGCTGCTCGAGCTCGCGCGAGAGCGTGAAGCGGGCGAGGGGGCAGTCGTCCGCGATGACGATCATGCTCGGAGCCTAGCGCACGCCGCCGCCGCGCCAAAAAAGCGCGCGTGCGTAGGCCCGCGCTTCATCCCGGTGCGCGCCCCCTCCGCCGCGTCGCTGCGGGCGCAGAAGCGCGGCGTCGCGGGCCTGGCACGGCGCGAGCAAGGGGGGGCCCGTCGACAAACGACGGAGCAGGAGAGAGAACCATGGAAGTCACGTTCTTCGGAGTCCGAGGGAGCATCGCTTCGCCGGGCGTACACACGGCTGCGGTGGGCGGAAACACAAGCACTGTCGAGGTCTTGGCGGGCGGTCGTCGCCTCGTGCTCGACGCCGGTACCGGGCTCCGCGAGCTCGGACAGAGGCTCCTCGGGCGGGGCCCACAGGACCTCACGCTGCTCCTCAGCCACTACCACTGGGACCATATTCAGGGGCTGCCGTTCTTCGCGCCGCTCTACCAGCCGAGCACCCGGCTCGAGATCGTCGGCCAGCGCTGCGGCCTCCATGGCGTGCGCGACGCGCTCGAGCACCAGATGACCGCGCCAGTGTTTCCGGTGCGCCTCTCCGACGTGCAGGCGACGCTGTCGCCGCGCGAGGTCACGCCCGGCGACGCGTTCTCGGTCGGCGACGTGCGCGTGCGTGTGGCTGGGGGCAACCACCCTGGCGGCGTGCTCGCGTACCGGCTCGACCTCGGCGACGTGAGCTTGGTCTACGCGACCGACACCGAGCACGGCGCGGCCGTCGACCCCGAGCTCCGCGCGCTCGCGGAGGGCGCGACGCTGCTCATCTACGATGCGCAATATACGGTCGACGAGTACGCCGGCGGCGGCGGTCGCCCCGCACGGGTGGGCTGGGGGCACTCGACCAACGTCGCGGCCGCCCAGCTCGCGCGCGCCGCGGGCGTCTCGGCGTTGGCGCTCTTTCATCACGACCCGGCGCGCGACGACGTTGGGGTCCTCGCCCTCGAGGCGGCGACACGCGAGCTCTTCCCCGCGACCTTCGCCGCGAGGGAGGGGATGCGCCTGCGGCTCGACGGCTCCGGCGCGCGTGGCCCCGCGGTCCAGAGCGCCAGGGAAGCCGCCTGAGGGGCGCTGCCGTGGTAGCGTTGGCCGCGCCCGATCCCTCCTCGCCGTCCCTCTCGCGCCGACCACCGAGCGCCATGTCCGATCGCCTCTCGCTCCTCGTCGATCTCGCCACGCTGCTCGGCCGCGAGGTGGATTTCGACGCGATCTTGCTCGCGGCGTGTGAGCGCGTCGCGGAGGCGCTTGGCGCGGAGCGGGCGACGGTCTGGCTCGTGGACGCCGATCGCGGTGACCTCGTCAGTCGCCTCGCCCTGTCGTCGGAGCTGCCCGCGCTCAGGCTGCCGATGGGCCGCGGCATCGCGGGGTGGGTCGCCGTCGAGGGGCGCTCGGCTCGCGTGCCCGTGGCCGCGGACGACCCGCGCTTCTCTCCCGAGACCGACCAGCGAACGGGGTTCGTCACGCGCGCCGTGCTCGCCGTGCCGCTGCGCGAGGAGCCCCGCGCGCCCGTGCGCGGCGTGCTCCAGCTCTTGAACCGACGGAGCGGCGGCCCGTTCGACGCGGACGACGAGCGGTACCTCGAGGCGCTCGGGCAGCAGCTCGCGCGCGCGCTCGCGATGACGACCCTCCGCGCCCGCGACGCCGAGGTGCCCGGCGTGACGCTGCGCGGGCCCATCAACCGCATCGTGGGCTCGAGCCCGGGCCTCGCTCCGGTGTACGAGCGCGTCTCGCTCGCGGCCAAGACCCGCGCGCACGTGCTGCTGCGCGGGGAGACCGGCACCGGCAAGGGCCTCTTCGCCCGCGCCATCCACGCCAACTCGGACCGTCAGGCGAGGCCGTTCGTCGTCGTCGACTGCACGACGCTGCCCCCACCGCTCGTGGAGAGCGAGCTCTTCGGGCACGAGCGCGGCGCGTTCACGGGCGCCGACCGCCGCGTCTCCGGCAAGGTGGAGCTCGCGCACGGCGGCACTCTGTTTCTCGACGAGATCGGCGACCTGCCGCTCGAGAGCCAGGGCAAGCTCCTGCGCTTCCTCCAGGAGGGCGCCTTCGAACGCGTGGGCGGTCGCGCCACGCTCGAGACCGACGCCCGCATCGTCGCCGCCACCCACCGGGACCTCGAGGCGCTCGTGCGCGAGGGGCGCTTTCGTCAGGACCTCTACTATCGGCTGCGCGTCGTGGAGATCGTGCTGCCACCGCTGCGCGCCCGTGGAGCGGAGGAAGTGCTGGAACTTGCACGCCATTTCGCCGACGGATTCGGGCGCAGGTACGGGCGCCCCAACCCCAAGCTCACCCCTGAGCTCATCGCGTGGCTCTCCGAGCACCGCTTCCCTGGCAACGTGCGCGAGCTCGAGAACGTGATCGAGAGCGCCGTGGCGTTGTCGCCGAACGGATGGTTGGCGGCCCCCGACGGGGCCCCCCGGAGCCCGCGCAACTCGGCGGCGCCCACGCCGGGCGTCGCGCTCCCCCTCGGGTTGACCCTCGAGGAGGCCTCGCGTCGGTACGCCGAGGCGGCGCTCGAGGCGGCCGGGGGCGTGAAGACCGACGCGGCCCGCGGCCTGGGCATCTCCAGGAACACGCTCGCGCGGACGCTCAAGAAAGCGTGACCGGCGCGTGACGAATAGATGGGGCAGCCGCTAGGCTCACCTCGGGGGATGTCGCACAAACTCTGCCTCACGTGCGCTGTGGTGGTGGGGAGCGGGGCCCGGTGCGCCTCGTGCGGGGCGGTCGCGGTGAGCCCCACGCGAGAGAACCTGGCGCGCGCCCTCGAGGCCCGCGTGCAGGTGGCGATCGACGCGTGGGAGGCGGAGGGCGCGCTCGACGACGACGTCGCGGCCCGCCTGCGCAACACGCCCTCCCGGGACGCCGCCCGCGCCGAGGGCACGGTGCAGGCCGCGCAGGCCGCGGACGACCCGGGCGTGTTCGAGCGACTCTCGGCGCGCCGGCGCGAGATCGCGACGCGATGGGACGCCGCGGTCGCCCGCCTCGAGGCCGACGCTGCGCGTCCCGCGTCGGAGCCCGCGTCTCCGGCGCACGCCCGCTCGCCAGGGGACGTCCGCGACGCGGTGGAGGTCGGCGAGGGGCTCTTCGGCGGGGGCCACGAGGGTCACGGTCACGGCGCCAGCGCGGGCGTCGGCGCGGGCGTCGGTGCGCTGCTTGGGCTGGACGACCTCGGCCCGCCGTCTTCCAAGCGCCCCGGCTCGTCGGGGACGGAGGCCTCGCTCTCGCCGAGCGGACTCTTCGCCGAGTACGCGTGGTGGTTCCTCGGCACGCTCCTCGTGCTGGCGGGCTCTGCGATGGGCGTCCGCGAGGCGTGGCGGACGCTCGCGGGGCCTCCGCGACAGATCGTCGTCGCGGGCGCGCTCCTCGGGTACCACGCCATGTTTCTCGGCTTGTCGGCGCTCGTCGCGAAGCGGAGCACGCGGGCGGGCGGGGTGCTCGCGGCGATCGCGGTGGGGCTCCTCCCCACCGTGTTCGTCGCGCTCGCGGCGCTCGTCGACGGGTCGCGAGGGCTCGGGCTCGGCGTCTCGGCGCTCGTCGTCGCCGTGTCGGTCGCGAGCTTGGGCCACGCCGCGAAGAGGTTCGCGTGCCCCCGGTGGATGCTCCCGGCCGCGGTGCTTCCCTCGCTCGTCGCGGAGCTCTTCGTCGGCGGCGCGGTCGCCGAGGCCCGGGTGGCCGTCCCGTTCGTCGGCGTCGCCGCCCTGGCGCTCGCGGGTCGCCGGCTCGCGTCGGTGGGCGACGGCTTCGCGCCGTTCGCGTCGGCGCTCTACGCCGGCCTCTCGCTCGCGCTCCTCTCGCTCGCCGGAGCGCCCGGAGCCGAGCCGGTGCGCATCGAGGCGGGCAGCCTGTCGGCGGCGGGCGCCTGGCTCTACGTCCTCGCGCTCTCGGCGGTCGTCGCGCACGTCCTCGGAGCCGAGCCCGTCCGCCGCCGCGCGCCGCACCTCGCGCCCGGCGGCGAGCTCGTCGCGTTCGGCGGCGTGGCCCTCGCTTCCGTGGTCGCGGGGCAAGCCGTCGTGACCGCCGCCACGCTCACGCTGCCCGCGCTCGCGTTCGCCGCCATCCCGGCGCTCGGTGCGTCCGCGTTCGGGCTCGCCACGGGGCGGCACGGCGCCGCCGTTCACCCCGCGGCGCTCTTGGCGGTCGCGGCGGCGGGCCTCGTCGCGGGGGTCGCGATCCCGGGCAACCCCTCGGCCGCGTTCGCCGGGGCGGCGGTGGGCGCGGCGGCGGTGCTCCTCGCGAGCGGTCGCGCGACCGGCAGGGCGCGCGTCGCGCTCGAGGCGTGGGGCGGCGGCCTGGGCCTGCTCGCGACGGGGCTCGCGGGTGTCCTCGCCACGGAGGGCCCCGGCCTGCCTGTGGTCGAGTGTGTGGTGGCAGGCGGCGCTGTGTGCGTGTCGGCCCACGCGGTCGGGGGCTTCAGCCGCGGTCGCTTGCACGCTTTCGGAGCGCTCGGAGCGCTCGGGACGGCCTCGGCGCTGGTCGTCCCGGCGCTCGGCGACGATCCGATCGGTGGCTTCGCGTTGGCGTGTGCGGCGCTGGCCGCGGTTTACGGGGGGGTCGCTGTCCCGCACGGCGCGCGCCTCGCGAAGATCCCAGACGACCTCGGCGCCCGCCCGCTCGACGACGTCTCGCTCGCGCTCGCGGTCCTTGGCGCCGTGAGCGTCGCCGCGCTCGGGCGCGGTTCGCTGCTCGCTGGCGCCCCCTCCAGCGCCGCCGTCGCGGTCGCGTGGCCCGTCGTGGCGCCTCGAGTGGCCCTCGTGGCGGTGCTCGCGGCCCGGGCCCCGCGCGACCGCAGCCGCCTCGTCGCCTTCGTCGCGGCGCTGGTCCTCGGCGACGCCCTCTCGGCCGCGCTCGGCGTGAGGGACGACGCGGGGGCCGCGCTGGCCATGGCCGTCGCCGCGGCGTTCGCGACCTCCGTGGCGGCGCTGAGAGGCGACCCGCCCGCGGCCCCGGCGGACGGGCGACCGCTCCTTGGGATCTTCCCGCTGCCCTTCGCGGCCCGTGGCGCGGCGCTCCTCGACGGCGTGGCGGCGGCTGCGCTCGTGTTCGCGGCGCGGTCGCTTTCCAACGTAATGGCCTGGCTCGGTCCGCGCCCCGAGGCGCTCCGCGGCCTCGTGGTGCTCGCGGTGGTCGTGCTCGTAGTCAGCGCGGCGCTGGCGTTCGTCTCCGCGAGCCACCAGGCCTTCCAGGCGCGCGGCTCGGTCGTCACGCTCGCCCTGCTCGGTGTCCTCGTGGGGGTCGGCGCGGTCGTCAACAGGATCGGTCGCCCGCTCGCGCCCTCGGTCGTAGGTTTCCGGCTCACCCTCATCGTGGCCGGGGTCTGGCTGCTGGCGAGGCTCGTGGTGTGGGGAGGGCCGCGGATCGGCGCCGCGCTCGGGCGGCCGTCGCACGGCCCCTGGTATCATCTCGTGCCCCACGCGGGCGTGCTCGCCCTTGGCCTCCTCCTCGCGGTCGACGCGCTCCTCGTGGGCGGCCCCACACTGACGCGGGCCCTCTGGGTGACGCCGCCGCTGCTCCTCGTTGGCGCGGCGCTCGCGGCGCTCTTGCTCGCGCGCTCGTTCGCCGCCACCCACGCGGCGACCCCGCTCCACGCCGTGGGGCTCGCTTGCGGGTTGGCGGCCGCGCCGCTCGTGGCCGTGCAGCGGGGCGCGCTCGGCCGCGTGCTCGCGCCGCTCGTGCCGCCGGGTACCTCGTGGGTGGTCGCCGGCACCGAAGACGCCGTGCGCCCGGACTGGCTCGACCCCGCGCTCTTTCTCCCCGCCGCCGAGACGCTCTCCGGCGTGTACCTCCGCGCCTGGACCGGGCTCCTCGTCTTCGCGGTGGCCGCCGGCCTCGTCGGCGTGGCGGTCGCGCTGAGCGCACCGGTGAGACGCGCCGTCGTCGCGGGCGCCCTCGGGCTCGAGGAGGAAGACGCACCCCGCGTGGTCCACACGCTCGCGCTCGTCTCGCTCGCCGCGCCATCGCTCGCGGCCTTTGGCGCCCTCGCGCAGCCCGCCCTCGACGTGCCGCCCGTCGCGGCGCTCCTCGGCGTCGGCGCGCTCACGCTCGCGGGCGCGTCCTTGCGCCGGAACGTGGACCTCGCCAAGGGCCTCTCGGCCGGCGCGGCGCTCACCCTGGGCTTCGGGGTGTTCGTCGGAATCATCTGTTGTCTCCATAGTTTGCGTGGTGCTGGCGTGCCCCAGACCGCGCGCGCCGGGTTCTCGCAGCTCGACGCGAGCGCCGCGCTCGCGGCCTTCGGACCCGCGCTCGCGCTCGGCGTCGCGCTGACCGCGGCGTTGAGCCACCTCGCGTCGTGGGCGCTCGAGGCGCGGCGACCGGCGCAAGCGTGGGGCGCGGCGGCCGGGCGCGATCTCCTCCTCGTCGCGAGCCTCGTCCTCGTCGCGTGGCTCGTCGCCGCGTCGCCGGCCTCGGTCACGTCGGTCACGTCGGTCACGTCGGTCACGTCGGTCACGTCGGTCACGTCGGTCGCTCTGCGCGTGCCCGCGTCTCTCGGCGGCGTCGCGACCGCGGTCGTCGCGGCGGTCGCGGCGCATGCGCTCGCGCGTGGCCTCGGCCCGCGCCACGCGTACCTGCTCCAGGTGTGCGCGGTCGCCGGGTACGCGCTGCTGCGATCCAGATTCCCCGCCCTCCCTCCCTTCACCGACGCCCTGGCCGCGCTCGTCTTCGGGTTCGTGCTCATTGGGCTGTCGACCCTCGCGCGGCGGCTCGGGGTCCCGCCGCTCGCGGCCGCCGCGCGCCGCTTCGCCGCGCTGTTGCCGCTCCTCGTCGCGGTCTTGCGCGGGGACGGCGAGACCACCGAGGCGGCCCTGATCGCCGCGGGATCGAGCGTGCTCTACGCGGGCCTCGCCGCGGCCGACAAGAGCCGCATCTTCGCGTCGCTCGCCGCGCTCGCCGGCAACATCGCGCTGCTCGTCGCCGCGCTCTCCGTGGGTTTCGACGGCGCGGAGGCCTACCTCGGGCCGCTCGGTCTGCTCGTGCTCGTGCTCGCGCAGATCTTCGGCGCGAAGCTGCCCCCGGCCGCCCGCCAAGGCGCGCGTGTGGTCGGGAGCCTCCTGCTCTACCTGCCGGCTGCCCTCACGCTCATGATGCGCCTCGGCGCGGGGGCCGATGGCACCTACGCCGTGGTCTTCGGCGCGGTCTGCCTGCTCGGCGTCGGCGTCGGCATGGTGCTACGTATTCGCGCGTACGTGCTCGCCGGCACGCTCTTCGTCACCCTCGACGTCGCCGCGAACCTCGCGTACGCGGGGCTCCGCGACCACCGGATCGGCTTCGTGCTGCTGAGCGCGTCCGGCCTCGCGATCTTGGGGACGATGATCGGCACCACGCTGAAGCGCGACGAGGTGCGGGCCATCGTCGGCCGGCTCAAGCTCGCCGTGCGCGGCTGGGACTGACCCTCGGCCCGTCGCCGCCTTCGCGCGCAGCTCAGTCGCCGCGCCGTCGGAGGTGATCGCGCGCCACGTCGGACCAAGGCCCGGTCGGCTCGAGCTCGAGATAGCGCCGCCAGTGGGTCTTGGCCCGCCCGCTCTCGCCGAGGTTCTCGAGGGCCATCGCGAGGTTGAAATGGGCGTCGGAGAACCTTGGATCGGCCTGGATCGCCTTCTGGAAATACGGGATCGCTTGCGACGCGTGGCCGCGCTCGAGCATCACGTAGCCGAGGTTGTAGTAGGCCTCCGGTTGCCGATCGTCGACCTCGAGGGCCCTGCGATAGAGCTCCTCGGCCCCGACCACGTCGCCGCGTCGAAAGCGGATGTTCCCGAGGTTCGTGTAGGCGATGGCGAGCTTCGGGTCGAGCTCGAGCGCTCGCTTGTAGAGCCCCTCCGCCTCGTCGTAGGAGGCCGGGTCCTCGTCGAACGCGCTCGCCCGGACGTAGAGGTCGTACGCGGTGCGCGCGCGGTTCGCCTTGGTCTCGGGGCGCAGCACGCGCACGACGTCGTCGCGGAGCGCGTTCACCTGAAAATCGAGGACCATCTGCCCGGTGGTGGGCTCGAACGGCCCGCCGTCGGCCCGCACGACGACGCGCGCTCCGTCGCTGACGATGCGCAGCTCTTGGAGCGGGCGCGTGACCCGCGGCAGGCTGCTGCGCAGCGCGCCGATCGCCTGGGCCACGTCTCGGAGCTTCACCTTGTTGCGAAGCAGATCGCTCGTGGCCCGCAGCGCGATGAGGTCTTGAAACGTGTAGGCGCGGGCGCGGCCGCGCGTCCCGGTGGGTGCGACGATCCCGAGGCGCGCGAGCGAGCGAAGGGTCCCCGCGCCGAGCCCGAGGAGGCGCTCGACCTCTTTGCCCGTGAACACGTCGGCGATGGGCTCGGTGGAGCCCGAGGGCGGCGGCGCGATCGACGCGGGGGCGTTTCCCGGCGGTGCCGTCGGCGCCGGAGGGGGCACCCGGCCGCCGCCTTTGCCAAACGCGACGTGGATGATCTCGGCGCGCGCGCGCGGCGGCTTCGTGTTCGGGGGGTCGTCTTTCTTGCGGGGCATGTTTGGGGAGGTCGGGTGCGGCGGGTCAGCGCGGGCCGCCGGCGCCACGACGCGCCGGCGCCTCTATCAAGGCCGCCTCGACCTCCACGTCAACCCTCAGCCCGCGTGGGTGGGTGGAAAATCGGAGCTCGCAGCGGAGCGGGCCGAGCGTGGAGGGGGCGCGGCTCAGGGCTTCCCGTCGCGCGAGGCGCACGGCACGAAGGCGCGCGTGGAGATCGCGCTCGGCGAGGGCGGAGGGCTCGAAGGGCGCCGCCAGGGAGGCGTCCACGCGCAGGAGCGCGCTCGTCGTGCCGTACCAGACCTCTCCGCCAGGCTCGTCGCGCACTCCGCCTTCGCTCACCACGTCGGCCCGGTCGAAGAGCTCTCTCCACGCGGCGTCGCACGTGCGCACTCGCCCCGGCGCCGGCGCGTGGAGGAGCAGCGACGCGCGGCTCTTGGCCAGCCCAGGTCCGAGGCGACGATCAGGCGGCTCCGTCATCGAAGTGGGATATTGCCCTACACGGCGCGACGCGACCAAGTTCACGGCGACCTCGCTCGCGCGCACTACGACAGGACTACGACAGGACGCGGAGGCTCTTGCCCACGAGGACCGCGTTGTGGCTGCCGACGCGGTACCCCTCGAGGTCCAGCGTCACGTAGACGAAGCCGGCGCGCTTGCCGGCCGCCACGATGGCGTCGCGCTGCGCGAACGCGGCCGCGAGCTCGTCGGTCGCGACCTCGACGCGCGCGAACGCCCCGCCGGACTGGCCGTCGAGCTCCGGGAGCCCGTGCCACCGTACCCGCACCTGACGGAGGGAGAGCGCCTTCAGCGAGGCCTCGAAGCTCGCGATTTGCTCGAGGCGCTCGCGCGTGACGCGGGTGCCGTAAGGCAGGCGGCTCGACAGGCACGCGGCCGCCGGCTTGTCCCAGACGCGGAGGCCGAGGAGGGCCGCGATCCGGCGCACCTCGGACTTGCCGAGGCCGGCCTCCACCAGCGGGCTCTTCACGTTCGAGGCGCGCGCCGCGTCGAGGCCGGGCCGGTAGTCGCCGAGGTCGTCGGTGTTGGTGCCGTTCATGGTGCAGGCGAGGCCCCACTCGACCTGCTTCTTCGCCGCGACGCGATAGAGCTCGCTCTTGCAGTGGAAGCAGCGGTCGGCGCCGTTCTTCGCGTAGCCCTCCTCTTCGATCTCGTTCGAGGCGACGAGCTCGTGGCGGGCCCCGATTTCCCGGGCGAGGGCGATCGCCTCGTCGCGCTCGGAGGGGGCGAGGCTGGGGCTGACGGCGGTCATGCCGATGGCGCGCTCGCCGAGGAGGCGGTGCGCGAGCGCGAGCACGAGGGCGCTGTCGGTGCCGCCCGAGTAACAGACGAGCACCGACGGGACCTGCGCGAACGCCGCGCGTAGGCGCTCGAGGGCGGGGTCGCGCGGCAGGGGCTCGGCGGGCGCGGGCGTGGACGCGAGGGGGGAGGGCGAGGGCGAGGTCACGAGAGATTCTCTAGCAAAACTTCGGGCGGAACTTGTAGTCGCGCAAGATACTGATAATATGTTCAGCATGAGGGTAAGACAAACGTCCGACACACGAACGCCTGCTTGCGTCGAGACCGAGACGAGGTGGGGCACCGGCGGCCCAATCCAAACGCCGCCGTCGCTGCTGCACGCGCTCTCGGCGCTGGGCGCGCTGGGCGCGCTGGGCGTGCACCAAGGCGCCGAGGCGCTCGCGCCGCGCGATCAGATCCTCCTCCTCGACTGGCCGGAGCTCGAACGCGCGCTGCCGGACGGCGGGCTCCCGCGCGGCGTGGTCGAGCTCGCCGCGCCGCACGCGCATGGCGGCGGCACCACGCTCGCGCTCGCCACGTGCCGCGCGGCGCAACGCGATCCTCAGGCTCACTGCGCGTGGCTCGAGGCGGCCTCGGGACCTCGGCTCTATGCGCCCGAGGTGCGCGCCGCTGGGGTCGACCTCGCGCGGCTGCTCGTCGTGCGCGCGCCGCGTGAGGCCCTCTCGCGCGTGTGTGTGAAGGTCCTGGCGACGGGCGCCTTCCCCTTGGTGGTCGTCGCGCCTTCGCGCGCGCGCCGCGCCTCCGAGGCGGGTGAGCGTGAGGTGTCGCTCGACGAGCGCGCCGTTCGGCGCTTCTCGCTGGCCGCGGAGGAGTCGGCCGCGCGCGTGCTGCTCCTCACCGACACGTACGCCTCGCACGCCCCGTGGCCGGTGGCGCTGCGCCTCGAGCTCGAGCGGCTCCCCGAGGCCGTTCATGTGCGCGTCGCGCGCGATCGCCGAGGGCGTGTCGGCGCCGCACGTACGGTACCTCTGCGCACGCGACCCCACGCGCAGAGCCGCGTGGAGGCCGCACGCCGCGACACGAGCGCTCGCATCGTCACCTCGTCGCCCGCGCCGCGCGTGCGCGAGGCCGGCTAGGCAGGCGAGAGTGGAGAGGCGCGAACGAGGAGTTTGGGCGTGCGAGTGATCGCCATCGTTCTGCCCGACCTCGCGCTCGAGGTCGCGGCCCCCGTGACGGCTCCCGTGTCGGCGCGAGCGCCAGGCGCCGTCACGTCGCGCGCACCTCGGGGCGTCGTGCTCGCCTCGCGGAAGGGCATGCTCGAGTCCGAGATCACGGGGAACGTGCGCCTCCACGCGGTCTGCGAGAGCGCGCGCGCCGTGGGCATCTCGCCCGGCCAGACGCTCGCGGCGGCCCGCGCTACAGCGTCCGATCTGGTCGTGCGTGTGGTCCCCGCGGAGGCCCTCCACGCGGCGCTCGAGCGGATCGCCGAGGCGGCCTTGGCCTTCGGCGCGACCGCCTCGTTCGCGCGCGGTGAGGCCGGCGAGGACACGGTCTGGGTCGACGTCACCGGGTGCGCGCACCTCTTCATCGACGCGGGCGAGGAGCGCGCGGGCGAACACGCGCGGGCACCCGAGGAGCTCGCCCGAGGGCTGGAGGGCGAGGGGAGGCTGCTCGCGAGGCTCGAGGCGCGGGTGCGTGAGCTTGGGCACACATGCAGGCTCGCGCTCGCCGGCGGCCCTCGCGTCGCGCGGGCGGTCGCCAGCCACGGCGAGCCCGGGCGCGTGGTGCCGCCAGGCCCCGGCCGCGATCGCGAGGCGCTGCTCGCGCTGCCGCTCGAGGCGCTGCCGCTCGAGCCGGCGCAGCGCACCACGCTCCGGCGCCTCGGCGTCCACGACGTGGGCGCGCTCGCGAGGCTGCCACGCGCCGCGCTCGGGGCCCGCCTGGGCGCGCGCGCGGGCGAGATCATGCAGCTGCTCGAGGGCGACGACCGCGCGCCGCTCTCCCCTCACGTGCCTCGGCGAGCCCCCTCCGAGACCCTCGAGCTCGAGCATGGCACCGACTCGCTCGAGGCGCTCTCGTTCGTCGTGAAGACCCTCGCGTCGCGGCTCGCCCTGCGCCTCGCGGGGCGTGGCGTGGGGGTGGTCAAGCTCACTCTGGAGCTCGCGCTCGACGCTCGGCTCGCGGGCGGCGACGCCGTGCCCCAGAGAAAGCGCTGCGTCCTCACGCTGCCTACGCCCATCTCACACCCACGAGAGCTCTTCGTCGTGCTGCGCGCGCGCCTCGAGCGCACCCTCTTGCCCGCGCCGGTCCTCGCCCTCACTCTCCGTGCCGACGAGTGCCGCGCGCGCGTCCATGTGCCGCGGTCGCTCTTCGAGCCAGAGAGCCAGGGCAGCCGCGCGCTGCCGCTCCTCGTCGCGGAGCTCTCCGCGGAGCTCGGCGACGGCGCCGTGGGGAGGCTCACGCTCGGCGACAGCTTTTGCCCCGACGAGCGCTCCGTGCTCGCGCCTTTCTTCGGGGACACGCCGAGCTGCGACGAGCCCGTACCGTCGCCGGAGGCCTCCCCCGAGCCCTCGCTGCTCCTGCCCGAGCCTCTCCCGGTCGAGCGTCGGCTCGTCAGCGCGTTTCGGTTCGTGGCGCGGCACGAGTCGCTCGGGTGGTGGCGCGCGCCGTCGGTCACGGCGCTCGTTACGCCGAGCGCGAGCGACCGCGTCGCGGCCATGGTCGAGGGGCGCGCGGCGCTCGTCGAGCTCGACAAGGTCGACGGCGGCGCGAAGATCCTGGGGTGGCTCGACTGAAGCGCCCCCCCCGTAAATTTCGCTGCGGGCCAACTTTTTGCGAGCGATTTGTTTCTCGCCCGAAATGTGACGCAACGTGTGGCGTTGTGCTTGCGGAGTGCACAGTGTGTGGAATACACGCACGTCCGCGGGCGACGTCGCCCACCTCGAAACAAGGACCCAGGCCATGACTCCCCAGCTCGCTCAGCTCGCTCAGCTCTCGAAGCTCTCCGAGGCCTCCAAGGCGCACCAGACGTGCCAGCCGCTCGACCGCAAGGTCCTCGCCGCCCACGTCCTCGTCGCCCTCGCGCGCGCCCAGCGCGCCCGGCCGAGCGCTCACGCTGCGCGACGTGGCCGCCGAGCTCGAGGTGCGCAAAGGCGACGTCCGCGCCGTGGTGGCGAGCCTGCACGAGGAGGGCTACGTCGACGCGCTGCGCATGCAGCTCACCCTCCCCGGGCTCGCCCTGGCGTCCGCCCTCCGTCGCGCTGGCCTCCGGTCTCTCCGCGCGATCTCCGCCGCCGCGTCCTCCGTCGTCGCGGCGTAGCCTCGCTTCCGGCGCGACGAGCGCTTACGAGGAGCGTCTGCGCCGCCTGGCGAGGCCCCGCACCACCATCGCGGTCGCGACCGCCGCGGCCGCGAACGAGATGCCCGCGCCGCCGCCCTGGCCCGCGGTGTCGCACGAGCACCCGGACACCTGCGCCGCCTTCGCACCGGCGTCGGCGCCCCCGTCTCCGGAGGTGCCGCCGCCGCACGCGAGCACGGTGACCTCCGCCGTCGCCGCGGGCGGCGTGAGCGACGCGCCGAGCACGCGCGCCGTGATCTCCGCCTTCACGCTGCGCTCGTTCGTAGGACACGGCACATACACGTCGGCCTCGAAGGTGCCGTCGGGGTTCGCGTTGCCGTACTTCAACGGCGCCGTGTCTTCGCCGTCGAGCGCGGCCTTGAGCCCCACCATCTTGATGTACGGCAGCAGCTCGGGCGACGGCTTGAAGCGAACCTTGACGACCGAGACCTCTTTCTTGACGGTGCACGCCCCGCCGTCCGCGGGGTTCGGCACGTCGCGCGTCTCCACGCTCTTGCCGAGGACCTCGAGCTCGCCGACGACCTTCGGCAGAGCAGCGGCCGGACCCGTCTTCACCTCGACCTCGGCGCGCGGCATCGGCGAGCTGCCCGTCGCGCACTCCTTGTCGTAGCGAATCTTGTAAGTCCGGTTCGGGCGGAGCCCCTCGGCCGGCTTGACGACCTTGTACGCCGGGTCGATGGGATCGTCGTCGAAGTTGGCGAGCAGGGGCTCGCCGGCCTCGTCGAGGATCTGCGCGAACGGCGTGAACTGCCCGGGCATGGGCGGCTCGCCCGTGTCCGGGCCGGCGTCCACGAGCTGGGGCACGAACTTGCCCACGAGCGCACGGTACCCGATGCCCGGCGCGTTCGCGGGGATGGTGGAGCCCGCCCCGAGGATCTCTCCGGGCACGCACTCGGGCTTCGGGCAGTCGCCCGCGTGCGCGACGCCCGCCGTGCCGAACACGAGCAGCGCCGCCACTGCCGCGAGGCGGAGCGCGCGTGCGTGGGATCGGGAGGTCGGCAGCGGGCGGGAGGTTGGGAGGCCGCGAGCGCGAAGGCCGAGGGAGGTCGGGAGCAGCGAGGGATGCCTGGACGCCATGCGCGCAAGCATCGCACGTTTCTCACGAGTGGCGAAGCCGTGACGCCCCGCTCACTCCGCGCTGGCTCACTCGGTCGCGCTGTCCGCGCGCAGGTCCATGCAGCACCGGAAGCCCGTGGAGTAGTCGTGGTAGCTGCGCGCGTGGGCGGTCGTCCGGTAGTGGCAGCCCTCGCCGTTCAGCTGCACGTCGAGGTAGTAGCCGCCGGCGAACATGCCGTGCCCGTTCGGCAGCTCGTCGGCGACCCACTCGTGGGCGTTCCCGACGAGGTCGTACACCTCGAGCTCGTTCTTGCAGAGAGCGCGCGCGCCCGTGAGCGCGAACGTGCCTTCGACCTCGCCGAGGCGTGGGTCGTTCAAGCGGGTCCACACGGCCGGGTCGACGCCGGGCGCGGGCCCCGGCGGGTGGCGCCGCCGTCCACCGGACGCCTGTCCGGGCCGATGTGGCGACGTGGGCTTCGGTGACCGAGGCTTCTTGCCGGGCTTGCCGGGCTTGCCGGTCGTCGGCTTGCCAGCCTTCGTCGATCGCGTGGGCGAGCCCTTCGCGCCCTTCGGTGGGCGCGTGCCCGCGCGCGCGGGCGGTCCATGCGCGAGCAGGGCGCCTGGGAACACGACCCCCACGGCGCTGCGCCCGTCGTCGTTGCACGCGCCGACCGCGCGCCGCGCCGCGTACGGGTAGGCGAGCCGCCCCGCGCCCTCGCAGGCCCGCGCCCACTCGCGCTCGTGGCACAATCGCTTGCCCGAGGCCGCGCAGGCGTCCGCGGCCTGCAAGGCGCTGATGTAGGTCTGCGGGAGCACGCCCGGGCGTGAGCGGGCGCGTATGTCCTCGCCGTCGGCGGGAGTGTGGTTGTGGGGGTGGTCGCGCAGCGAGCCGTCTTGCGCGACGACCACCAGCGACGCCTCCCAACGGTCGATGCACACGTCGGCGTCCAGGGCGGCCATCCCCTCCGGACACGCCCCTTGCGATGCGCGCCGCGGGCCGGCGGTCGCGTCCGCGTCGACGCTCGCTGCGTCCGGGGCTGGGCCGCAGTTCGCCTCGGTGTCGGCGTCCGCGTCCGCGTCCGCGTCTGCGTCCTCCGCGTTGGCGTCGCGGGCGTCCGCCGACGCGTCCAGCGGCCGCTCAGGCGCGCGGGCGGGGGCGCACCCGCCAGCCAGCGCCAGGCCAAGGCTCCCGAGCCCCGCCGCGACCACGAGCAGCGTGCGGAGGTTCACGGGGCGAACGTGGAAGTCCGGGTGGTTCCGATCGGCATGCGACGCATGGTTCCCCTTTCACTGCGCCGCGGCAAGCTGCGCGCGAGGTCTTCACGCGAGCCGTGAGCGCGAGGCCAAGCGAGGCCGAGCCGTCGCTCGAGGTCGTCGACGAAGCGCTTCGCCTCGCCGAGCCCGCACCTCGTGGCCGGGTGGGACCCCCTGATCGTCATCAGCTCGTCGCCCGCGCGCCCGCGCGCAGGGGCTCGGTCACCCCTGCCGGCGCGCCGGGCGCGTCGGTACCGTCGACGCCGCCCGTGTGCACGGACGGCGCGGCGGCGCTCCCGTGTAGAGGTCACGGCGGCGTGAAGGGGCAGGCGCAGTTGGCGAGGAAGAGCGCCTGCATCTGGACCTGGCTCGCGCACACGCTGTCGTCGCCGAACCGGCCGCCGTAGGTGATCTCCCCCGCGTATTTGTAGCAGGTGCAGTCGGCGCCGTTGCACTGGAGCCCATAGCTGTCACCCCCCGGCGTCGAGCGAACGCAGGTGCATGCGCGGCCCACCGCGGTGGGCGTGCAGGAGGGCGCGCCGCACACGCCGCCGTCGGGCGCCGCGTCCACGGCCACGTCTTTCGAGGCGTCCTGCGACGCGTCGACGCCGGCGTCTTGGATCACCTGACCGCGGGTGGTGAAGGTGAAGGTAGGACTCACGGCGCTCCCCACCCAGCTCCACGCGCGGACGCGCCAGAAGTAGGTCGCGTTCGGGGCGAGGAGCCCGCGCCGGAGTCGGAGCGACGTGCCGTACGTCGCGCGCCGCCACGCGAGCCGCTTGAACGACTCGTCCTTCGAGACCTCGAGCACGTAGCGCACGAAGCGAGGCGACGTCTCGTCGGCCCACGTGAACGTGGGCGGAGGGTCGACCGCCACGTCGACGCTGCCGTTCTGCGGAGACGACGCGGACGGCGGGGCCGGGACCGCGAGCGGCGCGCGCTCGACCGTCGAGCCGCTCGCGCCGTCTCCGGTCAGGCCGCCCTGCAGCGGCGAGGGATCGCCCATGCGTTGGCTGCAGTTGAACGTGGGGCCAGGATCGTGGAGCTGCACGCCCCAGGTGCCAGCCGCCGCGGGGATCTTCAGCTCGTAGAGCGTGTGCGGGCTCGCCTCGTTCGGGGAGGCGCTGAAGCTGTAGCCGCCCTCGACGCCCGCCGCCTTCTCGTCGAGGAGCTGGCCGTCCTTGCGGACCTCGATCTTCTTGTTCCCGTACGCGCGGATGTCCCAGCGCTCGCGCCCGCCGCCGGTCCACACACCGAACTGGTTGTAGCAATCCGGCGAAATCTTCTCGCCCGAGAAGAACCAGTCGTTCAGGAGCCACAGGTTCGCGCCGTCGAAGTCGGCGTAGAAATACGAGTACATGCCGCGCGCGGCCTTCACGTCGAACCACTCGTAGGTCTTCGCCTCGGGTGTCCAATCGTTGAAGGTGCCGTCCGCGGTGTGCTTGTGTTTGCTGCCCGGATTGGAAAGCGGGGCGGGCGGAGTGGGAGAGGTCTTGAAGTCCAGCTTGGGGCTCCCCGAGATCTCGAGCCCGAGGTCGTCCCGCACGCCGGTGAGATCGAGCACGCAGCTCGCCCCGGTGGGAAGCGCGGCACCTGGTCGGAAGACGACCGTCAGGCGATCATCGGACACGCTCGCGGCGCCCACGACGGCCTGGCCGCTGCACTGCAGCCTCACGGTCTCGACGGTCACCGAGCTCGCGCCGACGGGCTTGCTGAACACGACCGGGATGGGCGCGTCGAGCGGGAAGCTCTGGCGCTGGAGCGAAGGTACGGAGGCCGCCACCACCGGGGGCACGCCGGCCGCGGTGGCGCTGGTGCCAGTGCCGAAGAACAGGTTGCCGTTCTGCACCGTGATGAACTTCGGGAGGGCGCCCTTGTTGGTCGTGAGAGCGCGAGGCTTCGCGAAGTCGCTGAGATCGATCGTGTGGAACGAGCCGCGATCGAGGGCGACCGCGAGCGTGCGCCCGAAGAGCTTGCCCACGGTCACGTCCTTCACGTCGGGCACGAGCTGCAGGCGGCTGGGCGCCGCGGCGTTCGCGAAGTCGACGATCGAGAGCCCCGACCCGTTGGCCAGCACGAGCGCCTTCGAGCCCTTGGCGAGCAGGCCGCGGAGGTCGCCCTCGAAGGTGAAGGCGGTGCCGGCCGCGGGTGCGCCGGTCTCCGGCACGGTCCACGCTTGCACCTCGCCGCTCCGCCCGAGATAGATCGCGTCGCCGCCGGCCGCGATGTGGGTCGCCGGGCTCGGGAGCGCGATGGGCGCCTCCGCGGTCAGCGCGTTCGGATCGTCGTCGGCGCTCGGCGCCGCGAGGAGCGCCGGGAAGAGCTTCGAAGCGCCGAGGACGAAGAGCCGCCGGCCCACGCGGGCGAGGCCCTTGGCCTCACCGCCGAGCGCCGGCAGCTTCGCGGAGAAGAGCGCCGCGGCGCCGGCCGCCGAGCGTACGCCGATCACGGTCACTGTGCCGGTGGTGTCCACCGCGTACGCGAGCTGGTCCTCTTCGTCGTAGTCGACGGCGACGACCTTTCCGGGCGTCGTGATCTGCGCGCCGAGCTCGGGCGCCTTCGCGTCGGTCATGTCGAGCACGCCGAGCCCGGTGTCTTCGTAGAGCGCGAGCACGGCCTCCCCGGCCGGCACCGTCTCCGCGACGGGCCTCGCGAACGTGACGTTCGCCGCGGTGGTCGCAGCGGGCGCGGCGTCGAGGTCGAGCAGCGCGCCGGGGATCGGCGTGGGGACAGGAGTCGTCGTCACCGTCGGCACGGGCGCGGGCGTGGTCGGATCGCTCGCGCAGCCGACGTGTACGACGCCGTGGGCACCGGCGATGACCAACATGAGCAGCGCGGCGCTGCGAGCGTTCCTTCGGTGAGACTTCATGCGTACCCCTCGTGGTGTCGTGACGCTGTGCGCGGCTGAAAATACGAAGAGGGCGCCGGCCCGGTCAACCGCGCGCCGCGCGCCATGGCCCGTCAGACGACAAAAAGCATGTCGCATGGCGACGCGACGTCGGTGGGGCGCGCCGGGGCGTCAGGTCGACGCCCGCCTGTCGCCCGTGTGCACGCGGAGCACTTCGTGGCCCTCGCGGAGCGCCATCGCGTCGGCGTAGCGCGCCTCGAGGTCGAGCAGGAGGTGCCGCCGCGCCTCACGACGCGCCCCGAAGAGGACGGGACACACCTGATTTCTGCCCTCGAAGAAGACGCCGTCCTCGTCCTTGTCGTGGCCGTGCGCGACGAAGGTGAGCTCGAAGGGCAGGTGCGCGGAGAGCCGCGCGAGGAGCCGCGCGGTGCGGGCCTCCGGCTGGCCGTAGCTGCGCAGGAGCGAGGCGAGCACGTGGGCTTGGTACGGGTCGTTGCGCGCGGGGTCGAGCGAGAGACCCTCGAGGTCCTCCAGCCGCTCGAGGCGATCGTCGGGCGAGCCGTGGCACACGAGCGCGCCGCAGGGCAGCGCCACCGCGAGGAGCGCGCGCTCGAAGAGGGTGCAGAGTGCACGCTTGTCGGCCGCGCCCATCGAGAGCTCGAGCGCCTCCACCTCGTCCGCGTGAAACTTCGAGGTGTGCGGGCCGCCGACGTGACCGTGGTCGTGGTTGCCGAGGAGCACGTGCACGCGGGCGGGATGGGCGGCGACGAGCGCCGTCACTTCGCGCACGAGCCGCGCCGAGGCGTCCTCGTACCCGTAGAGCGCGTGCCCGCGGGAGGCGTCGTCGGGGCCGTGGACCAGGTCGCCCGCGAGGATCCAGTGCGTGTCGGGCTCCTCGGCCAGCAACGTGAGGAAGCGCGCGCGGAGCGCCGTGAAGTCGTCCAGGTTGCCGTGCAGATCGGTGCTCACGAGGGCGCGCCCGCGCGCCGGCAAGACGAGGTGCCTCTGCATGGCCGAAGAATACGCCGCGCGGCCGCGGTGACGCCGTCGAGCCTTGACGGAACATTTGTTCAGCTCCATGGTCCATGGCTCCCGTGAGTCGCCGTCCTCGCCTCGATCCGTCCTCGCGTATGCCGCTCCCCGCCCGCCGCGAAGAAGGCGAGGCGGAGCACGGCGTCCTCCATGAGCTGCTCGAGCTGCGCGAGGCCACCGCGCGGCGCAGGAGCGCCTCCGTCGAGCTCGTCGCGCGCTCGAGCTTCAGCTTCCTCGCGGGCGCCTCGTCGCCCGAGGCGCTCGTGCGCACCGCCGCCGCGCTCGGGTACGACACGCTCGGCGTGTGCGACCTGCACGGCCTCTACGGCATGGTGCGCGCCCACGAGGAGGCCAAGAAGCTGGGGGTGCGCCTCGTCGTCGGGGCCGAGCTCGTGTGCCCGCTCGGCGCGCGTCGCGTTCACGTCGCCGTCCACGTGGCGAGCCACGAGGGCTACAAGAGCCTCTGCCGCATCCTCTCCCAGGCCCACGCGCTCCGCCCGCGCGACGAGCGCGGCAAGGCCGAGGTGATGCTCTCCCACCTCGCGGAGCACGCGCGAGGCCTCTACGTCACGCTGCTCGACGGCGAGCCCGAGGCCGGGCGCGAGGCCGCCGGGGTGCTCGCCCAGGCGTTCGGCGCGCGCGCCAGCGTGGCGGCGACCCTCCGCCTCGACGGGCACGACCGGGAGCGTATGAGCGCCGCCGAAGATCTCTCGCGCACCTTCGCGCTGCCCGTGCTCGCGACCAACCGCGTGCTCTTCGCGCTCCGCGAGGACCGCGCCCTCTTCGACGTGCTCTCGTGCATCCGCCTGAAGACCACGCTCGACCGCGCGGGGAGGGCGCTCTTGCCCAACGCAGAGGCCCACCTCAAGTCCGAGGACGCGATGCACCGGCTCTTCTCCGCGCACCCGGGGTGGCTCGCGCGGAGCCGCGCCGTGGCCGACGCGTGCACCTTCAGCTTGAGCGAGCTCGACTACCGCTTCCCGTCCGACGCGTGCGTCGAGGAGCGCGAGACCCCCGACGCCGCGCTGCGCCGCCTCACCTACGAGGGCGCCCGGCTCCGCTACGACGGCGAGGTCCCCGAGAAGGTCGTGGCGCAGCTCGAGAAGGAGCTCGCGCTCATCGCCCAGCTCGAGCTCGCGCCGTATTTCCTGAGCGTCCGGCAGGTGGTCGACATGGCGCGGAGGCGTGACATTCTTTGTCAGGGCAGGGGCTCCGCGGCGAACAGCGCGGTGTGTTACTGCCTCGGGGTCACCGCGGTCGACCCCGCGCGCTCGTCGATGCTCTTCGAGCGCTTCCTCTCGGCCGAGCGGGCCGAGCCGCCCGACATCGACGTCGACTTCGAGCACGAGCGCCGGGAGGAGGTCATCCAAGAAATCTACGCCACGTACGGCCGCGATCGCGCCGCGATGGTGAGCGAGATCGTCGCGTACCGTGGTAAGTCCGCGCTCCGCGAGGCGGGCAAGGTCTTCGGGCTCTCGCCCGAGCAGGTCGAGCGCCTCGCCTCGGTCGTCTCCTTCTGGGACGCCCTCACCCAGCCCGACACCACGCAGGCGCTCCGGCTCGCCGAGGCCGGCTTCGACCCCACCGATCCGCGCATCCTGCACGTGTGCGCGATCGCAAGGAAAATGCAGGGCGTCCCTCGGCACCTCTCGGTGCACGTGGGCGGCTTCGTGCTCTCCTCCACCGACCTGTGCGAGGTCGCGCCGGTCGAGCCCGCCACCATGGAGGGGCGCACCGTCATCCCCTGGGACAAGGACGACATCGACGCGCTCGGCTTCTTCAAGGTCGACGTACTGGCGCTTGGCATGCTCACCGCCATCCGAAAGGCGCTCGAGCTCGTGAAGGACGACCCTAGGCTCGCTAGGCTCGGCGGCGCCACGAGCGCCATCGAGCGTCTCGCGCGCATCCCGCCCGAGGACCCCCTCGTGTACGACGCGCTCTGCCGCGCCGACACGGTGGGCGTCTTCCAGATCGAGAGCCGCGCCCAGATGGCCATGCTCCCGCGCCTCCAGCCGCGCTGCTTCTACGACCTCGTGGTCGAGGTGGCCATCGTGCGGCCCGGGCCCATCCAGGGGGGCATGGTGCACCCTTACCTAAGGCGCCGCTCGGGCGAAGAGGCACCCGACGCCCCGCACCCGCTCATCGCGCCCGTGCTCGAGCGCACCCTCGGCGTGCCGCTCTTTCAAGAGCAGGTCATGCAGCTCGCCATCGTCGGCGCCGGGTACACGGGCGGCGAGGCCGATCAGCTCCGGCGCGACATGGCCGCGTGGAAGCGCCACGGCGGCCTGTCGAGGCACGAGGCGCGCCTCGCGGAGGGCTTCGCCAAGAACGGGATCTCGGCCGAGTTCGGCGCCCGCCTCTACGCGCAGATCAAGGGGTTCGGCGAGTACGGCTTCCCGGAGAGCCACGCGGCCAGCTTCGCGCTCCTCGTGTACGCGAGCGCGTGGCTCAAGGTGCACCACCCCGCCGCGTTCGCCGCCGCGCTCCTGAACAGCCAGCCGATGGGCTTCTACTCGCCGTCGAGCATCCTCGAAGACGCGAGGCGCCACGGCGTGCGCGCGCTGCCCGTCTGCGCGCTCGCGAGCGACTGGGACACGACGCTCGTTCCCTGCGAGCGGAGCGGGCGAGCCCTGCGCGTGGGGCTGCGTGAGGTGCGCGGTCTGCCGGAGGAGGTCGGGCGCCGGCTCGTGCTCGAGGCGCGTCGTGCCCCCTTCGCCGACGTGGCCGACGTGGAGCAGCGGGCGGGCGTGCGCAAAGAGCACCTCCTCGCGCTGGCGGAGGCCGGCGCGTTCGCGTCGCTCCCCGCGATGGGCGCGAGGCGAGAGGCCATGTGGGCGGCGCTCGCGCCCACGCGCTCTCCGCTGTTCGCACGGGCGGAGGCTCGCGCGCCCGCCGCGCCCTCTACGCTTCCGGCGCTCCCGGTGCCGCCGCTCACTCGCGCCGAGCAGCTCCTGCTCGACTACGAGCGCACGGGGCTCTCGGTCACCGACCACCCCATGCGCATCGCGCGATCAGGCCTCGGGAGGAGCGTGCTGTCGTCGCGCGAGCTCGCGTCGGCGCCGCACGGGGCCCGCGTTCGAAGCGCCGGTGTGGTGCTCTGCCGCCAGCGCCCCGGGACGGCGAGCGGGGTCGTGTTCATCACGCTCGAGGACGAGCACGGCTTCGTCAACCTCGTCCTCTACGCGCGCGTCTACGAGCGGCTGCGGCGCGTCGCGACGACCGCGTCGATGCTCCTCGTCGAGGGGAAGGTCGAGCGACAAGCCACTCCACCGCCGAGCGCCGAGGCGCTTCAGACCGACCATGCCGACTCGCCGAGGCCGGCCGCGCCCGTCGTGTACATCGTGGTCGAGCGGCTCGAGCGGCTCTCCCTCCACGCGCGAGGCGCGGGAGGCGCGCTCCCCTCGCGAAGTCGTGATTTTCGTTAACTATCGGCCGCTTATGCGCAATTCTTTTCTCCTCCCCTTCGGCCGATCGCCCTTGACGGGTGGCCGCCCCAACCACAGGTAGATCAAGCGAACGTGCCCCCCGTCGACCCCAGAGAAGCGCTGCTCATCCTGCTCGAGCTCACCCGCGAGCTCACGGCCAAGCGCCCCCTCGAGGAGTCCCTCTCGCGGGTCACCGAGGCGGCGCTCCGGCTCGTCCCCGCGAACCACTCGAGCGTGCGCCTGCTCGACGCCTCGCGCTCCACGCTGCTCTCGGGCGCGCGTGCAGGGGCCGGCGCCGACGCCCGCCCGATGGAGTTTCGCCCGAAGGAGGGGGTCCTCGCGGCGTGCGTCGCCGAGCGGCGCCCCATCCGCATCGACGACGTCCGCGCCGACCCTCGGTTCGTGCGGCCGCGCACCCAGGGGTACCCCGTGCGCTCGCTCGCCTGCGAGCCCATGTGGTCCTCCGGCGAGGTCATCGGCGTCCTCTCCGTCACCTCCGCGGAGGTCGGCGCCTTCGACGATCAGGCGCAGCTCTTGCTTCGGCTGCTCGCGAACTGCTCGTCACCGCCGGTCGAGCGCGCCCGCCTCGAGCGCCTCGCGATGTTCGACGACCTCACCCACGCGCTCAGCCAGCGCTACCTGTCGCTGCGTCTGACCGAAGAGCTCGAGCGAGCCACGCGGAGCGGCGCCGACGTCTCGGTGCTCCTCCTCGACCTCGATCACTTCAAGCGCGTGAACGACGAGCACGGCCACGCCGCCGGCGATGCGGTGCTGCGCGCCTTCGCCGATCGCGTCCGGGCCCACGTGCGCAAGGTCGACTCGCTGGTGCGCCGCGGCGGCGAAGAGTTCGTCGTCGTCATGCCCGGCGCGGGTACGGCCGCGGCGCTCGCGACGGGCGCCCGCCTGCGCGAGACCCTCAACGAGGACCCGCTCTCCGCGGCCGAGCGCTCCTTTCACCAGACGGTCTCCATCGGCGTCGCCACCTGGGACCGCCGCGAGACGCCCGAGGAGCTCGAGGCACGGGCCGACGCGGCGATGTATTGCGCGAAGCGGCTCGGACGCAACCGCGTGATCGCGTCCGAGGCCCCCGCCACGCCGTAGCGCTCTACGCCACGGCGCTCGCGCTCGCCTCGCGCGCTCCGATGCGGCGCTCCGCGGCCTCGTTGAGCGTGACCGTCACGAGCCGCGACACGCCCGACTCCTGCATGGTCACGCCGTGCAGCACGTCGACCATCTGCATGGTGCGCTTGATGTGGGTGATCAAGATGAACTGCGAGCGGTCGGTCATGCTGCGGACCATCTCGTTGTATCGCGCGACGTTCGCCTCATCGAGCGGCGCGTCGACCTCGTCGAGGATGCAGAACGGCGACGGTTTGATCTGAAAGATCGCGAAGATGAGCGACACCGCGGTGAGCGCCTTCTCGCCGCCGCTCATGAGCTCGATGCTCGCGAGCTTCTTTCCGGGGGGCTGCGCGAGGATCTCGATGCCCGTCTCGAGCATGTCGTCGGGGTTCGTGAGGCGCAGCGACGCCCGCCCGCCGCGGAACATGCGCGGGAAGATCTCTTGGAAGCGGGCGTTGACCTGGGTGTAGGTCTCCTCGAAGAGCTTCTTCGACTCGCGGTTCATCTGCTCGATCGCGCGCGTCAGGTCGGCCAGCGCGCCGTCGAGATCCGCCTTCTGATCGCTGTAGAACGAGAACCGCTTCTCGGCCTCCTCGTGCTCGCGCATCGCGTCGAGGTTGACGCTGCCCATGCGCTCGATGAGCCCCGCGAGCTCCGCGATGCGCGCGCGCAGCGCCTCGTCGGGCGGGGGCCGGAGGTGGTAGTCGCCCACCACCCGCGGCAGATCGAGCCCGCGGAACTTCTCGGCGATGGCCTCGAGCAGATGCCGGAGCGCCAGCGCGCGCTCGCGCAGGTTCATCTCGTGCGACGTCAGCGACTCGCGGGCCGCGTCGGCCGAGGCGCGGAGGGCGCGGAGCTCCGCCTCGCGCTCGGACAGCCCCTGCCGCACACCCTCGAAGGTCGAGCGCGCCGCGAGGAGCGTGTCCTCGGCCTCGCGGGCGGCGTCGAGGGCGCCCCGGAGGGTCTCGGTGTGGAGGTAGAGCTGCGCGGCGGTCTCTCCGTGCTCGCGGGCGCCGTCGGCGAGCTGCCGGTCGAGGCGGCCGGCGCGCTCGCCGAGCTCGAGGGTGCTCTTCTCGAGCCGCGACACGGTGCCCCGCGCGGCGTGCAGCTTCTCGCGTGTGCCGGCCACGCGCACGCGCCGCTCCGTGACGTGGGCCCGCCGGGCGTCGACCTGCTCGGTCCACGAGAGCGCGAAGGCCTCGGCGTCCTCGAGCTCGCGCTGCGCCACCTCGAGCTCGCCGCGCGCCTCGTCGAGCATGCCCGCGGCCAGATCGCGCTCCTCGACGGCCTGTGAGAGCTGCCACGCGAGCTCGTCGATCTCGCGCGCGAGCGCCTCCACGCGGCCGCGGCTCGACGCCTGCTCGGCCTCCGCCGCGCGCAGGTCCTTCTCGACGCGCACGAGCGCGAGCTCGCCCTCGTGCGCCCGCTGGCGAGCGACGTCGAGCGCGCTCTGGGTCTCGGTCAGCGCGAGGCGGAGGGCCTGGTGCGCCGCGAGCCGCTCGGTGAGGACGCGCTCGAGCGCCTCCACCTCGTGGCCGAGCTCGCGGCACTCACGACGCGAGTCGAGCATGTGCGCCACGACGTCCTCGCCGGTGCCGCCCGCGACGCGCCCGTCGGGGTAGTGCACGGTGCCGGCGCGCGTCACCGCCGCGAGGCGCGTGTGGGCCAGCACCTGCCGCGCGGCCTCGTCGGTCTCGACCAGGACCACGTCGCCGACGACCGCCCGAACGAGCTCCTCGTCGTCATTGGAAAAGTGAACAAAATCTATGAGATAGCCCGATACTTCCGGGATCTCGAGGGGGGCGCGCGTGGCCTGCCCAGCCACGCGGGCCGGCCTGCGCGGCACCACCGTGGCGCGGCCGCGCTTGCTCCGGCGGAGGTCGTCGAGGAGGGCCTCACCGCGCGCGGGGTCCGTGACCACCACGTCGAGCAGGCGCGCCCCGAGCCACCCCGCGAGGGCCGCCGTGGCGCTCGCCTCCGCCTCCACGCGGTCGGCGAGGAGCCCGAGCACGGCGGGGTCCTTCGAGGCGATGAGGGCCTTCGTGCCCGCCCCCACGCCCTCGAGCTTCGCCTGGATCTCGACCAACGCGTGGAGCCGAGAGCGCTTCTTCTGCGCGTCGTGCTTCGCCTCGTCGAGCCGTCGCTCGCTCGCGACGATGTCCTGGCGTAGCTCCCCGAGGCGCGTCTCGAGGGCGCCCTTCTCCTCGCTCGAGAGCAGCTTGCCCTCGCGCGTGCCGGTGACCTCGGCGGTGAGGAGGTCGACCCGCGCGGCGAGCTCGGCCGCGGCGAGCTCGAGCTCGGCCCGCTCGAACACGCGCTTCTCGTGGCGCTGGGTGGTCTCCGACTTGCGCCGCTCGAAGCCCTCGAGCTTCGCTTCGCCGCTCGCGATCTGCGCCTGCGTCTGCGCGACGCGCTGGCGGTGCTCGGTGACGGTGCGGTTCGCGCGCTCTTGCTCCGCCACGATCTCGGCGAGCCGCGCGCCCTCGTCCTCGGCCTGCTCGGCCTGCTCGGCCTCTTGCTCGCGCAGCGCGTCGAGCTCGGTCGAGACGTGCTCGAGCTCTCGGCCGAGGGCCTCGCTGCGCGCACACGGTGGCGAGCTCGGCCTCGGCCTCCGCCTCGCGCCGAGCGAGCGCGGCGATGCGATCGCGAGCCCGCGAGATCGCGGCCTCTTCGGCGCGGACCGCGTTCTCTGCGGCGAAGTTCGTCGTCGTGGCCACATCGAGCGCGGCCTCCGCGCCGTGCGCGTCGAGCCGGGCC